>CAYTAJ010000019.1:0-25473 GCA_964435725.1 uncultured Algimonas sp.
GTGTTTGAAATGCGCAAACGCAAGGTGAAGTTTGAAAAAGATGAGCGCGATATTGATATTGCGAGGCGCGGCAGTCATGCGGGATACGGTCTTTTGCAGCTTGGCATTGGTATCATACTTGTGACGCTGTTGATCCAATATGTTGTCGGTGGAGACTATCAAGGGCCGGTTTCCGTGATTGAACCCGTGCAAATGTTATTCGTGCTTTGCTTTGCGAGTTACGTCGCAGACATTTATCGCCATGGCACCATCATTTGGGCCTATAGGCATTAATCATGGGCGGGAAGAAATCAAATATCACCAACCGCATAAAGGTGGCCCGGGTCATTCAAGGCCTGTCTCAAGCCGAATTAGCCGAGCGCGTAGGGGCTACTCGCCAAACGATTATTGCCGTGGAAGCGGGGCGGTACGCGCCATCCCTTGAACTTGCCTTTCGTATCGCGCATGTTCTGGAAGAACCCATTGATGGATTATTTCAATTTGATCCGTCTAGCTTGCCCTAATTCGGAGTCCTTATGTCAGAGATTAAAGCTTATGCAGCTATGGAGGCGGGCGGAGCCCTAGAGGCTTTTAGTTATGATCCGGGCGAACTCCCTGACGACCATGTTGAGGTCGCGATATCGGCCTGCGGGCTGTGCCATTCTGATATGTCCATGATCAATAATGAGTGGGGGTTTAGTTCTTACCCTATGGTGCCGGGGCATGAGGCCGTCGGGAAAATCGTGACGGTTGGCAGCGCAGTAAAGCATCTGAAAGTCGGACAGACGGTGGGTATAGGGTGGAATGCCAAATCCTGTATGCATTGTTCGCCTTGTTTGACCGGATCGCAACAACGCTGTCAAACCGGTGTGCCGACCATTATTTCGAAGGGCGGATTTGCCGACCGCATTTATGTACAAGATATCTGGGCCGTACCTCTGCCGGACGATATGGACGCTAAATCTGCCGGGCCGCTTTTTTGCGGCGGGATTACAGTCTTTGCGCCTATGGTGAATTTTGGGCTGAAACCGACAGACCGGATTGCCGTGATTGGGATTGGCGGTTTGGGGCATCTCGCTGTGCAGTTTGCCCGGGCTTGGGGCTGTGAGGTCACGGCGTTTACGACCTCTATGGATAAAGAACAAGAGTTGAGAGACCTTGGTGCGCATCATATTGCGAATAGTCGCGATGCCGATGCCATGAAGGCCTTGAGCGGCAAGTTTGATTTCATTCTGTCTACGGTGAATGTGAATTTGGATTGGCCGACTTATCTCTTAACTTTGCGAGCCGATGGACAACTCATCACAGTAGGGGCGGTCGATAAGCCGATGGGCATTCCGGCCTTTTCGTTGATTTCCGGGGGTAAGTCAGTCGGCGGTTCCGATACGGGATCACCAGAAATGGTGGCCCGTATGCTCGAGTTTTGTACACGTCATGACATCAAACCCATGGTGGAATACTTCCCCATGGAAAAAGTCAATGACGCGATTGAGCATTTGGAAAGCGGAAAAGCCCGCTACCGTGTGATCCTCACGAATTAAAGCGTGTCGCGGTAGTTCACGATTTGATTTGTTTCTTCGTAACTTGCTGAGAGCATCTCTACGATGAGAGGGGCGACATCCCAAGGGTCGGGAAGCGTGCTTGGGTCTTCGCCTGGCATGGCTTTACCGCGCATAGCGGTTCGCATGGCACCGGGATTAAGCAAGTTGACCTTAAGCGATGTGACCGCTGCTTCATTGGCATAACATTGAACCAGCGCTTCAAGGCCTGATTTTGTCGCCGCATAAGGCCCCCAATAGGCGCGACGCGAATTGGCGACACCAGATGTCACAAAGAGCGCGCGTCCTGCGTCGGACGCTCTTAAAATGGGGTCTAAAGACCGAATGAGGCGATAATTTGCTGTGAGGTTGACCGCGATGAGTTTATCCCATGTTTTGGGGTCAAGCATCGGGACAGGTGTGATATCACCAAGCATGGCCGCGTTACCAAACAAGCCGTCCAACTTGCCCCATCTTTCATGGATAATAGCGCCTAAACGATCGATTCCATCGGGCTGAGTAAGGTCCATGGGGACAATCGTGCAGCTTTGCCCTGTGGCTTTGATTTCATCATCAAGCGCCTCTAATCCGCCTTGAGTGCGGGCGAGGGCAATAATATCCGAGCCCGCTTCGGCAAGCGCTTTTGCAGCAAAATAGCCAATACCGCGCGACGCGCCTGTCACCAATGTGACACGACCTTTGAGAGACTGAGACATGGTTTTACCTTTGTGACTCTTAGGCGACTTCAACAAGGAAAGAGAGCTGTTTGCTAACACCGGAGGCGTCGCGATCTCTATCTATAAGAGGGGTCGGATAGTCACCTGTGAAGCAATGATCTGTAAATTGCGGAGCGTCAGCCAAGCGTTCTGTTTCACCCATTGCCCAATACAAGCCTTCGACGGATAAGAATCCAAGACTGTCAACTTCCAACATCTCTGTCATGGCTTTGAGGTCATAATTGGCCGCAATTAGTTTCTCTTTTGTCGGCATATCAATGCCGTAATGATCCGGATGTTTAATGGGCGGAGAGGCGGAGCGGAAATGGACTTCTTTGGCGCCTGCCGCTTTAATCATGCGGACGATTTTTGTGGAGGTCGTACCGCGAACAATTGAGTCATCCACCAATAAAACGCGCTTGCCTTCAATCATGGCACGATTTGCGGAATGTTTTAGACGGACACCCATATCCCGGATTTGCTGTGTGGGTTGGATGAAAGTCCGTCCGACGTAATGATTTCGGATAATGCCTAGCTCAAACGGAATGCCCGTTTCTTGGGAGAACCCAAGGGCCGCCGGGACACCACTATCCGGTACGGGGATAATCACATCAACATCTGCCGGTGTTTCTTGTGCCAGACGATGCCCCATACGTTTGCGGACTTCGTAAACGCTCTTGCCGCCAACAATGCTGTCAGGGCGTGCGAAATAGACAAATTCAAATATACAAGGGCGAGGGGTTGCATTTGGAAAGGCTGTGAAAGAGCGAATACCGTCTGCATTGATGACGACGACTTCGCCGGCTTCGACTTCACGAATGAATGTTGCGCCAATCATATCAAAAGCACAGGTTTCAGAAGCGAGAATATAGCTATCGCCCAGACGCCCAATCAGAAGAGGACGAATGCCAAAGCGGTCACGCGCCCCAAGAAGCATATCTTTTGTCATACCGACGAAAGCATAACCACCATCCACTTGTCGGATCGCATTTACAAAACGGTCAATAAATTCACCTTTTTTCGCGCGAGCGATAAGGTGAATCACGACTTCTGTGTCAGAGGTTGATTGGAAGAGCGCGCCTTTTTCAACGAGTTGCTCGCGAATAGTATAGGCATTCGTGATATGGCCGTTATGGGCCAGCGCAAAGCCGCCCGAGTGAAGCTCTGAAAAAAGAGGTTGGACATTTCTAAGGATAGTCTGGCCTGCCGTCGAATAACGATTATGTCCGATAGATATGTGTCCGGGAAGGCGTTCGGATGGATCTTCGCCCGTGAAGTTGTCTCCAACGAGGCCTAAGTGACGCTCGGTATGGAAACGCTTGCCGTCGGAACTGGCAATGCCGCAGGCTTCTTGACCGCGATGTTGGAGGGCGTGAAGACCGAGAGCCGTCATAGACGCCGCATTTTCAATGCCAAATATACCAAAGACGCCACACTCTTCTTTGATTTTATCCGCGCTTATATCAATCTCGCAGGTCGGATTATTCTGCAGGTCTTTTGAGAAATCTGTCATTGAAGAATCTCCTGGCTAATCCCTTCGATGTCACCGTCCTTAATACGATCTGCGTATGACCGCATTTCTGCAAAAGGCAAGTTCCGAATGACGTTCCCAATGCTGTCTAACAGCGGATAAAACGTCGAGTTTTGAAGATATTCCGGCGGAGGCTGAATACCATTTTCCATCTGTTCTTGGAATGACTCTGGGTAGGTTGTTTTGAGCTCGTCATAGAGCCCTTTGGCTTCGAGTGTGGCCCGCGTTTCTTGCGCTTCAAGACTGGCTTTGTGTGAAGATGTGAGCACCATGACACCGAGTGACGCTAAGACGAGACCTCTAAATATACCAAACCCTGCCCCTAATAGACGGTTTACGAATTTTGTTGAGGGCGCATCAAGCTTGCCAAAGATCTTCGTTAGAATGAATACGCCAATCAAATAAACCAGTATAAATGTACCAACCCCCAGCGCTGTATCGGCTAACCATCCGGGTGATATGAAATCTTGCGCGGCATAACGGAACTTTCCCCAAACGAAGAGGGTGATGATACCGGCTATTAAGAGAGAAATAAGAGAGAGTACCTCTCTTAAAAATCCACGCTGCACCGCGATAATAAGTGAAATCAGCAGAATGAGAAGAACAACAACATCAAAGCCGTTGAAAGTGTAAGGGCCAATACTCATGCGGGGCGTCGCCTTTAATCTATGCGGCCCAGTTTCGTTCCCAGTTTGGACCTGCTTCTGCGCTCGCTTCTACACGGCGAACGAGGTCGGGCAAAGCCTTGATTGCAATAATTGGCAGAGCAGAGGAGTCATTTTCATGGTCACGTTTTATGGGGCGAGGGGCGATGGCCTTCTTAAACCCCAGTTTTGCCGCTTCTTTTAGCCTAGCATCAGATCGCCCGACGGCTCGAACATCGCCTGAAAGGCTAATTTCGCCAAAAACAACCGTATCCGCAGGTAATGGCATATCAAAGGCGGATGAGACTAAAGCCGCGGCAACAGCAAGGTCAGCCGCAGGTTCATTGATTCGCAATCCACCGGCGACATTCAGATAAACATCTTTCCCGGCAAAGCTTACACCGCATCGGGCTTCTAAAACGGCGAGAACCATAGCAAGGCGGCTACTATCCCAACCAACAACGGCGCGTCTCGGCGTGCCAAAGGCAGCCGGTGCAACGAGTGCCTGTATTTCGGTCAATACGGGGCGCGTGCCTTCAAGCCCCGCAAAGACGGCGGCTCCGCTCGATAAATCCCCGCGCCCATTGAGGAAGAGGGCAGAGGGGTTCGGGACTTCATTAAGACCACTTTCGCGCATTTCGAAAACGCCAATTTCATCTGTTGGGCCGAAACGGTTTTTGTGCGCGCGTAAAATACGGAATTGATGGGCGCGGTCGCCTTCAAAATAAAGAACGGCATCCACCATATGTTCAACCACGCGGGGGCCGGCAATCTGGCCGTCCTTGGTGACATGTCCGACGATGATGACACATGTACCGCGTTTTTTGGCAAATCGGGTGAGTTCCTGCGCACAAGCACGCACTTGGGCAACAGTACCCGGGGCTGCGCCAAGCTGATCTGACCAAAGCGTCTGTATCGAGTCGATAATCACCACATCAGGCTTTTCTGCCAGAAGGCCATCTATAATGGGGCCAAGAGACGTTTCAGCAGCGAGGGAAACCGGGTTTTCTGCAAGGCCCAGACGTTTTGCGCGACGTCTGACCTGTCCAACAGATTCTTCTCCGGAAACATAAGCGGTTTTGACGCCATTCTTAGCAAGTCGTCCAACAGCTTGGAGAAGGAGCGTGGATTTTCCAATGCCCGGATCACCCCCAACGAGCAGGGCTGATCCTGCAACAAGTCCACCGCCGGTCACGCGATCCAATTCAGCAATGCCCGTTTTGATACGAGGCACATCTTGGCTTTCGCCGCCCAAGTCAACAAAATCGATAGACCGCCCTTTGCGGCGTTTATGGGCAGGACGTTCATTTTGTGCCGTAATTTCTTCGACGAGTGTGTTCCATTCACCACAGGCATCACACCGTCCGGCCCATTTACCGTGGACAGTCCCGCAGGATTGACAAACAAATTGAGAAGAAGGTTTCGGCAAAATTGAGTCTCCAGTACTTGTTGTTTTAGGGGGTAAAAGAAATAAGTCAATAAATGTTTATGTTTTGTTCTGTTCGAAGAAGTTTAAAGAAACGGAAATTTAACCCTGTTATTCCTAATAACTTTCATGGGTTTGGGGAAAATAAGACAGAAATTTGTTACGCGTTTAGCGGCTTTTGCTTTGTGCCTAACGGTGCCAAGCACTTTAGCGGCGTCGACGATCGATCGCCCATTTTTTAGAGCGGGGCCTGTCGTTGTCGTTTTTTCCGGCGCTGATTTTATTGAAAATGATGGTGAGGCACCCATTGTTCATGACTTTGTACTATTAGATGGCGTGGCCTCAGGCAGCGAAGGAAACGATCTGATTGCAACAGATGGTGTTCCTGTAAATTATCCATTTGATCCGATAAGTGATGGAACGTCGGGCGGTTGGCCCTTTGAAATCCGTAACCCAACATCAGGCGGGCAATATGTGAATAATCCGTCTTTTCAAATGTTGGACGAAAATGACAGCTATACGGCCTTTGGGTTAGATTCTTCGACCGACATTGATCTGTTAGGCAATCAGGTTAGGTTTGCTTGGTTTTTTGTGGCCTCTAATGCGCCCTTTGATATTTTTGCCCAAGCTGGAAACTTGAAAGCGGAAGGTGATTTTACAGGGCTTGACCTCTCAAATATCTCCTATCGGCTCGTCGTCCGGACGCCCGCTTCTCCTTCAATAGGTCAACGGTCACAAAATCCGTCAGTAGGAGGGCAGGGCGTAGTGATTGGTAATACGTCACAGCTTTGGACATTGGCTGATCTCGACGGAGCTCCGCAAAAGGTCTTCGATGGCGGTCGCCGCACGGCCCGTACGAATGGCACGTTAGCGCAGCAAGCTGCCGGGTTTGCGTCTGTTTATAATCTGCGTGGGGCAGGGGTGAACGGCAGCAATTATGACTTTTCGATGGGAACAGGCGTCTTAAGCGCTGACGTTATCTATACGATATACGCGCCTTAGCTCTCTAATGCGGCTTCCAATAATTCATCCAATCGCTCTAGATTAGCGCCTGAAACATAATCTTCATTGACCATAAAGAAGGGTGTCCCTGTCAATTGTGGGATACGGTTTGACAGCAGAATCGTGTCTTCGATCTGACGGTCCAGTGCCACATCAGCCATATCTGCACCAAATTTCTTCATATCCAATCCGGCTTCCTCAACGATTTCACGCACACGATCAGCGGATAATACGCGCTCTTTCATAAGGGCAAAATGTACTGTCGTATATTTACCCTGACGCGCGGCGGCGAGGGCGGCTTTGGCGGCGTTTCGTGAGGTCCGTGTACGGTTGTCGAGAATAGGAAGTTCTTTGAATATCACGCGAACATCATCTGGATGTTCTTCCATTACGTTCTTCAACCAACCCGTAGAATTTTTACAAAAACCGCAATTATAATCAAAGAACTCGACGATCGTAACTTTGGCATCCTTCGGCCCAATCACAACGTCACGCGGGTCATTGAACAATTGATCGGAAACCGCCGCAATTGCTTCGCGGTCAGCACGATTTTCAAGCTCTATCAGAGCGTCCCGAATAATCTCTGGATTTTCCATAAGATAGTCTTTGATAATCTCTTCGACTTCAGCCTTTTTGAGGTCACTTGGTCCGGCTTGTGCGCAACCGCTAAAGGATAAGGAAAGTGCAGAGATTGAAGCTGCGAGTAGGAAGTGTTTCATGCGTAAGTCTCGTCCATGGCAATTTAAGCCGATAAATTTTCAAGGCCGCTTATCAGACAGATATTAATAAGTATTGAGAGAAATCACCAGTTTGTAATGCGTTCACTGGATTGTGAAGTTGTCACGGTTAGAGGTTTAGGACCACGACGACTATTTCTGCTCTTGGCTAATTGCGCATCGGCCACGACAATAATGTCAGAGGCACGCCGCCAAGACGGCTCATTTCTAGGTAAGTCTTCTTGAGCACGCTGCGCAAAGGAACGTGCGCGCTGAATATCACCCACAGCGTAAAATCTTTCTGCACTGGCATATTTAGCCAAGGCCTCTTTACCTTGTTGTCCATAAGCAGTGGAGAGCAAATACCAGCCATAACTATTGTCGCGTTCGCTTTGCAGTGCAGCTTTTATAAGCTCAACGGCTTCTTCCACCTGAGTTGCTTCGCGTGTTTCGATTAAAGACTGCGCCAAAGCAATTTTGAGCAAGGGAGCATCAGGTTTCAGTGCTAACGCCTTACGTGCGGAAGGCAGAGCTGCTTCACGCTGACCACTTTCATAAAGGATTTGTGCTTTCAACTCATGGAAATAAGGGTTGTCTGCTTCCTCAGCGATTAAAGAATCGACTTCTTTCAATGCACTACGCAGGTCAGCGGATCTAAAATGTGCGACGGAGCGTGCATAGCGTGCATACTGACTTTGGTCGGAAAGCGGGTAACGCGAGAAAACAATTTGTGGGCCTTCCAAGAAACCCCGCAATTTTGCTTTCATCATTTCATGATTATGTTGGTCTTCGGGTGAGTCTTTTACATCCGTATAAGGGCTCTCTTCGACACGTTCTCTCAGAGCATCAATACGATTGGAGGACAGTGGATGACTTCGGAAATAAGGGTAACGCCGCGCTTGTGATAACACTTCTTGGGCTCTGAACTTCTCGAAAAAGGCGATTAAACCGGCCCCGGATTGGCCCGTCGCCTCCATGAAGTTCATCGCATATTGGTCGGCAGATGATTCATTGACCCGTGAATAGGCTAAGACTTCTAGTGTACCAAATTGCGTTGAGCCGCCCAAAATAAGCGCACCGGCAGAGCCTTCCCCTGCCAAAATAGCGGCAATACCAAGGCCGGCGGCAATCAGCATAGAACCATAGGCACTCCGATTGCCATAATCTGAGCGAACGATATGACCGCCGACGATATGACCCGCTTCATGAGCAATGACGCCCTTGAGCTCATTCGGCGTTTTCGCTTCCAGAATAAGGCCGCTGTGAAGGAATATGTTTTGTCCTCGCGTCACAAACGCGTTCAGAGACGGGTCATTGACCAGATATAAATCGACGGATTTCGGAGAGAGGCCTGCTGCTCTTAAGATTGGAACCGTGAATTCTTCAAGGGTTTCTTCAATCTCTGTGTCGCGAAGCAATGACTGCGCATTGGCCTCCATAACAGGCAAAAAAGCGCAGCTTAGCGCTAAAGCGCTGACTTTTAGACTGCGGAATATCATTTTAGAAAACACAATTGGGTCCTATTAAATTTAGATCATAGTCCCAAAGTCGACTTATTGGGTCAAGTTACGCAGGCGTAACATTACAGTGACTAGCAAACATTGGCTCGGCATTATACCGATCACAGTTTGAACGGTGACCTTACTTTTTAAGACCAAACCAACCGCGTTTCTTTTTGCTCGGTTTCTTTTCCGTTCCCGGAGTTTCTTCGGTTTGGGCCTTTGGTGTTTCGGTCTCTGCCTGTTCAGTCACTTTTTTTTTAGGTGCAGCCCGTCTCCGCGCAGACTTTTTAGGAGCTTCTTCTTCAGAAGTTTCTTCCGCTTTCTTCACATTGGCGTTTTTTGCCTTAGTTGAGGCTTTGCGTTTTGCCGGGGCCTTTTTCTCTTTAGCAGAGGCTTCTTCTTTCGCCTCCTCAGATTTTACAGGCTTTTTAGGTGCTGCGCGTCTGCGGGACGAAGACTTTGAGCTAGATGATTTTGAGGCGGCTTTTTTCGGCTTAGCGCTCTCTTCTTTTACTGTTTCCTCTTTAGCATCGGTTGAGGCTTTTTTTGTTGGCGCTTTGCGTGTGCGCTTGGCCGTTGTTTTCTTAGGCTCGACGGCTTCCTCTTTAGTCTCAGCCTTCTTCGCAGGAGACTTGCGTTTGCGCTTAGGCTTTTCTTCGGCGGTTACTTCTTCCTCAGCCTTGGGCTTACGCTTTGGGGCGGGTCGTCGGGTCCCTTTGACCGATCGCTTCGATTTTGTTGAAGTCTCTTCTTCAATGTCATCTTTCACTTTGGCTTTGGTGTCTGACTCTTTTTCATCAGATGATGTCTCAGCGTCTTTTTTCTTGGACGGTGCACGTCGACGACGCGTGGAGCGTGACTTGGCCTTCTCTTCTTTAGCCTCTACGGTGTCGGACGTTTCAGCGTTTGCATTCTCATCAGACCCGTCTTCAGCAGTCGTTTCAGATTTGCGTGCAGGGGCTTTGCGGCGACCCCGACGGCGTTTGGGTTTGTCTTCGGCTGCCGCAGAGTCAGTTTTCGCCTCTGTGCTTTCGGTTGCTTCTTCCTCATTGGGTTGGTTTTCTGCCGTCTCTTCTGAAATTTCTTCACGGTTACGAGAGCGTCCACGACCCCCACGACGACCGCGACGACCACGTCGCTTACTACTACGTTCGCCTTCGGGTTTATCTTGCGTCTCTGTATCAGAAGCCTCTGAAGCGTCTTCCTCTTCTTCACTTTCTTCAGATTTTTTCTTTTTCTTCGGTTTGCTCTTTTCGAGTTGACGCTGACGTCGGAACTCTTTTTCAATCTCTTCTAGTGGATCAGGGGCGTTTCGTTTTTTCTTTTTCAGGATTTCAATCTCATAATCCGGACGAATGAGGCTATCTTCCGCCGCCACTTCCGTGAATACACCGCCGTCCATGTCCACTTGGGTTAGCAAATCACGTTTTTCATTGATGAGATAAAAAGCGACATCAGGAGAAACTTTCAAACGAATACGTTCCGCTTCACCGCGGACGGCTGTTTCCTCAACGGCGCGAATAGCGGCGAGGGCGCTGCTTTCGACGGTGCGCTTACGACCCACGCCTGCACAGTGCGGGCAGCTCGTTGTTGAGCCTTCCAACAAGCTGCGACGGCGGCGTTGACGTGAAATTTCCATCAGGCCGAATTGAGAAATGCGGCTGGTTTGGATGCGCGCACGGTCTTTGGTGAGAGCTTCCTTCATTTTGCGTTCGACGGCTCGATTGTTTTTGTGCTCATCCATATCAATGAAATCAATCACAACGAGACCCGCAAGGTCACGCAGACGCATTTGACGCGCCACTTCTTCAGCCGCTTCAATATTGGTCTTTAGAGCTGTGCGCTCGACATTGCGTTCTTTGGTTGAACGGCCTGAGTTCACATCAACAGAGACAAGGGCTTCTGTCGGGTGAATAACGAGATAGCCACCGGATTTGAGCTGAACGAGCGGAGAAAGGCTGTTCTCAATTTGACGTTCTACGCCGTAACGCAAGAAAAGCGGAATATCGTCCTTATATTGTTTAACGAATTTCGCATGGCTCGGCATCAACATTTTGATGAACTTCTTGGCTGTTTTATAAGCGTCTTCGCCCTCGACGAGGACTTCATCAATCTCTTTATTATAGAGATCACGGATTGAGCGTTTGACCAAATTGCCTTCTTCGTGAATCAGGGCGGGTGCGATTGATTTGAGCGTTTTCTCTCTAATGTCACTCCATAAACGCGAGAGATACTCATAATCGCGTTTAATCTCAGCTTTTGTACGTTTCGCACCGGCCGTTCTGACGATAACGCCCATGCCTTGAGGAACTTCCAGCTCACTCATAACGGATTTGAGACGTTTACGATCGGACCCATTTGAAATTTTGCGGGAAATGCCGCCACCACGCGGTGTGTTCGGCATAAGAACGCAATAACGCCCGGCCAATGATAAATAGGATGTCATGGCCGCGCCTTTATTGCCGCGCTCTTCTTTTACAGCTTGGACCAGTAGGATTTGACCGCGTTTAATGACTTCTTGGATTTTATAGCGGCGACGTGACATGCGCTTGCGGCGCGTACTGGCGACTTTGGCTTGTTCATCAGCAACTTCGGCGTCATTTTCGTCAGCGGCGTCTTCTTCGTCCGGGTCTATATTTTCGTCACGGTCTTCATCTTTGGCCTCAACATCATCTCCTTCGTCTTCATCATCAGAGATGTCTTCTTCAAGCTCTTCTTCCTGCTCCTCCAGAAGGGCCATGCGGTCTTCATAAGGGATTTGGTAGTAATCCGGATGAATTTCGGAAAACGCCAAAAAGCCATGGCGGTTACCGCCATATTCAATAAAGGCGGCTTGTAAGGAAGGCTCTACTCGGGTGACACGTGCAAGGTAAACATTGCCGCGAAGCTGGCGCTTATTGCGGCTTTCAAAATCTAATTCTTCAACACGGTTGTGGTCGACTATGACGACGCGCGTTTCTTCCGGGTGGGAGGCGTCGATAAGCATTTTCTTTGACATGGGTAACTCCGTTGCGCCGCTCGGTTACTCGCATTTCAGGCGGTAAAAGGGGCTGCATAGTATGGGTAAGTGTGTATCTCTTGGCGCGCATGAACAGTCCTGCCTGACCTTCAAAACCTAAAAGGCGGTCATTTGGCCCGGATTGCGTCGTATCGATCTTAACTGCGTGCATCAAAACTCTCAAAATCGCGAATGTTATGTGTATTCTACACAATTCGCGCCGATAAGCTGTAGGCGAAAGGAGGTCCATTTATTCGGGGCCGCACCTTACGACGAATATGTCGGTGCCATTCTTATCGTGAATCATCTTTGCCCTATAAGTCTTCGCTTTGCAAAGCTTAATTCGCAGCAGATGACAGCGATGTGACTGACTCTGTAACTTGTCAGCTGAAAATCTAAGCGGTGTAAGGCTTTATTCACCATAATAAGGTCAAAGACAGGCATGAACGTGATACAGAAAGCCCTGATAAGCATTTTGCTAGGCCTTGCGCTTTTGTGTTTGAGTTGGACTGTGTCGTTTGCCAATCCCAAAGTAACACCCCGATTGAAACCAAGCCTCGCAACATCCGCTCAGGCCATAAACACACAATCGCGGGTAATATCCGCGAAACAATCGCGATATTTTCCAGATACGATTCCTTATCCACGCCCTGCGCCGCATTTGAATGGGCAGATAAAAAGAAAGCCTGTGATTTTTATCGACGCCGGTCATGGAGGTCGTGATCCTGGGGCCATTGGTGTGCGAGGCACGCATGAAAAAGTCATCACGACCAAAGCCTCGGCGACTTTAAAGGCCATGCTGGAGAAAACAGGGCGGTATGAGGTTGTCTTAACACGCCCAAAAGATGTTTATCTGGATCATGAAACACGACTGCGTCTTGCAAGAGAAGGTGGAGCCGATCTCTTCATTTCCGTTCACGCTGATAGCGCCGGCAATAAGAGCGCCAGAGGTGCCTCTGTTTACACATTGGCTGATCGCGCGAAAGGGCGCTCAAAACGATTGGTGAGCAATTCACAAAATTGGATTATGGATATCGATCTTTCGAAACAGTCTGATCCTGTTGGAGATATTCTTGTTGATTTAGCGCAACGCAAAACAGAAAGCCAATCTGAGCAATTTGCGAATATTCTTATTGATGAGTTAGAGAAATCTACAAAGCTCGTTGGCAACTCACATCGTCGGGCAGGTTATTTTGTTTTGTTAGCGCCGGATGTGCCTGCGGTTCTATTAGAACTTGGGTTTTTATCGAATCCGGAGGATGAAAAACTTCTCAATAAAAAGAGCCATCGCGACAAGATAATGAAATCCGTGGTAAGAGCCATTGATGCCTATTTTGGCGAGGCGAGTTAAGTCTTAGAGGGCTTATCTGCAGAATAAGGTTTGCGCCTTACATTCATAACAGTATGGTCTTACTATTGCCCAGATTAGCGTGCAATATAGCGTTTGATTCTAAAGGTGCTTGCTGAACACATGTCAAAATTTCTACGCATTTTGAAATGGTTAGTCGCGATTGGTTTTGCGTGCGGACTCATTCTGACGGTTTTTATTTTCGTCTATGTTGTTCGTGCAACCAAGGACCTACCAACCCTAGAGACGCTCAAAGAGTATAAGCCACCTGTTATGTCACGCGTTCATGCCGGGGACGGCAAACTCATCAGTGAGTTTAGAACCGAAGCCCGTGTGTTCGTTCCAATCGAATCTGTGCCGCAGAAGCTTCAACACGCCTTTGTCGCAGCGGAAGATCAGCGTTTTTACAAACATGACGGCTTCGATGAAAAAGGCTTTCTTCGCGCTATGGTCGCCAATATCGGCCATGTGATAAATGGTCGACGTTTGGAAGGGGGGTCCACTTTAACGCAGCAAGTCGCCAAAAATTTCTTGGTGGGGAATGAGCGTAATATCGATCGTAAAATACGCGAAGTTGTTATTGCCCGCCGTATCGAAAAAGCGATGAATAAGGATCAAATTCTCGAGCTTTATCTTAATGACATATATTTTGGGCGCGGTGCCTATGGTGTGGCTGCGGCATCTTTGAACTATTTCGGCAAGCCGATGAAAGACCTTAATCTTGAAGAAATTGCATATCTGGCTGTCTTGCCAAAGGCGCCGTCGAATTATCAAATATATGACCCTGTTAAAAAAGAACGCGCCATCAACCGACGCGCTTACGTGATAAACCGCATGGTTGATGACGGTTATGCCGAGAAAGACGAGGGCGAGGCCGCCAAGAAGACGGATATTGTTGTAACAGACCGTTTGGAAGGCGAAGAATATTTGGCCGCTGAGTATTTCGTTGAAGAAGCGCGCAAGCAAATCTCGCAAATGTATGGCTATGACGAGCTTTACTCCGGTGGGCTTTCCATTCGTACGACACTCGATACGAAAATGCAGCTCAATGGTCGTCGTGCTTTACGTCGTGGCCTTGAGATGATGGATCGGCGTCATGGTTATCGTGGTCCTCTGACATCATGGGATAGCCTTGATGATTGGAAGAAGCGCTTGGCAGATTTTGAGCCGCCAAAAGATATCGAAGATTGGCGTGTTGCCGTTGTTATAGAGGTGTCTGATAAGCAGGCCTCACTAGGTTTTGCGCCGCCGGAGGTAGCTGAAGGGGAGGAAACCCTCGACGATGACACACGGGGGACGATGTTACTTGAAGATATACTTTGGGCGAAGAAAGCCTTGCCGAAGGGACTCGTTGGCCCTGACTTGAAATCGGTAAAAGGGGTGGTGTCACCAGGCGATATTATCCTCGTGCAACGCAAAGGCGACACAAAAGAATATAACCTCCGCCAAATTCCTAAAGCCAATGGCGGATTGATCGCAATGGACCCACACACAGGACGGGTCTTAGCCCTTGTTGGGGGCTATAGTTTTGAACAGAGCCAGTTTAACCGTGTCACCCAAGCGAAACGTCAACCGGGTTCATCCTTCAAGCCCTTCGTTTACGCAGCGGCTTTGCAAAATGGCTTTACGCCCTCTGATCAAGTTCTGGATGCGCCTTTTGTGATTGAGCGTAAGGATATCGATTGTGAAGAGAATGAACAAGGCACATTAGAGCTTAGGGAAACTTCTGAGGATCGTGTGCAGCGTGATGCAGATGAGCCTCTAGCGGAAGAAGATGAATGTGAGCGTTTTTATAAACCGTCAAACTATAATGCGGGTAAGTTTTACGGATTAAGTACTTTGCGTCTTGGCATCGAGAAGTCGCGAAATGCGATGACGGTCAGGCTTGCGAACGATATCGGCATGGCTCCGGTCATGAATATCAGTAAGCGCTTTGGTATTTATGATGAGCCACAACCTGAATTGGCTTGGGCATTGGGTGCAGGTGAAACAACTTTGCTCCGTTTGGCAACGGCTTATTCCAAAATGATAAATGGGGGTAAGGTTGTAGAGCCAACGATTTTAGACCGGGTTCAAGATGGGCAGGGCAATACGATTTTTGTTCATGGTGACGAGCAATGTGAGAGCTGCCAGCAAGATGAATTTCTGGGTGGCCCACCCCCTGCTTTGCCCGATACACGGGAACAAATCATTGATCCGGTTACGGCCTACCAAGTGACCTACATGATGCAGGGGGCCGTAGAGAATGGTACTGGTGCACGTTTGAAAAGTCTCGGGCGACCTCTGGGTGGGAAAACGGGAACGACCAATGATTCTATTGATAACTGGTTCGTTGGTTTTTCACCTGATTTGGTTGTTGGTGTTTATGTCGGTATAGATACGCCCGAACAAATGGGCTTTGAAACCGGTAGCTCATCTGCTGTGCCGATTGTACAAGATTTCTTGACGGAAGCGTTGAAAGAGACCACGCCTGTTCCATTCCGTATTCCCGAAGGTGTGACCTTAGCCCCAGTTAATCGTGATACGGGTGAAAGTTCTTACATTGGAGCGCCGAACTTTATCCTGGAAGCTTTCCGTCCCGGAACTGAGCCCAGTATCGGTGGATTGTCATCGAGTATCCGTGTCGGAAGCGGTACGGACACACTTTCAGCCTATAGCTTTGGTGGGGGAGACGATTTGTCAGAAGAGTTTTCGGAAGACATAGAAAATGATGGCGATTTTGCAAATAGTGATGCTCAAGAGAGAGAAGGCGTGTCCGATGAGGGGCTACAAAATCCCGAAGTAACACCTGTTTCAGAACGTCTTCCCGAGGAAGAGGCTATCGTTTCCGAGGTTGAGCCGGATCTAGAAGAAGACGAACCAGAACCTATTGACGACGGGCTTTATTAGGATAAATCACCGCTATGCGTGCTGATATTGCCCAAATGAAATCTGAAATCGAGCAGTCAATTGCACTGCTAAGGAGGCGTCTTTGACTGGGAGCCTTCAGAACACCGTCTTGCGGAATTAAACGCACTCTCTGAAGACGCCAGTTTTTGGGATGATCCACAAAAGGCGCAGAAATTGATGAAGGAACGCTCTCGTTTGGAGAACGCTTTCGAAGCCATTCGCTCCCTCGAAAATGACCTTAATGATAATGTCGAACTCGCTGAACTTGCTGAAATGGACGGCGATACAGAGATGCAAGACGCTGCGGCAGAAGCGCTGTTTAAAGTAAAGTCGAAGGCAGATGAAGCCGAGTTAGAGGCACTCTTATCGGGTGAAGCGGATGCAAATGATTGCTTTGTCGAAATTCACCCCGGAGCAGGCGGAACGGAGGCCCAAGATTGGGCAGAAATGGTTCTGCGCATGTATACGCGGTGGGCTAATTCTCGCGGAATGAAATCTGAAGTTATTGAGCATGAATATGGCGATGGGGCCGGGATAAAATCAGCGACAATCAAAGTAAAAGGGCAAAATGCCTTTGGTTGGTTGAAGACAGAGTCGGGCGTTCACAGGCTTGTGCGAATTTCACCGTTTGATAGCTCTGCCAAGCGTCATACAAGTTTTGCCTCTGTTTGGGTTTATCCTGAAATTGATGACACAAT
Source organism: uncultured Algimonas sp. (assembly GCA_964435725.1). Taxonomy (GTDB): domain Bacteria; phylum Pseudomonadota; class Alphaproteobacteria; order Caulobacterales; family Maricaulaceae; genus Litorimonas. The sequence continues at coordinate 16,988 of CAYTAJ010000019.1, forward strand.
TGATATCGAAATTAATGAGTCCGATTGTCGGGTGGATACATATCGGGCTTCCGGAGCCGGTGGGCAGCACGTTAACAAGACCGACTCTGCCGTGCGAATTACGCATGAACCAACAGGTATCGTTGTGCAATGTCAGAATGACCGTAGCCAGCATAAGAACCGTGCGCAGGCTTGGGATATGCTACGCGCGCGTCTTTATGAAAAAGAGTTGCAAGAGCGTGAGGCGGCGGCTCAGGAACAAGCCGATAATAAATCAGAGATTGGGTGGGGGCACCAAATCAGATCCTATGTCCTTCAGCCCTATCAAATGGTCAAAGATCTTCGCACAGGGGTAGAAACCTCTGACACGTCAGGCGTCTTGGACGGCGATTTGGATAAATTTATGGCCGCAGCTTTGTCTGCACGGGTGAATGCTGAGGCCGACAATTAAGCGATTAGTTTACTAAGCCTTTTTTGGACTTGCCGCTTTGGGTGCTGCAGTAGGGCCTGTCTTTCTTGCACATTTGCCGTCGAAGAAAGCACCATTGGCAATCATTAATTGATCTTGCACGAGGTCTGCCTGTACATTGGCGGTTTCCGCTAATTCAATAGAATTCGCATCAACCTTACCGGTTATTTTCCCACGCACATGTACATTCGTCGCGTTAATTTTACCGTTTATAATGCCTTGCTCACCAATCGTGACGTTACCCGCTTTGATATTCCCGTCTAAGCGACCATCAATTTGTACATCACCGTCCGTTTTTATGTCGCCTGTTATTACAATATCACGGCCTAAAATTGAGGGTGCTGAATTATTAGGTTTAGTCACAGGGGAAGCTACCTTTTTGGGTGTCTCCGATGCAGTTGTACCGGAAGTATTGGATGATTTATTGAACATATAGTCCAGCCTTTAAAAATTTCTCAGGATCAAATACGCGCCCCTGAAAATGAACTTCATAATGAAGATGTGTGGCTGTACTACGACCTGTCGAACCCATACCACCAATTTTATCGCCTTTGGAGACTTTCTGTCCACGTTTTACATATGTTTTATTCAAATGAGCATAGCGTGTTACAAAACCGTGACCGTGATCAATCTCAACAACGCGACCGAAACCACCATTACGTCCGGCGAAGGAGACAACACCGTCAGCTGTTGCGACTATAGGGGTGTTCGTACGACCGCCAAAATCAAGGCCTTCATGGAATGTTGGACGATTTGTGAAAGGGTCGCTTCTCATTCCATATCGACTGGTTTTGTAAGTTTCATCGGCAACAGGATGACCAAGCGGCAAAGCCTCAACTGCTTTGTCCAGAGCTTCAGCTTCGGCGAGGCGCGCTTGAATACTCGCGATACGAGAGCCAAACTTTCCGTCGGGTAAGGAAATATCATCAGCATCGACGGGTACAAAAAGACCACCTTTACCGAATGGACTTTCTTTGAGGACGGTGTCGACTTGCATATCAGTGGCACGGATAACAGCGCGGTTGCGCTCAATCCGCTCTAGCGTCTTTACCTCAGCCGTGGCCAATATTTCGTTTTGTGTTTGATCCAGATTATTGAGTGAGCGATCAATGTTAAGCCCGGTTTCAGCAAAAGCCTCCGGGACAATTGTTTTTCGAGCGACGCGCGGTGAGGGGTCACGCAGTGTCGGTGACATCAAGACACGATTTGAGGCGTATTTTACTGTCGGTACGACATTTTGGATCGTGGCACCTTCAACGCTCACAAGTTTGGAAATGACTTGATGTTTTTCCTCAAAATTCTTCGCCATTGTTTCGAAGCTTTGTTTTTGTTCCGCAAGCATTAACTCCGCATTTAGTTGTTTTGCGCGTTCGTCTGCAAGCATTCGCTCATAACGCGCTTCTATGCGTTTCACTTCTTTGGCGGGCGCGCGTAGTGGGTTGTGGCCCCAGAGGAGGTTGAACATGGTGTAAAGACACCACAAGGACATAACAGTGAGGACTGAAACAAAAGCAATTTGAATACGAGTCGAGAAGACATAATATTTTACTTCACCACCTGAACGGAGGTAAATTTGACGTTCCGGAAAATGTTGAAGGACGCGCTTTCGCACATCCCCGACGACGTCATTAATCATGAATCCCCATCCGATATCGTTCCTATTGCTTAGACCATAAACGCTATAAAAGTTTCAAGCCCTTTTATGGCTTCTTAACAGTTATATTCTGTTAAGGAATGTTGTCGCTTATGGTTAATCATTTGCTAACGGCGCGTAGAAATCTTCAGTTAAACCGGCAAGAGTACGGGCCTGTACATTGAAGGGCGGCTTTAACTTTCCGGCAAAGTAAGTGTTAACCATATCATGAAAATGCGTCCGGGGATCTTTGCCCATTTTTTCCGAAACGACCTGAAACCAACGGGCGCCTATTTTTACATGCCCAATTTCTTCGTCATAGATGATCTGAAGGATCGCAACGCTTTCTAAATCACCCACGGCTGAGAGCTTTTTTATCATGCCGGGTGTCACATCTAATCCTCGTGCTTCCAGCACCATCGGCGCAATGGCGAGCCTCGCTGCTATATCATTTCGTGTATTGAAGGCTGCTTCCCAAAGACCATTATGCGCCGGGTGATCACCATATGCCATGCCAAGGTTGTCAAGGCGTGCATGTAAAAGATTGAAATGTTTGGCTTCTTCAGCGCAGACGCGACTCCAATCATTAATAAAATCAGATTGGCTATTCTCTAAAATATGAGGGTGCTGGGCAAAACGTGCGATCATATCTGCTGCGAGGTCAATTGCATTAAGCTCAATATGGGCAACCGCATGCAAAAGCGCACCGCGTCCTGCCGGAGACCCTAACCGACGACGTGGAACCTCCCCGGGAGGCACGAGTTTGGGTTTAATTGGTCGAGAGGGATTATCTGGCGGCGTATCTGAAGACGTCTGAAGCGGTCGATCAGATTTGACCCATTCCTCTCGCATTTTTAGGGCAGTAGCGGCTTTTTGAGATGGGTTTTCAAGCCTGAGAATATCACAGGCCTGAGAAATTATATTGGTACGCATGTGAAACTAAAGGGCTTTAACTGCTTCCAATACGGCCTCAACATGACCTTTTACGCGGACTTTGCGCCAAATCTGACGAATCGTATGGTCCGGACCAAGAAGGTAAGTGGCGCGCTCTATGCCCATATAGGTTTTTCCATACATAGATTTTTCAACCCAAACGCCATATTTTTCGCAAATGTCGCCTTCAGTGTCCGCGCCGAGGCGGATTTTTAAATCATGTTTGGCAATAAACTTGTCATGCTTAGCGGCTGTATCTTTGGAGACGCCGATGATTTCGCAATTATGGGCGCTGAATTCGTCTTTAAGCTCTGTAAAACCAATCGCTTCTTTTGTGCAGCCTGGCGTATCATCTTTGGGATAAAAATACAGAATGACGGCTTTACCCTTATAGTCGTCAAGTGAGACATTTGTTCCGCCATCGCCTTCTACTGAAAAACCGGGTGCTTTATCACCAATTTTTAAGTCGCTCATTTTATGCTCCTGTTGCATGTTCAATGCAATTACATACGCGCCCATAGCCAGAACAGTTGGCGCAGGCTAGAGCAAGTTTTAGATGGTTGATGTTTTAACTGACATTCCTGAAGATGAAGAAATTAGCGCGACCCCGGTTGCGAAGCGCGATGCTGTCTTTTGGATAAAAAAGATTAGCTATCGACTATGGCGAATAAGTGCAGAGTTTGGTGCTGTTGTCATGGGGCTCGCAATTGTTTGGCTGTACGCACTCTCATACTTACTGACGCAACAAAGTGTTGATGTTTCAGGGGCTCGTAGCAATTTGGGGTTATTGTTCGCAGATGCCGTTGCGGGCGCAGGGGTCGACATATCCGAAATGCGATTGGATTGGTATCCGGCAACAGACGATATCGTTTTTACGGGAGTAGATGTCGTTATTAACTCGGATGATGGAACGGAGATGCAGCGCCTCGCTGAACTGAGCAGCTTTTTTCCATTATCTGATGTCAGGAAAGGCATTTTACTGCCCAGAAAACTTGTCTTGAATGGGGGAGAAGTGAGCTGGGTCGAAAATAAGAATGGTCGCATAAAGGCAGGTTTAGGCAGTCCGGAAACACTTGGGCGTCTTGGACCTTTGTGGGAGGGTAGACGTGGAACGTCGAGTAGAAGTGGGTCTCTTGACTTGGATGGCGTTGAATTTGTCGAGATAAAAGGTGCAACGGCCAATTATCATAATGAGACCAATGGCTTAGATGTTGTTTTAAAAGAGATGTCTTTTCTGTTTAAGCGTGAGTCTGATGTTTTAAAATTCGAGGTCGATGGCCAATTAGTACAAACTGAGGGCGCTGCAATTATTCCACTTCGCGCGTCGGTTGTCACAAATGAAAATTTCCAATCTTTTGATGTCGCGTTTAAAGGGGAGGGTATCAATTTGGCCCAAATTGGGCCTGAGCGGGGTCGATTTGAACGTATCACCGATCTTGACGCGCCTGCCTTTTTCGAAGGCCAATTTGATTTCGATAGAGAAACGGGTTTGCAGTCGGCCAAATTAGATTTTGAAATCCGCGAAGGGGCCGTCGCAATACCGGGTTTAGATGAGCCTTATGCCTTTGATAGCTTTGTCGTGTCAGCAGATTTAAACGCTGGCCAGTCTGAGATGACAATCAGCACGTTTGATCTCCAGTCCTCAAAAGTCGATTTTTCAGCTAAAGGTGAATTATCGGACCTTGGAGCGATTAGTGATGGTGACATCAATTCTTCACCGCTCTTCGACCTGAATTTTGAAACATTGGCGCTTGATTTTACACCTAGATTTGAAGCGCCTTTACGCTTCAAAGCGTTTGACGTTGCCGGGCGCGTTGATGCCGATGAAGAAACATTGGAAATTGAGTCATTCAGGCTTGATCGACTGACACACCAAGTCTCGGGTTCGTTTTTTACCAAACGTGATAAGACAGGCTCTCTGGAAATTCTGAGAGCCAGCGGGGATATGTCCGGCTCGATGTCACCTGAAGAATTACTTCAAATCTGGCCTGTAAAATTCGCCGATGGAGCCCGCCGTTGGATTGAGAGATCGGTCATCAAAGCGGATATAGACAGTCTCTCTTTTGAAGCGGATTATGGGCTAAATGATGACGGTGTTTTCAGCGAAAAAACGATGAATTTGGATTGGACCGTTCGTGATGCTGATGTGAGGTACATCTCGACAATGACGCCTCTTACGGGGGCATCCGGTAAGGCGCGTATCTCTGATAACGCGTTAGAGGTGGAGTTGGAGCAAGGGCAAATTGGATCAATCGTCGCTCTACCTAGTCGCGTTGATATTCCGCGCCTTCGCCCCAAGGGGGGCGATATGATTATTCAGGTGAACGCCGCTGGAAACGCCCCGGACATGCTGTCACTCATCAATGAGCCGCCGTTTAAATTTGCCGACAGATACGGCGTCGATCCTGCAACGATTGCGGGGCAGGGCGAAGTTTCGCTGACCATAACCCGTCCTTTGCTTGAGTTTTTTGATCAAAACCGCATTCAATATGCGGCAACAGGAAATATGACGGGGGTGAGTGCTCCATTTAGAATTGGACCGCATCAGCTGAAAAACGGAGACTTATCCTTAGATATCGACAAGTCCGGTCTTCGGGTCGATGGTCCCGTGAATATTGGGCCATGGCGAACCAATCTGGAATGGCGAGAGGTTTTTGACAATGGTCTGACGCCGACGCGTTACCGTGTTTTTGGAGAGATGCAACACACCATACTTGATGATTTGGGCCTCGGATTGAGGGAGTATTTTGATGGAACAATTGGTGTGGAAATAAATGCCACTGGGCAAGGCGTGAACATTACTTCAGCAACGCTTCAAGCAGATTTGGCAAAAACTGAAATTGCGTTTGGTGAATTTTGGAACAAGCCTTTAGATGCACCCGGTCAAGTTAAGGCCTCATTGACGCGCGGTGAGCAGGGCACTGATTTTCAATCCATAGCTATAAGTGCGCCAGAATTAGAGATGAAGGGTCGTTTGTCCCTTACGCCTAACTACGCGCTTCGTGAGCTGATTCTGGATCAAATAAAAATGTCTGATTTCATAGAGGGGAGCCTCCAAATAAGGCCTGACTCTGAACGTGAGTTACTGTCGGCGTCATTGTCGGGTGCGCGATTGGATGTGTCCTCCTTTTTGGATCAATCACTAACGTCTCAAACGGCAGCTGTTGATGTGCCGCTTTTGTTTAGTGCGCAAGTCGACACACTCGTTTTAGACCCGCTTTTTGAAACCCGGAACACGTCCTTGCTCTATAGCCATAATGGTTTGGCGATGACCAGTTTGCGACTATCAGGAGATACAGATGACGGGCCAATAACCGCTGATTTAAAAACTGACTCGGACAATAATACCCGAACAGTGAATGCGAGTATCCCTAATGCTGCCATTGCTGCCGAAGCTTTCTTAGGGCTCACAAGCCTAGAGGACGGTACGCTTACCATGAATGGAAATCTACCTCTGCCTGGCGAAGAGGGCGCTTATGTCGGTAAATTGATCATTGAAGATTTTACGCTTCGTGAAGCACCGATTATGGCGCAACTCTTATCATTAGGTTCTTTGACCGGCTTATTTGATACTTTGGCGGGTGAAGGTCTTGGCTTTGATCGTTTTGAAGCGCCGTTTCAGCTTTTGGGGGGTAAGCTTTCGATTAGAGACGCCAGCGTCTATGGGCCAGCCCTCGGTATGAGTGGTGAAGGCAATATCAACATCAATGAGAAAACAGTCGATATTGATGGGGCCTTGGTGCCTGCCTATACGGCGAACTCCCTCTTGGGGGACATTCCGGTGCTTGGCGATTTGCTAGTTGGGAAAAAAGGTGAGGGTATATTTGCCCTAAGTTACACCGTTGAAGGCCCCTTTGAAGCGACGCAAATCTCGGTGAACCCACTCTCAGCGCTCACACCCGGCTTTTTGCGCGGTATCTTTAGAAAGCAGCGTGATAACTTGCCCGACATGGAGGCGCAACAGAGGGCTGAGGAGCTGTTAGAGGAGGCGAAAAAAGTCGCGCCTGAACCCAACGGAAACTAAGTGATCTTTAAAAGCGCGTGCTTCTTCTTGCCAACCGAGATTTTCACAACGCCGTCCTGTATATCGTCTGAAGATAAGACTCGTTCGTGGCTATCAACTTTCACATCATTGATTTTAAGCGCCCCAGCTTTGATATGGCGGCGGGCTTCACCATTGGAGCTCGCTAAGCCCAATAGGGTTGCAGCAGACAGAATACCCATCTCGTTTAACACAGCTTCAGAAACGTCTTCGCTCGGTAGGCCCTCCGCCGCACCGCCTTGCTGGAATGTTTTAGTCGCGGTGGCTTCTGCGTCTTTTGCGGCTTCGGCACCGTGTAGGAGTGTCGTCGCTTCATTGGCGAGGACGACTTTAGCCTTGTTGATATCAGCGCCTTCCAGAGCTTCTAATTTTGCAATATTTTCCAGCGGTAAGTCTGTGAAAAGTTTCAAGAATTTACCAACATCGGCGTCTTCTGTGTTGCGCCAGAATTGCCAATATTCATAAGGGCTGCGGGTATGTTCAGCGCTTAAGGCAGGGTCACCATTGAGCCAAACGGCACCATCAACAGTCTTACCCATTTTACCGCCAGAGGCCGTCGTAATGAGCGGTGTTGTAAAGCCATAAACCTCCGCACCTTCGAGGCGGCGTGTGAGGTCAACACCCGTGACGATATTGCCCCATTGATCAGAGCCGCCGAGTTGCAAGCTGCAACCAAAGCGTCTGTAGAGCTCAACGAAGTCATAGCTTTGTAGAAGCGGGTAATTGAACTCCAGAAACGTCATGGGCAATTCATTTTCGAGGCGACGTTTAGCCGTTTCCATTGTCACCATGCGATTGATCGTGAATTGTGGGCCGACTTCGCGTAAAAACTCGATATAGCCTAAGCCGTCCAACCAATCGGCATTGTCCGCCATAATGGCGGCATTTGGCCCTTCAAAGTCGATGAACTTTGAAAACACCTGTTTTATCCCTTGCTTGTTCCGCTCAATAAATTCGTCCGTGAGGATTGGGCGGGTTTTATCTTTCATTGATGGATCACCGATTTTTGTCGTGCCTCCGCCCAACAGGACAATCGGACGGCCCCCGGATTTTTGAAGGTGACGCAACATCATAATCTGAACGAGGGAGCCGACATGCAGGCTTGGGGCGGTGCAATCAAACCCGATATAGCCCGTCACTACAGACGTAGCCGCAGCCTTGTCTAAGGCGGCGTCATCGGTACATTGATAAAGGTACCCACGCTCTGTCAGCGTTTTCATCAAATCTGATTTGTAATCGGTCATATTTTTCGTCTTATTTGGAACTCGCGGCTTTTATCAATTAGTGCAATTCCTTTTATAATGTAATCAGAAATTAGGCCCTATTTACCTATTTTCTGATTGCTTTTAGGTGCAAAAAAAAAGGAAATGCACGATATTTCATGTCAAAGGGTAAGGTAATGGAAAAACAACACTATATCGCTTTGGGTC
>CAYTAJ010000019.1:25573-34537 GCA_964435725.1 uncultured Algimonas sp.
TGCATGCGGACGGAAAAGTCTTAAAAGCCGAAGATGTTGGCTGGGACGGGGATGCGCTTGAGGCGCAAGCCTTTGCCTATCTGGCTGTACGGAGCGTAAAAGGGCAGCCGATTTCCTTTCCGGGGACAACTGGTGTGGTAACGCCTATGGTAGGTGGGGTAATTCTTCATCCTTGAAATAAGGATGAGATAGATTTCAAAGAGTGTCCGGCATGAAATTTTTTAATTTTTCTATTGATGATAAACCGGCGTGGAAGATAATTTTACGCGGTGCTGCTGTTCCAGGCCTGATTACAGGAGCATGCATAATTATTGCTGTCATAATGGCTTTTTTTCAGGAATGGGACTTCAATAATAATATTAAAGTTGGCGTCGTCGTTGGTCTTTTCTTCTCGTTATGGGGCGGTTTAGAAGTTGCTTTTGGGCTGTTGTTTTGGGGGGGAAGTAAACGTACCAATTTTTATTTATTTTTAGGCTATATGCTGACTTGGGTTTTTTCTATCGCGCTTATATTCAAATTATAAGTATCTGAGGCATATTATGTAAAAACCCCGCTCAAGGCGGGGCTTTTTATCAATACTCTTCGAGATATTTCATTTCCCGCGGCGGCGAATATCTTGGGTCGAGATTTTCGTCGAGATAGTCTTCGATAACCTCAAGCGCTTCTTCCAGATGGTCGGTATAGAAGTGATCGGCGCCTTCGATGCGGTGCGTTGCGATTTCATGACCCTTTTGGACGCGAATTTTTTCAACAACACGGTCGACATCGTCGGCCGGGACGATTGGATCTTCTGAGCCATAAGTGACGAGGCCTGAGGCCGGGCACGGCGCGAGGAAGGCGAAGTCATAAGTGTTTGTCGGGAGCGACATAGAAATAAAGCCCGCGACTTCAGGACGGCGCATCAAAAGCTGCATACCAATCCAAGCCCCGAAGGAGTAACCCGATACCCAAGAGAAGGGCGCATTTTGGTTAAAGCTCTGGAGCCAATCCAGCGCATAGGCGGCATCTTGTAATTCGCCTTGGCCATTATCATAGACACCCTGCGAGCGCCCGACCCCACGGAAGTTAAAGCGTAAGACAGAAAAACCACGACGCTTATAGCTTTCATACATGGCAACAGGGATTCGGTGATCCATATGCCCGCCCGCTTTGGGGTGAGGGGATAGAATCAAAGCGCAAGGCGCTTGCGGGTCATCTGATGGATGATAACGGCCTTCAAGACGACCTTCCGGTCCGGCAAAAATGACTTCAGGCATTGCCCCTCACATAGTTTAAATCGGCTTACAGCATGTCATCTGCGTTTATTGCAAATAAAGCGCCAAAAGGCCGAAATCTAATCTTGACTAATTTAGTCGGGATACATACATCCCCACCAGAAATTTAGTATTCGCGCGCCCTTTAACAAGCTGTGTCGTGAATTGCGAGAAAAACCTTCATAAAGGAGCGATTTGAGCTTTGAAACTCACTGCGAAAGGACGTTACGCCGTTATGGCTATGGCTGACCTCGCCGCACAAGGTGAGGGCGCGCGCGCCTCTTTGTCTGAAATCAGTGAGCGGCAGGGTATCTCTGTTACTTTTTTAGAACAGCTTTTCGGAAAACTGCGTCGTGCAGGTTTGGTCGAGAGTGTGCGCGGGGCAAAGGGCGGCTATGTCTTGCTGGACGCGCCACAGGCTGTAACGCTCGATCGTATCATTCATGCCGTGAATGAGGATATTAAGGCGCATGGCTGTACCCCCGAAGACCGGATTGGCTGCACAGGGAAAACAGATCGTTGCTTGACCCATAACCTATGGGGGGCCTTGGAAAACCATATTGAGAGTTTTTTGGCGTCTGTGACTTTGGCTGACGTGTTGAATGAGTCGTTTAACGTAAAGACTTTGGAGGCGGCAGAATGACCGCCCGTATTTACCTTGATCATAACGCCACAAGCCCTGCACGCCCTGAAGTCATTGAAGCGGTAGCTGAAGCTATGGCTGTGAGTGGAAATGCGTCTGCGCCGCATGGGCATGGGCGTTCTGCACGTAGTCTCGCCTCAAAAGCGCGTGAGTCGCTTGGCCTTGCGATGGGCGTTTGCGCGCAAGATATTGTTTTTACCTCTGGCGGTACGGAAGCGGCCAATACGGCCATACATAGCGCTGTCTCTGGCGGGTGTAAGCGTTTGCTAATCTGCTCACTCGACCATCCTGCGACCATCATGGCGGCAGATGCCTCTGGTGCATCCGTCGAGATGATACCGGCTTTGCGAAGTGGTGTTTTAGATTTGGCTTGGCTGAAACGAACGCTTGAATCTTGGGATGAAGACAGTGGGCGGCCTTTTGTGTCGACGACGGCCGCCAATAGTGAAACAGGCGTTATTCAACCCATCGAAGCGGTGATTGATCTGGTGCGTAACCATAACGGCCTTGTGCATATTGATGCGGTGCAAGCTCTCGGAAAAATCGCTTTTACCACACAGCCCGATTATATGTGTGTCTCAGCGCATAAGATTGGCGGGCCAATGGGTATAGGCGCGCTTTATGTTGCGCCGGATGCACCGTTTTCATCCTATATGCTCGGCGGGGGGCAAGAACGTCGCCGACGCGCGGGTACATTAAATGTGGCGGGAGCCGCCGGTTTTAATGCCGCACTTCAAGCCTCAAACGGCCTCGCGCACGTAAAAGACCTGCGAGACCAAATAGAAGCAGGCTTAAAGCAAATGGAACCGAGTATTACCATCTTTGGCGAAGGCGAAGAACGTTTGCCCAATACAAGCTTCTTCGCTGTTCCCGATGCGGCGAATAATACGCTGATGATGAATTTAGACTTGCAAGGCGTCTCGGTCAGTACGGGCATGGCCTGTTCATCCGGCAAGGTCGGTGCTAGCCGTGCCATCACAGCCATGCGGCGCACTGACGAAGCGCCCAAAGGGGCCATCCGCGTCAGCTTTGGATATAATTCGACACAAGCCGATGTGGATGGGTTCCTGTCCGCTTGGGCAAAAATACGTAAGAAAAATTATACACCTCATCCTGAGGAGACGCGAAGCGGCGTCTCGAAGGATGGCAGGCAACCCTTCGAGACAGCCCTTCGGGCTTCCTCAGGGTGAGGAGAGAATTATGAGCACAGATGTAAAAGTAAAAGACTCCATCGAACAGTCCACTGTTGAGGGCGTGCGATCGCTCGAGGCGGATAAATATAAATATGGCTTTGATAGCGATATTGAGCAGGAGTTCGCGCCCAAAGGGCTGAACGAAGATATCGTTCGTTTTATCTCTGAGAAGAAAGAAGAGCCGGAATGGTTATTGGAGTGGCGCCTCGAAGCCTATCGTCGTTGGCTTGAGTTGGAAGAGCCGGAATGGGCCATGGTCGATTATCCTGAAATCGATTTTCAGGACATGTATTATTATGCGTCGCCTGTGAAGAAGGAAGGGCCAAAGTCATTGGATGAAGTCGATCCGGAAATTCTCGAAGTTTATAATAAGCTCGGCATTTCTTTGAAAGAACAAGAAGTGTTGGCGGGTGTACAAGGTGCACCGAAAGTCGCCGTGGATGCGGTGTTTGACTCTGTCTCTGTTGTCACGACGTTCAAGGACGAACTCGCCAAACACGGCGTGATTTTCTGTTCCTTTTCGGAAGCGGTAAAAGAGCATCCGGAGCTCGTGAAGAAATATATGGGCTCTGTCGTGCCTGTCACAGACAATTACTATGCGACGCTGAATAATGCTGTCTTCTCTGACGGGTCATTTGTTTACATTCCACCGGGAGTACGTTGCCCGATGGAGCTATCGACCTATTTCCGCATGAATGCGCAAGGCACAGGGCAATTTGAGCGCACGCTCATCATTGCCGATAAAGGCTCTTATGTCTCTTATCTCGAAGGCTGTACGGCCCCGATGCGGGATGAAAACCAGCTTCACGCGGCGATTGTCGAAATCATCGTGCATGAAGATGCGGAAGTGAAATATTCAACCGTGCAAAACTGGTGGCCGGGTGATAGCGAAGGCAAAGGCGGGGTTTATAACTTCGTGACAAAACGCGCGGATTGCCGTGGCGAAAATTCCAAAGTCTCTTGGACACAAGTCGAGACAGGCTCTGCCGTCACATGGAAATATCCGAGCTGTATTTTGCGCGGCGATAATTCCCAAGGTGAGTTTTATTCCATCGCGATTACCAATGGGTATCAGCAGGCGGATACCGGCACAAAGATGATCCATCTGGGTAAGAACACAAAATCGCGCGTGATTTCCAAAGGCATTAGTGCCGGAAAGTCCAACTCGACTTATCGGGGTCTGGTGACGGCGCATCGCAAAGCCGAAGGCGCGCGGAACTTCACACAATGTGACTCCTTGTTGATTGGCGATCAATGCGGCGCGCATACTGTGCCTTATGTTGAAAGCAACACGCCGAGCGCCCAGTTTGAACACGAAGCGACCACCTCAAAACTCTCTGATGATCAGCTCTTCTATTGCCGTCAGCGGGGTCTGTCGGAAGAAGACGCTGTCGCGTTGCTCGTGAATGGGTTTTGCCGTGACGTGCTCCAAGAACTGCCGATGGAGTTTGCCGTTGAAGCACAGAAGCTCGTCGCGATTAGCCTTGAGGGTTCTGTCGGGTAATGCGGATAATACTCGGCATATCATTAGCGGCTTTCATCGCTGCGGGCTGTTCTAATGAACAGGCTGTTGATACGGCTGAGGTTTTGCAGGTCGAAGGTGTATCAAATCCAACACCGCCAATTCCTCCTGTGCCACCTAAATCGCTGCGCCTCGAAGACATTGATTTCACCGAATACTCAGAAAGCCTTGCGCGGTTTACGGACCTCGAAGTCGGGCAATCCCGAATTGAAGCGATTGATAATGTGCGCCTTTATTTTGCACAGGATGAGGGGACTGGCATCATTCAAACCTCTCAATCCATATTTGAGCGAGATGATGGCGCCGTCATGCTGTTCAGTGCAGCGGGCCTGCCGGATGACTCGGTTAAGGCGCAAGAGATTTTCCTGATTTTGAGTGGTGAAAAAGGGTCGCAAACGCTCGGCGCTTTCGGAATGCGCCATAAATGTTATCGGGGCGAAAATACAACAGACTGGCAGACGGATCTCTGCCCCTAAAAGGACCAAAGAAAATGGCAAAAAAACCAACACGGAAATTTATATCCCTCAGCGAAGGCGAAAAGACCTATGCCATGTCACGCGCGGTTGTGCAGGGCGATTGGTGCTTTGTCTCCGGTACTGTGGGCTATAATTACGAAACAGGCGAGCTACCTGAAAGCGCGGCGCAACAGGCGCAAAATACCTTCACCAATATCATGGCGGCACTCAAAGGCGCAGAGTTTGAACTCGGCCATACCATCCGCGTGCAATACACCGTTTCTGATCGGAAATATGTGAAAGAAGTGCTGCCCGTTATTCAGAAACATTTCGGCGCTATATTACCGGCCGCCACTATGGTGATTGCAGGCATGGTCGATGAAAAAATGAAAATCGAAATCGAAGTGACGGCGTTTAAAGGCGCGTAACGCCCGTATTTGATCCAGTGGATCAAATGCAGTGAAGTGCCAAACCCGTAAGGGTTTGGAATCCAAAGGTAAATATGAACCCCGTAATCAACATAAACGAGAAATTCTCTAAATTCTCTGAGCATTGGCGGCCGAAAATTGTGGCTGAGCTTAATGGGCAGGAATTTAAACTCGCCAAGATTAAAGGCGCTTATCCTTTCCACGCGCATGAAGGCGAGGATGAGATGTTCTTTTGCTGGAAGGGCTCATTCGTGCTCGAATATGAAAATGGTGACAGCGTTTCCGTTGGTGAGGGCGAAGCGATTGTCGTGCCTAAAGGTGTCGTCCACCGACCCGTCGCTGAAGAAGAGTGCTTGATATTCCTCTTTGAACCTAAAGACGTGAAGAATAACGGAACGGCCAAAGTTGAGGCGAAATACGACGCACCTATCGGGGAGTGGGTGTGATGGAAGAATTAGACCTTTCTACGCTTGAGAGTAGACCAACTTGGTATGTTGTTCGATGGCTTAAAATTGCGACCCTTGTAATATTTATGCTGTCTATGATCATGATTTTAATGGGGTTAGTTGCGGGCTATATTTACATGTCTATTCCAAGTGGAGAGGAATCTGCGCTTGAAGCATTCTATGGCGCGATTTCGAGTACTTTAGAAAACTCTGGCTATTATGGAATCTCAATAGGGTTTTACGCTCTAGTATTGTGGTTAATTTCACAAGGTGTTGACCGCGTAGATCAACTCGTCTGGCTTAACGCTGATAATACTGATCGTGAATATTTATACAATTCAAGAAAAAAGAAGAAAAATGCTAAAAATCAATAATTTAACCGCGACTGTTGATGACGGTCAGAAGACAATTCTTGAGGCTCTATCGCTGGAAGTCCCTGCGGGTGAAGTCCATGCGATTATGGGGCCGAACGGGGCCGGTAAATCGACGCTGTCCTACGTCTTGACCGGGCGAGATGGCTATGATGTCGAAGACGGCACAGTCGAGCTTAATGGCGAAGATCTGTTAGAGATGGATCCAGAAGAGCGTGCCGCCAATGGCTTGTTCCTATCCTTCCAATATCCGCTCGAAATTCCGGGTGTGCCGACCATGACTTTCTTGAAAACGGCGCTCAATGCACAGCGCAAAGCCCGCGGTGAAGAGGAAATGGGTGCGCCGGAATTCCTCAAAAAAGCTAAGGCGCTGGCCAAAGAGCTTAAAATGAAACCGGAAATGCTGAAACGTCCGCTCAATGTTGGTTTTTCAGGCGGTGAGAAGAAGCGTATGGAAATCTTCCAAATGATGATGTTGGAGCCAAGCTTTATCGTCATGGATGAAACAGATTCCGGCCTTGACGTGGATGCCTTGCGCATTGTCGCCGATGGCGTAAACAAGCTCCGCTCGCCGGATCGCGGCCTCTTGGTTATCACCCATTACCAACGCCTGTTGGATTATATCGTGCCGGATAAGGTGCATGTCCTCTCAGGCGGTAAAATTGCCGCGACAGGCGATGCAGACTTCGCGAAGAAGTTAGAAGCGGAAGGCTATGACGCTTATGCCGCTTAAGTTGGAAAACCTCCCCACACGCCGTGATGAGGCATGGAAATGGACGGATGTGCGTGGCCGTGTCGCGGATGACCAAAAAGGGTTGTCTATTGCAGGGTTGCCCAAGTTCACTTTGCCCGAAGGCGTCACCGTTTCAGAAGCTGACACAGACGATTTGGACACGGATAGCCCTATGGCGTCATTGGCGCGTCGTTTCGGTGGCAAAGTCTGGACGCTTTCTGTGCCTGCCGGTGCTGAGATTTCAGAACCGATTGTTATCGAAGGCCTCGATCGCGGCCATGTTCGTTATCGTCTTGATATTGGTAAAGGTGCAAAGGTTTCAATGGTTGAACATTACGCCGCAGAAGCTGGGGCGTTCTGTAATGCCGATATGACAATCACTTTGGGTGAGGGCGCGGAACTGTCCCGCGTTCTTATGCAGACAGACCCTGCCGATGTTGTGCGTGTGGCAACAACCCATCTCACGGCATGGGGCGAAGCGAAGCTGATGCAACATACGCTCGGTTTTGGGGCGTCGCTGTCGCGATTTGAAACGCGTGTCGCCGTCATGGGCAAAGACTGTGAGATTACGGCCAATGGCGCCTATCTGCTCGATGGGCAGCGCCATATCGACATGACGAGCCATATTGATCTGGGTGTGCCGGATACGCTTGTGCGCCAAGCCGTGAAAGGTGTGGTCTCTGATAAGTCACGCGGGGTGTTCCAGGGCAAATTCCATGTTCGCCGCCCCGCACAACAGACTGATGCGGAAATGCGTCATGACGCTTTGATGCTCTCTGACACAGCAGAAATACGGGCCAAGCCCGAGCTTGAAATCTATGCCGATGATGTGGCCTGTGCGCATGGCAATACGATTGGCGCGCTCGATGAAAGTGCGCTGTTTTATATGCGCCAACGCGGTATTCCTTTGGCCGAAGCGCGCGCCTTGCTTACCGAAGCCTTTGTTGCTGAAGTTTTTGATGACCTAGAGGATGAGGCGCTACGGGAGAGCTTGCTGGATAAAGTGCGGGATTGGTTGAAGGCGAGTTAAATGACCAATTCCAACCTCGCCATTCTTATTCTCGTTTTGGCTGTGACGCTGTTTATCGTCTCGGCCTTTACGCGTAACCCGGCCCGAAATACGCCGACATTGGATGTCATTCGACGGACCTTGTCTTTGATTGTTTTGGGCTTGGCGGCGATTTATTTTTATAATCGGTTTATGGGGTAGGGCATATGGAAACGATTGATCTTATAGCCGCTCTTGTTGGCGCAAATCTTTATCTTATTGGCCGTGTATTGACAGGCTTTAAAGGGGATAAGCCCGTATTCCGCTTTTTAAAATTTGGCGGGATACTGATCCTTCTTTTCAGTCTTATAAAAATCGCCTTTGGCTATTTCGCGGGAGGCTGAGTAATGTCGATTGTCGGAAGTGCCATAATCATCGCCGGGGTCTTTGGCTATATGACCGTCCGCTATGTCACGAGCCGTAATCCAGAGGCCAAACGTACAGGTTTCTACAAAATCCTAGCCCTCGCCATAATATTTTACGGGGTCATGAAAGTGACGTTTGGAATTTAGTGAGATGAACAGCTGGCTCGAACTTTTAATATTTAATGTGTTCTTCTGGGTGGTTGTTGCGATTTGGCAGTTTTTATCTGAATGGTGGGAACGAAGAGGTGGTGGAAAGGCATTTTCTAGAAGAGGAATTCTCTATATAGGTCTTGTTACCATACTATTTTTGAATGTTATTTTGGTGCCACTAATTTTGTTAAGTGAAGTAAATGCCTGATTTGGATATTAATAACATACGCGCGCAATTCCCGATTTTGGAACGCGAGATTAATGGTCAGCCTTTGGCCTATCTCGATAATGCGGCATCGGCGCAGAAGCCGCAGGCGGTGATTGACGCGTTGAACCATCAGATGACCCATAGCTTTG
>CAYTAJ010000020.1:0-2901 GCA_964435725.1 uncultured Algimonas sp.
CACCACACCAACCGAGGATGAAACACATCACCAAGAAGATAAGGAAGAACCAACGGGCCACAGGACGGAAGCGCATGGACTTTACCTTAGACGTATCAAGCCATGGCAAGACGAAGAGGACCAAAATTGCACCCAACATCAGGAGCAAGCCCATAAGCTTATCCGGTACCGCGCGAAGAATCGCGTAGAAGGGTAGGAAATACCACTCTGGCACAATATGCGCCGGGGTCTTCATGGCATCGGCTTCAATATAGTTATCCGCGTGACCCAGTGCATCTGGCTGATAGAATAAGAAGAACGCAAAGATCAAAAGGAATATGGCCACCGCGAAAGCATCTTTCACAGTATAAAACGGGTGGAATGACAATGTGTCAGACTTTGTTTTCTCTGTAATCCCAATTGGGTTATTTTGACCAACATGGTGCAAAGCCCAAACGTGTAAACCGACCAGAGCCGCAATGATAAAGGGCAAAAGATAGTGAAGGGCGAAGAAGCGATTCAACGTCGCATTATCGACCGCATAACCGCCGAGTAACCACTGCTGAAGGCTTTCACCCACAACCGGAACGGCGCCAAAGAAGCCTGTAATCACGGTTGCGCCCCAGAAGGACATCTGACCCCAAGGCAAGGTATAACCCAAAAAGGCCGTCGCCATCATTACAAGGTAAATCACACACCCAATAATCCAGAGCAGTTCGCGTGGCGCTTTATAAGACCCGTAATACAAACCACGGAACATGTGAATGTAAACTGCGAGGAAGAACAACGAAGCCCCAACAGCATGCATAGGCTGCAATAACCAACCAAAGGGTACATCACGACGAATACGTTGGACAGATTCAAAAGCCCCTTCAATGCTGGGCTCATAATGCATTGCCAAAATAATGCCGGAAATAATTTGAATACCTAAGCAGAGCGCTAGAATACCACCAAATGTATACCAGTAATTCAAATTTCGCGGTGACGGGAACGTCATAAAATCCGCGCCCATACGAATAATCGGCAAGCGTTGATCCAGCCACTTCGTTGCGGCGTATTTTGGTTCGTAAGTTGAAGGATGTCCTGACATTATTAACCTACCTTGATCACTGTGTCTGAGAGGTACGCATAGGGCGGTATAGCCATATTTTTAGGGGCCGGGCCTTTGCGAATTCTTCCCGACGTATCGTAGTGTGACGCGTGACATGGGCAATACCAACCATCATAGTCGCCGGACTCACCAACAGGCACACACCCAAAATGCGTACATACGCCGACCATGACGAGATATTTCGGATTAATCTCGCCTGATGGACCGGGCACCAAACGCTCATCATCTGTTTGCGGATCGATTAAAGCATCAACAGCGACTGATTCAGCAGCTTCTATTTCTGCTGCGGTGCGATGACGTACAAAGACTGGCTTGCCTCTCCAAAGTGTTTTGAGCTGTTGCCCTTCAGCAATAGCAGACAGGTCAATCTCAATAGAGCCTGCCGCGAGCGTATCCGCGGCTTTACCCATTTGCGCAACGAGCGGCCACGCTATGGAAGCTGCACCCGCCGCCGCAACGGCCCCGGTCGCGATAAAAATGAAGTCGCGCTTTGTTTCGTCGACATTTTCTTCGGTTTTGATGGTTTCGGACATGGTCTGTCCACTCCTTCGGTCCACTAGATATACTTTCGCGGGTGTCTAACCCCATATAGTTACTAAAGCTATAGATTATTCGCGGCAAGTCGCCGCAATTCACAGTTTTATGGCAGTTCCAACGTTTCTCAAGCGATATGAGTGGCGTTTTTTCCTCAAAATCGCTTTAAAATCGTATGATTATTCTCAACTTCATCAACTCTAAGAGACTCACTTAAGAGATGATTGTATCTCGAGAAAGGGAACCTATAAGCGCCTCATGAAAGTTACGCTTTACCAACCGGATATTGCCGCCAATCTTGGCGCGGTCATGCGCCTGTGTGCGGGGTTTAATGTGCCGCTTTCTGTTATCGAGCCTTGCGGCTTTCCACTTTCGGAAAAAGCTTTGCGGCGTGCCGCCATGGATTATGAACCACCCGGCGGATTGCAACGCGTCACAAGCTGGGAGACATATGTGCCGAAAGGTCGAATGGTCTTGATGACGACGAAAGGGGCCACGCCCTTATCGGAGTTTTCTTTCCAGCCTGATGATACATTATTATTTGGACGTGAAAGTGCGGGCGTCCCTGATTATGTGCACACTCGGTCCGAGGCTCGCGTCATTATTCCTATCGCCCCCGGTGCGCGGTCTTTTAATTTGGCTACCTCTGTCGCCATAACGCTTTATGAGGCCTTGCGGCAGACCCAAAGCTTGCCCTAAAGCGCGGCTATGACTGATTTCGAGACTCGAAAATCCCGTACCGCCGCTTGGTTCAAAACCTTGCGCGATGATATCTGCACGGAATTTGAAGCTTTGGAACGCGAGGCCCCGGAAAACCTTTACCCGGGAGACCCAAGTCAGTTTGTTTATGAAGACTGGGAACGCCAAGTTGAAAACGGCGGGGGTGGCACAGGCGGCATGCTGCGCGGGCGTCTCTTCGAAAAATGCGGTGTGCATATTTCTGTGGTCAAAGGTGAATTTACGCCCGATATGGCGGCCAATATTCCCGGCGCGGATAAAGACCCACGCTTTTGGGCGGCAGGTATTTCCCTTATTGCGCATCAAAGAAACCCGCGTGTTCCGGCCGTTCATATGAATACGCGTTATATTGTGACCACAAAGGACTGGTTTGGCGGTGGTGGAGACCTGACGCCGACCCAAGCTATCGACCGTCATCAAGATGCACCAGATGCCCTCACCTTCCATGCCGGCATGAAAGCGGCCTGTGATGCCCATGATGTCGCGGATTATGAGCGCTATCGCAAATGGTGTGATGAATACTTCCATTTGCACCATCG
>CAYTAJ010000020.1:3001-15489 GCA_964435725.1 uncultured Algimonas sp.
GCAGTCTTGGCTTGCTTTCCTCTTGAGTTTAAGGGCCATGCCTCTATCAAGGCTGAAATGATTTGTAACATAAAGATATAATCGGGACGCGCTCTCATGAAGCTGATAAAACCCTCCTATAATTATGATGAATTGATAGAGAGCGGAGAGAATAGCCTCTTCGGCCCCGGTAATGCGAAACTGCCCTTGCCGCCTATGCTTATGCTCGACCGCATCACCCATATGGATGATGATGGCGGCACACATGGCAAAGGTCAGCTTACTGCTGAATTGGATATCAATCCTGACCTTTGGTTTTTTGAATGTCACTTCAAAGGCGACCCCGTCATGCCGGGCTGTTTAGGTTTGGATGCTATGTGGCAACTCGTTGGTTTTTGGTTGGGATGGACAGGCTCCCCCGGTCGCGGACGTGCTCTAGGCGTGGGCGAAGTGAAATTCACAGGCCAAGTCACGCCGGACATTAAAAAAGTCCGCTATGAAATTGAGCTCAAGCGTGTCATTCGCCGCAAACTTGTCCTGGGTCTCGCTGACGGTAAAATGTTTGCAGATGATGAGCTGATTTACCAAGCCAAAGACCTAAAAGTCGGTCTATTTATTCCGGAAGATGGAGAAAAATAATGCGTCGCGTTGTTGTCACAGGTTTAGGTATTGTCTCTTGTATCGGTAATGATGCGAACAGCGTTGCAGAAAGCCTCAAGGCCGGAAAATGCGGTATCACCAAAGATGAAAAAATGGCTGAACTCGGTTTCAGAAGCCAAATTTCGGGTCGCCCAACACTTAATCCAAAAGACCACGTCCATAAGCGCTCTATGCGATTTATGGCAGACGCAGCTGGGTGGAGTGCTGTTTCGATGCAACAAGCTATTGATGATGCTGGCTTGAGCGAGGAACAGATTTCAAATGAACGGACGGGTATCATCGCAGGTTCCGGTGGTCCTTCTGCCATCGAGATTGTGCGGGCGGCCGATATTACGCGAAAAAATAATTCCCCCAAGCGCATTGGGCCTTTCGCTGTGCCGAAAGCGATGTCATCTACAGTGTCTGCGACTTTGGCGACTCATTTCAAAATCAAGGGCGTGAATTATTCAATCACCTCAGCTTGTACGACCTCACTTCATTGTATCGGTGCAGCGGCCGAACAAATTCAATGGGGCAAACAAGATATTATGTTTGCCGGCGGCGGTGAAGAAGTTGAATGGGCGATGTCTTCTCTCTTTGACGCTATGGGGGCCATGAGCAGCAAATATAATGACGCCCCTGAAACAGCCTCTCGCGCCTTTGATGTCACCCGTGATGGCTTTGTCATTGCCGGTGGTGCAGGTATGGTGGTTTTAGAGGAATATGAACATGCGGTCGCGCGTGGCGCTAAAATCTATGCTGAAATCGTCAGCTATGCCGCGACGTCGGATGGCTATGATATGGTGGCCCCAAGCGGTGAAGGCGCGGAGCGTGCTATGCGTATGGCCTTAGAAGATGCGGGTTTAGAGACTGTGGATTACATCAATCCTCATGCAACTTCGACACCCGTCGGAGATATCGCCGAGACACAGGCTATACACCGTGTCTTTGGTGAAAACGGGCCTTATGTCTCGGCCACAAAATGTCTGACCGGACATAGTCTTGGTGCCGCAGGCGTGCAGGAAGCCATCTATACATTATTGATGATGGATCGTGGTTTCGTAGCCCCAAGCATCAACATCAATGAGTTTGATCCGGAAATTCCGACAATCAATATCGCAAGAGAGATGGTTGAGACAGAAATCAAAACAGCCATGTCGAATAGCTTTGGTTTTGGCGGCACAAATGGCAGCGTGATTTTCTCAAAAGTCTAAAAACGCTTAAATTTCAAGAGATTGTAGCGGTAGCTCATAAATATCAAAAGCCTGACATCACGGGGCACTGTTCTGTCAGGTGGGATAAAATCCAAGAGCACCGCTACCTGACCTATATTGAGCATTACTCTAAAATTCCTACCCCTACATTTGTAGGGGTTAGGTTAAGTCGGGATATTTTCACCTAAGGTAATATGAGCCCTAACCTAATCGCTTGCGTCACAGTATGCGTTCGGTTTGATGTCCCCAGTTTCTTTGACATATCTTTGAGGTAGTCTCGGATAGAATATTCAGAAATTTTCAAAATCTGGCCTATCTCCCAATTCGTTTTCCCTTGCGCAACGAGGGTTAGAACTTCCCGTTCGCGATCTGTAATCGTCAGAAACTTTGGTTCTTCGGGCATTTCCGTTAGTTCATTCAAACGCTCGAAAGCCTTTCTTACAAGAACTTCCAACGCAACAACATCTTGTAAAGTTAATTCAAAATCTGTTGCGCGCCCCAAGGACATGAGCCCCGGCGCTGTACGAACCTGCAAAATCGGAAAGCAAATTCCAAATCTCAAACCATGTGATTGAGAGCGCTTCACATGCTCAATCTGATCTTCGGACAATGATTGGAAAGCCTCCCGCCAACGAAATGGCACTGAGACTCTAAAACCGTGCAAGACAAGCGGGCTGCGTGTTACGAGATCGCCGCTTTCGACTAATTCCTTCATCAAAGCCGGTGCACCGCGGGAAAGATGAAATTGTCGTGGGATATTTCGAGGCGACTGATTACCTGCTATGGGCGGCAATAATCGCCCCATAGAGGCAAAAGTAAATTCAAAAGGGTCTATAGCATCACAAAAGGACTCAAATGTCGCTTCAGGCGTTTCAGCGGCCTCAATTTTGGACATCCAGTGATTTAAATCAGAGATGTCAAATTTCGAAGACACAGGGTCAGGTCCCTGAACTTTGTCTAACATAAGTGTGCCCTAACAGAACGCATTCCTATATACGCCCGAATGAAAATAAGAGTTGCAACATCCATAGCCTATCGACTGTGATAATAGAACTGAAAATCGACAACACCCTTATTTCTACTCTGGCCGAAACGCTTAAAATCTCTTATGCAGAGCAAAATTTGACTCACAGGATTTCGATATGACTGACTCATCCGTTTTTGAAGGTTTCCCGCAAGGCTCTTTGATGAAGGGCAAGCGCGGCCTTATCATGGGTGTCGCTAATAAAAACTCAATCGCGTGGTCAATTGCGCGTCAATTGGCCGCCCAAGGCGCAGAGCTTGCCTTTACCTATCAAGGGGACGCTCTTCTTCGCCGCGTAAAGCCTCTCGCGGAGAGCATTGGCTCGGATATTTTATGCGAATGCGATGTCACTAATGACGAGACTATGGACAGCACGTTTGCAACCCTCAAAGAAAAATGGGGTAAGATTGATTTTCTTGTCCACGCCATTGCCTTTGCTGGTAAAGACCAATTGGCGGGCTCTTTCGTTGAGAATACGACACGCGAAGGCTTTAAATCCGCTATGGATATTTCCGCTTACTCATTTGTGGATTCCGCCCGTCGTGGTGCGGAAATCATGAATGATGGCGGTTCAATGGTAACATTGACTTATCTGGGTTCTGAACGTGTTATTCCGAATTATAATGTGATGGGTGTCGCGAAAGCCGCTCTAGAAGCTTCGACTCGTTATATCGCGGCTGATTTGGGGCCACGCGGTATCCGCGTCAATGCTATCTCGGCTGGTCCGATTAAGACACTCGCCGCCGCCGGTATTGGCTCGGGTCGTCATATGTTCCGCTTCAATAAAGCCGCCGCCGCTATGCAAGATAACACGGATCCAAAAGGCGTCGCGGGCGCAGCGCTTTATCTCCTCTCAGATCTGGGCCTCTCTTGCACAGGCGAAACACATCATGTTGACGGGGGTTTCCACGCCATAGGCATGCCGCAAGAAGACGCCTTGAAAGCAAGTTTGCAAGGCTAAAAAACGTACAATCATTTTGTTGAAATTAGCCGCCCTCTACTGGCGGCTTTTTTATGAGTATTCGCCTCAACAAATAAATATGAAAACCGGCAATACTGACTATAAATATGATTTCAGGAAAAACAGCTCTGCCAAACCTTAAGTCATCTTCTATCACAAAATAAGTAAAGAGCGCGAAAGCGGAAAAAAAGAATACCCAATGTATCCTATTCAAACTCCAAAAAATCAAACAGAGTGATAAACTTAAAACTGGATAAATTAGATAAAAATCAAAATAAGAGGCACTGGTATAAAACCCCGTTTTTCTCCTTATTATCTTTTCGGTGTAGAGGTCAGCGCACAAAGCCAAGACAGCCCAAAAGACTAAAGTCTCAACAAATGCTCTAGTAAAAATAAAGAAATGAGACTTGAAAACGCTTTTCATGAAGCTTTTTAAGTCAAAGAATTTGACTATTTCGAGACCCGCATGAAGAAGTCCGCCTTAATCTGGAACGCTTCCTCTTCACAGAGACCCACACGTGTATCAATGCCGGCTTCTTGCAAGAGCGCAGCGCCCCGCCAGTGAACGCGCGGGTCAGGATCAATAATGGCGATAAAACAGGCGGCTATTTGGGCCTCGATAAGCGCATTGGCGCAAGGCCCGGTCTGCCCGTAATGTGAGCAGGGCTCCAAGGTAACATAAGCCGTGGCACCCTTCGCATCAGAACCCGCTGACATGAGGGCAATCGTTTCAGCATGGGGACGTCCCCCATCTGCTGTGGCGCCCTGCCCCACGATTTTTCCGCTATTGACGAGCACACAACCCACCGCTGGGTTTTCAGCGGTACGGCCTTTTTGCGCCTGAGCCAAAGACAGCGCTTGGCGCATATATTTTTCATGATCCATGCTATCGTTATAGCATGGGCATATTTTCAAACCAGTTCAGAAACCGAATTATCGGTTGAAGAACAAATTAGAAATCACAACAAATGCAACATACATGATAACCTCCCACTATTGTGTTATCGATGACCTACCTATGACAGAGCAGACGACCGACTGAACAGACAATCCGTCATAACTCATCCGCATTTATGCAAGACGCACAAAATAATGGCGTCGTTTTGCTCTATTTGCTGTTCAAATAAACTATGGCAACATACGCGCCTCACTTTTTTGCTTAAGTTCAGATTTATAAAAATCACTTGAAACCACTTAATCTTGCAGGCAAACTTCTACCAAAGATAGTCGGGAGGATTATCTTGTAAAATATGGCAAATAAGCCTTTTTAAAAATGGGGAAAAAAATGGATGTAGTTGGACTATTAATCGGTTTGGCCGGTGGTGCGATTGGCGGCAATGTCGCGGGTGGCGCAATGAAGTCAAATATGGGGACTTTGGGCCGCAGCTTAACAGGTATTGTCGGCGGAACAGGCTTGTCGTTTATTGCTCAACAATTTGGCATTAGCCTTGGCGACCCGACAGCAGGCGGAAGCTTGGACATAATGAGCATTGTAAGTAATGTTGTTTCAGGCGGTCTCGGCGGGGCCGTATTGACCGCTATCCTAGGCAAAGTGATGAAATAATCATTTCTTATTAAAGATCAAAAAGCCCGTCTCTTTTTCAGAGGAGGCGGGCTTTTTTATGTGCTTGTAACTTCCCCTTAGAGAGCCGGAAGGTCTTTCGCCCGTTTTTTATCCAGATAACGTGCAGAGCGCGGCTTGAGTGTTTCTTCATCCAAATCAATCAAGAGCGGATTACCTGTTGGAAATTCAAAGCCCGGAATGTCGGCATCAGCAACATCAAAAATCTCTTTCATAAGCGCCCGCAGACTATTGCCATGCGCTGAAATAATAAGGTTGGACCCTGCGCGTAAGAAAGGAACTATTTGGCTTTTAAAATACGGCAAAACACGATCTGTCGTAATTTTTAAACTCTCGCCTGTTGGCAGTTCTTTTGGATCGATATGCTTATATTTCGCTTCTTGAGAAGGATGGAACTCATGATCTAGGTCGATTTGTGGAGGCGGTACATCAAAGCTGCGGCGCCAGATATGGACTTGCTCATCACCATGTTTGTCACGAGTCTCTTGCTTATTGAGTCCGGTTAAACCGCCATAGTGGCGCTCATTTAAGTGCCAATCTTTGGTGACCGGAATGTACATCTGATCAATGCCTTCAAGGGCAAGCCAAAGCGTTTTAATGGCGCGTTTCTGATAGGACGTAAAAGCCGCATCCAGCTCTATACCTTCCTTCGCAATGAGTTTTCCGGCTTTCTTCGCTTCCGCGACTCCAGCCTTGGTTAGATCAACATCAACCCAACCCGTAAAACGGTTTTCAAGGTTCCATTGGGATTGCCCATGACGGACAAGGATAAGTGTGGTCATTCTATTTTATCTCCGATACAGCGCTAATGCGCATCATTCCAATTCTTTGCCGCATTGGCATCAACAACCAAGGGCACACTTATGTTGACCGCCGGTAAGGCGGCTTTTTCCATTGTCGGTTTTACGACATCAATTAAGTTACTCGCTGACGCTTCAGGTACTTCAAAGACCAGTTCGTCATGTACCTGCAAGAGCATCCGAGCACCATCAACAGATGAAATTGCATTGGGCATTTTTATCATCGCGCGTCGCATAATATCCGCCGCCGCCCCTTGTATAGGGGCATTAATCGCTTGGCGTTCAGCAAAGGCCCGCATCATTTGATTTCTATCTCTTATTCCTTTGATATGGCATTTTCGTCCAAAAATCGTTTTGACATAACCGTCTTCACGCGCCTGCGCTTTGGTGTCTTCCATATAGGCTTTAATGCCCGGGAATTTTTCAAAATAGCGCTTTATGTAATCGCCCGCCTCTGTGCGGCTAATACCGATATTTTTGGCAAGACCGAAGGCGCTGATGCCATATATAATACCGAAATTAATCGCCTTCGCATTACGACGAATTTCTGGCGTCATCTCAGATAATGGCACGTCAAACATTTCACTGGCTGTCAAAGCGTGAATATCCACGCCGTCCGCAAAAGCCTGTTTCATCGTTTCAAGCTCAGCCACGTGTGCGAGAATACGCAATTCAATTTGAGAATAATCAGCAGCGACTAAAACGTGTCCAGTCTCCGCAACAAAAGCATCCCGTATTTTTCGTCCTTCTTCGGTGCGAATTGGGATGTTCTGCAAATTAGGGTCTGAAGACGACAAGCGCCCAGTCGTTGTCGCGGCCAAAGAAAAGCTCGTATGCACACGCCCTGTATCTGCATTAATTTGCTGAACGAGCGCGTCAGTATATGTCGATTTTAATTTCGAATAACCGCGCCAATCCAAAATAACTCTGGGCAGTTTTTCTCCGGCGTCCGCGAGTTTTTCCAACACGTCTACACCAGTTTGCCACGCCCCTGTTTTAGTTTTCTTACCTCCTTCGAGACCCATTTGATCAAAGAGGATTTCACCGATTTGTTTAGGCGAGCCCATATTGAATTTATTGCCCGCCAGTTCATAGGCTTCGTCTTCAAGAGCGGCCATTTTTTGCGCAAACATACCGGAGAGACGAGAAAGCTCGGTACGGTCAACTTTAATGCCGTGATTTTCCATCTGCGCCACGGCCCTCGGCAAGTGACGGTCCATTGTTTCATAAACCGTTGTCACCTGTTCTTTGACCAATTTCGGTTTCAAGAATTTCCAAAGGCGTAATGTGACATCCGCGTCCTCTGCCGCATAAGGTGTGGCGACATCTAAAGATAATTGATCGAACGTCTTCTGAGACTTTCCCGTTCCCGCAATGTCTTTGAACGCAATGGGCTTGTGGCCAAAATGCATTTCGCAAAGTGCGTCCATGCCGTGATTATGAAGACCTGTCCCTAGAGCATAAGATATCAGCATCGTATCATCATAGGGCGCGGGAAAAATATCGTAGCGCTGAAACACGCCCAAATCATATTTAAAATTTTGACCAACTTTCAAAATGCCCGGCGCATGGAAAAGAGGTTTAAGGATGTCCAATGCCTTTTGAATAGGAATTTGCTTAGGGGCAGCACCGCCAAACATGTCACCGCTCTCACCTACGGTCGCCCCGTCTTCACCCACATGCGCGAGCGGGATGTAACAGGCCTCATTATCCGCGACGGCTAAACAGACCCCAACCATTTTCGCCGCAGCGCTATCGAGACTATTGGTTTCCAAATCAACAGCGACAACGCCTTCTTCGAACGCGCGAGCCACCCAGTGTTTAAGCGTGTCTTCGTCTTGGACGCAGACATATTTCTCTTTATCAAAAGTGACATTACTCGGCGCAGCTTGATCGGCAGGTGTTTTCACAACCGTATCATCTTTACGCAGTCCGTCCGTTTCGCCTTCCCCTAAGGCAGCGCGAACACGCGCCGTTAAAGTGCGGAATGTCATTTCCTCGAGGAAATCAAAAAGAACGTCTACATCAGGGTCAGAAACCGCAATATCTTCTAGTGGAATTTCGACCGGCACATCCGTTTTTAAAGTGACAAGCTCTAGTGACACTCGCGCATTGTCTATATTCGCCATCATTTTTTCACGGCGCCCCTTTTGCGGGATTTCATCACACCGTTCGAGCAAGGTTTCGAGATCACCATACTCTTCCAGAAGAAGAACGGCAGTTTTCACACCAATACCCGGTACGCCCGGAATATTATCGACACTATCACCGGCAAGCGCTTGAATCTGAGTGACCATATCCGGGCCCATGCCAAATTTCTCAACAACTTGGTCAGGTCCAATTTGCTTATTCTTCATTGTGTCGAGCATGGAGACTTTATCAGATACGAGTTGCATCAAGTCCTTATCAGAGCTGATAATCGTAACACGTGCACCTTTGGCCTCGGCTTGCTTGGCATAGGTCGCAATCAAATCATCCGCCTCATAGCCCGTCATTTCAATAGACGGCGCGCCAAACGCCACAGTCGCTTGTCGCGTTAGAGGAAATTGCGGGACGAGATCTTCGGGCGGCGCCCCGCGATTGGCCTTATATTGGTCATAAATCTCATTACGAAATGTATCGCCACTGGCATCAAAGATAACCGCAAAATGTGTAGGGCGTGCCTCATCATTCTGCCCCTGAAGGAGTTTGAACAACATGTTGGAAAACCCGGCGACGGCCCCAATCGGCAATCCATCCGTTTTACGCGTCAAGGGCGGCAACGCATGATAGGCTCTGAATATATATCCGGAGCCATCCACAAGGACGACATGGGAATTTCTATCGACGGGAGCAGAGGTGGACATAACGGCCTATACTTGGCTTTAAACGACAAATCCCAGTTTTGCAGGGAAGAGACGCGAAATTCAATAGCCTCGACGCTTTTCCCTTGTATAAAGTAGGCTTGGTAGAAGGATTATAATCGCGCGTGTATCAAACGATTGATGATAATGAAAATGAAGGTGTTCAATCTCGAACAGGCACTTGGCCCTTCATTATTGGTGTAGGGCTGCTACTGGCCATCATCGCAGTCGTTTATCTCAACAGTCCCGGCCCTGCCACTCATATATCTCCTGTTGAAATTGATAAAGCTGCAACAGCGGCTTATCGCAAAGCGATTTCTGAACAAAGTCCGGCATTGCGTCGGGCTCGCTTGAACGACTATCTTCTGACAATCGAAAACGCGCCGCATCAAGAGGCTGTCCTGGCGCAATTAGACGTGATTAATCGCTATGAGCTTGAAGACTGGGGAACGCTGCAAGCGGTTGTCTATAGCTTGCGTTCTAGTCCTGAAGACAAAGAAAACGCTATTCAAGACTATGAAACCAAATGGGGCAGTAATCTCTTGGGTGCTCGGGATAGTGAACTCACGCAACTACGCGAAGATATATTGGGCACAGAAAATACCAATTTACCAGAACGCAGTTTTGAAGGCGGGCCTAGCCCCATACCGGAAAATATACCTGACACGGAACTTGCCGGAGCACCACGGCCGATTGTTACTTATGTTCCGCCTAGTCGGCCCATTGCGCCTCAGACCTCCGAGCAAGCTGTTGTGGTTACAACGCCACTACGCGTAAAACGCAATGTGACACCGCGATACCCACGAAAGGCTCTGCGGCGAAATGTTGAAGCCGTGGTCACCCTCAAACTCAATATTGATGATCGTGGACGCGTTGCCATGACGGAAGTCGTGAGCGTCGAGGCCGAACGTTATGAGCGTGATTTCATAAAAGCGGCTGAGCGTGCAGCTATTCGCACACGCTACCATCCTCGCACAGAAAACGGCCAACCAGTTGCCGTGTCAGGCGTGACAAAACGTTATCGATTTGAGGCGCAATAGTCTCTTAACTATTTAGTGGGCTGAAGATTTCGCGTTTGCATCCAGTTTAAAAACCCGGTCACAATATTTGCAGCGCACCTGATTATCTTGTCCCATATCTAACCAGGTTTTGGGATGCCCCAGCGCCCCACCGCCGCCATCACAGGCTACACGCTTCTGCGTGACAATAATAACGTCATCTTGTGCATAAGAATTTGACATGTGGAACCTGCCTGTGATGTGTACTAAACGTGATGTAAGTTTACACGTCTGACTCGTCAACGGCGAAAAATCGCTGGGGCTGAGTTGAATTCCAGAATTTAGGACAGGTCATGAGCGCCCAAGCTACGGATATTCCGGCAATAGAAATAAAAGATTTGCGTAAAACCTACAAGGCCAGTCGGAAAGCCCCCGCGAAAGACGCTTTGAAGGGCATTGACCTCACAGTGCCACGAGGCTCAATTTTTGGTCTCTTAGGTCCGAATGGGGCAGGTAAATCCACAATGATAAATATATTAGCTGGCTTGGTGAATAAAACATCCGGCTCCGCTAAGATTTGCGGATTTGATATTGGAACGCATACACGGCAAGCGCGCGCTTCCATTGGTATTGTGCCGCAAGAAATTGCGATGGATGTCTTTTTTACCCCTGAACAAGCCTTAGAAATTCAAGCCGGGTATTATGGCGTTCCTAAATCCGAACGCCGCACTGAAGAGATTTTGGAAGCGTTAGGTCTTGCCGATAAACGTGACGCTTATGTGCGTCAGCTTTCAGGCGGCATGAAACGACGCCTCTTAATTGCGAAAGCGCTTGTCCATAATCCGCCCGTATTGATTTTGGATGAGCCCACAGCCGGAGTGGATATTGAGTTACGTCGACAGCTTTGGGTCTATGTTGAAGAGCTGCACAAACGCGGAACGACGGTTATTTTAACAACACATTATCTCGAAGAAGCCGAAGCGCTTTGCGATCAGATTGCCATTATTCACAATGGTGAAATCACGGCCAATGAGTCTAAAACGTCACTCCTCTCTCGACTGGACAAACGGAAACTCGTCATCACGCCAACAGAGGTTGTCTCCTCTATTCCAAAAGGTTTGGAAGACTTGGATACAAATATCAGCGAAACAGGTGACCTGGTCATTTCTTACCGTGCCGGGAAAGACTCTATTTCAGGACTTCTTAATCGGTTCAAAGAGGCAGGGCTGTCTATTGGTGATCTGCGAACCGAGGAACCCGACTTGGAAGATGTCTTTATGGCGCTCACCTATGACACGGACGCGACGTAAAGTCCTCCGTTGTGATTAAAATTGGTATATTAGGCGCCGCGAAAATTGCTCCCAAGGGAATTATCTGGCCCGCGCAAGAAAGAGACGATTGCAAGGTCTTCGCTGTGGCCAGTCGGAGCCCTGATAGAGCCAAGGCATTCGCAGAAGAGTATAATGTCCCACACGCCTTATCGGACTATCATGAGTTGGTTTCGCGTGACGATGTTGATCTCATTTACAATGCCTTGCCTCCTAACCGTCATGCCGACTTGACTATTGCCGCCCTTGAGGCGGGTAAATCTGTTTTATGCGAAAAACCTTTTGCAATGAATGCGTCTGAAGCCAAAGCCATGGTGTCTGCAGCAGAAGCCTCTGAGGGGCATTTGCTTGAAGCTTTTCATTACCGTTTTCACCCTGCGGCGCTCGCACTATTGGATATCATTCATTCCGGAAAAATCGGCCCGCTTAAAACTATCTCGGGACTATTCAACGTATCCATCGCAAACACACACGAAGAGCTACGATATATCCCTGAACTAGGCGGTGGAGCCATGATGGATTTAGGCTGTTACGTCCTTCACTTCATGCGGTTGATTTCTCAGTCCGAGGCGGTTGTAAAATCCGCCGACGCTATTCGTGATACCTCCGGCGTTGACGTGGCAATGAAAGCGAAACTCCGTTTTAAGGATATAGAAGCGCAGCTTGAATGCGACATGCGAGAAGGTACAGAACGCATCATTAAAATGACGATTGAAGGAGAAAAAGGCGAGGTCTCATTTGACCAATATGTTCACCCTTACAGAGGCTTTGACATTAAATTTTTAAATGATGAGGTCTCAAAAACTCTATCCAATAATGACGATCCGAAACGCTATAATCAATCCACCTATGCCTATCAATTAGATCACGTAATCGCGGTTTTAAAAGGTGAGCAAGTCCCGCTTACGGGCGGCCTTGATGCCGTCAGAACAATGCAAACCATGGATAGCATCTACCGTGGTGCAGGATTTGATCGGTAAGTCAAAAAACTCAATGCTTTCATTATTAGCTAAATGCGCCTAACAGGCGCGCCATGTCTGAAATTGAGGCAACTCTTAAGAGTGACGTGAAGACAGTCACCGAACTCCCCGATACATGGTCGGGTGAGATGGGAGCCCTT
>CAYTAJ010000020.1:15589-31933 GCA_964435725.1 uncultured Algimonas sp.
CGTGAAGACAGTCACCGAACTCCCCGATACATGGTCGGGTGAGATGGGAGCCCTTCTGCGCTTGGGCGTACCAATGGCGATTACTCAGCTTGTTCAATTCTCGATTTATTTCGTTGATGCTGTCATGATTGCACGGCTGTCACCCCTTGACATTGCTGGCGTTGCCATTGGGTCCGTCATCATCTTTTTTATGTGGATGCTTGCGGGTGGCCCAGCTTTCGCTGTCTCACCTCTTGCCTCTCAAGCACTCGGCGCGGACTCACAAGACACACGCGATATCAGGCGCTCAGTGCGTATGGCGCTATGGTGTGTCGCCATCATCTCTCCCTTTATGATTGGTATTTTGTTTTTATTAGAGCCTATTGCTTTGGCTCTCGGACAAGATCCGGAGGCGACAGGGCGCGCCAAAGCCTATGTCTTGGCCGTTGGCATAGGCTTACCCTTTACAATCGCGACACTTGTATTGCGTAATTTTTTGGCAGCCCTGGATAAAACGCTCATCCCATTTTTCATCATTGCGCTCGTGGTCATCATAAATATCGGACTTAATGCGCTCTTGATTTTTGGTTATTGGGGATTTCCGCGTCTTGAGTTGGTGGGTGCCGGACTCGCCTCTTCTATTTCTGCCATTATCGGATTTTGTCTTTTCGTTCTTTACATCGGGTGGGACAAACGCGCCCATAGCTTTGAAATTTTCAAAAATTTCGCACAGCCGGATTGGGAACGGTTCGGTGAAGTGGTCCGGCTCGGTTGGCCTATATCAATCACGATGATGTTTGAAGGTATGTTATTTAATGCCGGCCTTCTGGTCGTTGGTGTTATTGGCGTGATTGAGCAAGCCGCCTATCAAATTGCCCTGAATGTAGCCTCAGTTGCTTTCATGCTACCTTATGGTATGAGTATGGCAGGAGCCGTTAGAATTGGTCTGGCGCGCGGCGCGAGGAATGCTGGTGCAGAACGACGAGCAGCAGGCGCTACAATATTGGCATCTGTTATCGCCATTGGTATCGTCGCAATCCCTATGGCAGTGGTGCCAGACTTCATAGTCTCGCTTTATCTTGATCGTCAGGAAATTGATAATCAGGCGGTGATTGCTTTCGTCTTATTGTTCCTCCCTGTTGCTGCCGCCTTCGCATTTTTCGATGCGGTTCAGGTGGCCTGCAACCAACTCCTTCGGGGACTTAAGGATGTACAAGCGACCATGATTATATCAGGCATCAGCTATTGGGTGATAGGTTTTCCGGCCATGTTATATTTAGGCCTTAAAACAAACTTACAGGCAACAGGCGTCTGGTACGGTTTGCTGCTGGCTTTGATTGCGGCTTCTATTTTCCTCGGAATAAGGCTTGCGCAACTGCTTTGGCGGGGTCAGCATCAGATGGTGTCCCATCCGTAACGCTTTCCCCAATCAGCATTTCTGCTGATTTATCACTTTCAATCTCTACAATCCAAATATCCGGGTCTTCATCAACGCGGCGGTTCAGCCGTTCGTCCAATTCAGATTGATTTGTCATTGCGGTTTTCCACCAAACCCGTTCACCTGAAAAGTTTCGTTCCGGCGCAAAATAAGCCAAATCATTACCGTCCCTGATGATAATCAATACGACACCTGCTTGATCGTCCCCTTTACGCAAAACCGTCGCGAAAGCCCCTAATCCCTGCGCCCGGCGGATAAGGGCACTGACCCAAAGTTCTGATTTTAGACGCGGTGTCATTCTTGCTTCTCACCCATTTTGCGAAGGCCCTGCGTTTTTTTCGCCTCTCGCGGCATATTTGGCATCCTGCTTGCTTGGTTAGCCTCGTGTTAATCATGAGGCCTTCGATAATGTCCCAATTTAGTCAAAAAAGACTGAAAATGATGGTGTCTACAGCGTTGTTAGCGCTTGGGATGAGTGCTGTCACGGTCAATGCAGGGATTAATAATCCGGGCTTAAAAACGCCGTTAACACAAAGCACGTTCCAGACCGCCACATTATCCTCGCTTGATCATACATACGAAGCGCCTGTTCTCGACTGGCGAAACCCTATTCATAGCATCACATTTGATGTGCCCGATACAGATTGGACGACAGGTGTAAAGCTCACGCTCTCTGTCGACCCTGTAAGGCGTGTGGCCCCAGATGCACCACTATATGTGCAGTTAAATACGGACACACCCGTTAAACTTAATACACGCGGCGCAGGGTTTGATGCGCGTGTTGAGTTAGATCCTGCCAAAATACGCTCTCGCGGTAACGTATTACGTGTTTTTTATGCCGCCCCAAACGGAGCCGAATGCCTTTTGCCTGAGCACGGATCTTGGGTTGTGAATTTAGACGCCTCCAAACTCACAATGCGTCGGAATGCCAAAAGTCGAAACCTACGCGTGCGTGACGTCGAAGCTTTTTTATCCAGCCCTTTAACGGCCCCGAAATCTGTAAGTATTGTTGCGAAAGGCTCTGGGGCAACGGCTCTCCAAAGCTTGGTCGCGCAAGGCATCGGATTGCGGATGGATACCCTACCGAAATTTACGACAGCGACGAGAGACGGCGATATCAGAATTATTGCCGGGCGTCGTGATCAGATTCTACCCTA
Source organism: uncultured Algimonas sp. (assembly GCA_964435725.1). Lineage (GTDB taxonomy): Bacteria > Pseudomonadota > Alphaproteobacteria > Caulobacterales > Maricaulaceae > Litorimonas. Next base: position 18,164 of record CAYTAJ010000020.1, read on the forward strand.
TGTGAAAAGCGAGGCTATTATTAATACGCATGGTCCACGCCTTATCTTAGATGAAGGACGTCCTTTATCGCTTGTCCTGACAGGCGATACTGATTCAGAAGTCTTAGATCTGGCTCGTCAATTTGCCTCATACACATTACCAAATACAAGTCGCTCTATCACGAGCACAGGTGAAATTGTCATGCAATCAGAACTTAGCAGCGATGATGAGAGTATTGCACAAAGTATAAAATTATCAGAGTTAGGCGACACAGCCTTTGAACCAAACTGGAACCCACAAGACCGTGTTTTGGCTTTTGATGTTGCTGACCCGCATGCGAGCCGTGGAGAAATTCTTTTAAGGCTCTCGACGCCAAAATCAGTTGTTAAACAAGACGGCGCTTTAACGCTTAATTTGAACGGCCACACTCTTGGCCAAACAGCGTTTGATAAAACCCGTAAATCTGTCGCCTTCCAAATTCCTTCCGGAATTTTGAAAGGACAAGATAATGTCTTGCGTATGAACGCTGACCTTGCGCTTGAAACACATAATAGTTGTTTCACTCAAGCTTATACTGACAATGGCATTTATCTGGGTCAGGGGTCCAAACTCGTTTTGTCACAAGCCTCAAAAACACCTTTAACGGATTTATCGCATTTGACCGCAACAGGGGCACCGTTTTCAGACGCCTCAGGTCAAGAAACGCTCATCGTCCTGCCAAGTAATAATCGAGATTTTAACATCGCGCTTGGTTTGCTCAGTCAGCTTGCGAAAACAAGTGGGCGAAGCTGGGACAAAGCAAGTTTTACAAGGAACATTGCGGATGTTGCAGCGTTAGCTGATAATAAAAACGTCTTGATGATTGTTCCATCAAAAAATTTACCGCGTAATGTAACGACACAATCCCCAAAGTCATTTCAATCCGCTATGCGTGGCATGAGCTTTCAGGGCGATAACTTGTTGCAAGCTGAACTCGACCGTTATGCGGGTATAAATGCACAAGATATTTATCGTTCGGTAGCACAGAAAACAGCCGCGCGAAATAATATCCGCAAGGGGGGGGCTGCCGCTATATATCGCTCGCCTTATGACGCAGATAAACTCATAGGCGTTATCACAAATGTACCCGGACAATCTTTTTCATCAGCGATAGCGTCTATTAAGCAGGTTGATCATTGGAATGCTTTGCAAGGGTCTGTCGCCCGTTGGTCCGATGATAGTGTATTAATGGCAGAGCTCTCCTCAGATCTTCCTGGTTTTGTCCGATCAAAGGGTGATGACTCGACTTTACCGAGCTTGGCATTACCGCAGCTAAATTTACCAAGCTTTGAAGCCGTGAAATTTAAATTCGCTGAATTTAATTGGCCACAATTAGCTGACTTACAAACACCGGAGTTTGATATTGAGAAACTCAAGTTTTGGGATCGTGGAACAATATCGAGAAATGTTGCGACCTCTGAGTCTGGAAGCTTCTTGGACGTCGCGTTGAGAGAGTCACCCGCTCAAACAACATCAACGACGATTTTAACAGCAGAAGATTTAAACCTCCGTGGTTTATCACCAGTCTCAGTACAACAAAGACCCGGAGTATTGGAAGGCACTAAAAATAAGTTGAAAGACATCACTAGCACGCGGTGGTCTCGTTTCGATTTGGATCAAACAAAATTTAACTTGCCGAAAATTGATTTGGGAAAGTCTGTCACGACCCTTCAACGCGAACTACAGCCTCTGCGCAAAAGTTGGAAAGCGAAGTTGCGCGGACTGTCTGTACCAGGAAAGTCTACGGCAAAGTGGGGTCTTAACCAAATGAGTGCGGCGGCCTTATTATTAATTTTGATGTTCAGCCTGCTCGTTATTTTCCTTGGGTTTGCTTCACCTTCTAACAGAAGTGGCTCACATCACTAGGTCGCGCGTTTAAGGGGCAGAGAGATATTGACTTCTGTCCCTTCTCCCAGATTACTCTGGATATCAAAAATACCGATATGCAATTCTGTAAGAGATTTTACTAAGGAAAGCCCCAAGCCACTGCCGCGTTCTTCAGAGGTCAATCCGCTTTGCGACTGCTCATAAGGCGTACCCACACGGACGAGATCATCAGCGCTGATGCCCTCCCCTTGGTCTGTGACACGCATATTCAGATAACCATCATGCTCTCTGGCAAGCACAGTGACGCGGCCTCCCTTATGAGAAAACTTCACGGCATTAGAGAGAAGATTAAGAAGAATTTGACGCACAGCTTTACGGTCGGCCTCAACAATTAATTCATCCTCTGCTTCAATCACAATATCCAAAGTGACCTCTGCTGCGTCTGCCGCAGGACGCATCATCTTGACAGAACTTCTAATAACATCAGACGCGTCAAATACATCATATTGCAAACTATATTTCCCGGCCTCAACTTTGGACAAATCAAGCACGTCACCAATCAAGTCCAGCATATGCTGACCGCTATCATGAATAAGATCGGCATATTCCGCATATTTGGATGGGAGCGGGCCGAACAGGCGTGAGCGCATCATATCGGAAAACCCAATAATGGCGTTAAGCGGCGTGCGTAATTCGTGACTCACGCCTGCAAAAAACAACGTTTTGTTATCCGTGCCTTGTGAAATAACAGCATGATTGCGGCGAAGCTCTTCGAGTTTTTCCTCATTTTCTGTTCGATCGATGGCGTGAAAAACAAGTCCTTCATCTTTATGAGGGAAAAGATATCCATCAAAAATACTGACGCGATCTGCATCACGACGCAGCCCCAAACGAATAGCCTCTGATTGCCCGCCGGTCATTGCCCGTTGCGCTGCGGCTGATAAGACGTTTTGCTCAACAGTGTCATAGGCAATTAGATTAGACAACGTAACAGGCTCAGATGCCTCTTGTATGCCAAAGGCGGCTTGCGCCTCTCTATTAGCACTAACCAGGTTGCCATTTGAAGAAAAGCGCATGACACTCCCCGCCAATGTTTCATAAGGATTATCATCGGTACCTTTCGCTAAGGCACCGTCATATTTTAATCCTGACGACTTAAACTGTGACAGTGCGAAAAGCGTTCCGATAACGAGGGCTATCAACCCCATGATGCCGGCTTGTTTGGTCCAGAGAGATTGTTCAAGGCTTAGCGGGGTTTCGGGAATGGCACCTTCAATCGAAGCATAATATAACAGGGCCGTAAAAACAGCAGAGATGATAAGGGCTTCGACAATTTTTTCTTGTTTAAAGAGTGCGGCCATCACAGGGGCTGCTAAAAATAAAATAGCTAAGGGCATGAAACCAACAAACAAACACGCCATTATGGCCAATGCCAACCAAGATAAAAGCACAAGAATTTGTGCCCACTCTTTTTGAATCACTGGTGAAAGTATAAGTCCAATCAAAGCCGGAACAGCGCCTGCTGTCGCAATATAACCAATCTCAATAGGAGATTGGCCTTTTATGAGAGACGCTACGAAGGCAGCCACCATCACCCCTAGCCATATCAAGCTGGGAATCAAAATGGCTTTTGTCAGAGCCCGGCGATTCAATTGTTGTGTCAATTTTGATCCTTTCGACCTTCACTTTCTTATTAAGCATAATTTTGGGTGCATTTGACCAGTGAATTCGCGCTATAAGCGTAAATTAATACAATTTTCGGCTAGCTATCTTTCGGGCGCGGCAAGAAATGCCCTTGTGATAAGAGCATTGGGCTCTTATTTGCAGCACGCCATGGAAAATTTGCCAGATAATATAGAAGAGATGATTTCCGATTTCGAATTTCTCGATGATTGGGAAGATCGCTATGTCCATGTCATTGATTTGGGAAAATCTCTTCCTGCTCTTGAACCAGCGCTAAAAACTGAGGCGACGAAAGTTAAAGGCTGTGTCAGTCAAGTTTGGCTTGTCAGCGAACGCCAAGGTGAAACCAATCCAATTCTGACTTTTCAGGGTGATAGCGACGCTCATATCGTCAAAGGCTTAGTTGCCGTTGTTCTTGAAATTTTCTCTGGTCGAACAGCCTCAGAAATACTCTCACTGGATGCCAAAGCAATCTTGGAAAAATTGGGACTCGCGGAACATTTATCCCCACAACGCTCTAATGGATTACAAGCCATGATTGCTCGTATCAAGGCCGAGGCGGAGAGTTTGATTTGATTCTTAATCAAAGACTGAGGCGATATGTTTGCCCGTTTCGCCTTTTATGGTTTTTAATTCAGCATAGCTTGCCGCCATGCTGGATGCGAAAAGCCCATAACAGAAAAACCCTCCAATTGAACTGATAATTGTATAGAGGATCATTTGCCATGATAGCGTCATAGCATTGACCGTCGTTGACGGGTCGAAAACAGTATACCCTAACAATGGCAACATCATAGATGTTGTTAAAGTGAAAATCACAATGCTGATAATAGAAACGATTAAGAGAATTAAAAACAACCAGCGTTTATATCTCCGCGCTAGTGACCATGCACGACCAAAACTCCCGAAATATGATGTCTCTTTTTCATAAACCAAAACAGGCCCAATCAAAGCCCATCCGGGCCAAACAAAAACAAAACCAATAAGCAGAGCATAAAAACCTAAGACGCAGACCAGGCCGTATAGAAAAGCCAAAAATGCCATAGGAATACATAATTTAAGCGCTTTCAGCAGTAGTACGGAAACACTGTCTGAGATGCCAAAAATATAATTATAGGTTGTCTGAAGAATAACGAGCTGGAACCAAATAAATGATAAATATATAATGATATTTGTTAGAAGGGTAATTGCCCAAAAAGCGCTTCCAAAACTGCCAGAATTTATAATATCTGGGCTAATTGAATTCCCTACAGTGAGCGTTGTCACAATCGTTGATATAAGACTGATCGAAATAACGATGATAAGAGCAACTATTAGGACAGACGAATTCGCAAAAAGACCTTTAAATGAATTGGCTAAAACTCGCCCTACATCAAACTGTGGCTTGGGTGTTTGCCAATCATATTTGGGCGGCTCGTGACTTGTTTGATCAATCATTACGTCACTCTATTGGCCTTATTCCTTCAACTCAACATCCCAGTAGAGATAGTCGAGCCATGTTTCATGCAAATAATTTGGCGGGAAACGACGGCCTTGCGATTGTAATTGGTGCATAGTGGGTTGCGCCGGTTTAACCGAAGGGTGCATAGCGGCCTCTTTTGGCAAACGCCCACCTTTTTTGAGATTACATTTGGAACAGGCAGCGACGATATTTTCCCAACTCGTCTTTCCCCCTAACCGACGCGGCACGACATGGTCGAAAGTAAGGTCGTCCGGGCTATGACAATAAACACACTCAAAGCCATCCCGCAGGAAGAGATTAAAGCGCGTAAAGGCCGGAGAGCGATTTTGTGGCACGTAATCTTTGAGCGCTACGACACTCGGCATTTGCATTTCAAAGCTCGCTGACCGAACGCATTGTTCATAATGGTCAACGACATTCACGCGTTCCAAAAAAACGGCTTTGATCGCGTCCTGCCAAGACCAAAGGGAAAGCGGAAAATAAGAAAGCGGCTGATAATCAGCATTTAAAATGAGACAAGGGTAGTTTCCTTGCGCAACAGGTTTGGCTTCTGAAAAGTCGACACCATCCAGACTCATCGTAGTTTTACCTCTTTAGAAAATTGAATAAAACAAACTAACTGGGCGCTTAGGCAAGCAGCACATTTTGACATGTCAAATAAGCTGTTTCTGAAAACTGTCTCCCCAAATCAGATACGTGATTCTCTATTAGCTAACCAGAAAGACAGAGGTGTGACAAGCATAAGACAAAAAAGCGTCAATTTGACCGTTTTTCGACTTGTTCAGACCCAATTCAGGTAGTTTTTAACAGTTTGTGGAATGGCGCTTAGGGAATAAGGATGTGAGTGCTCATGCGATTCGTTATATCAATAAGCCTTTTGGTCGCTATTTTTGCTGGTTCGACAATCAGTTTCGCGCAATCTATGAGTATAAGCGAGCCAGCTAGCCGTAGTTTTACACCTCGCATGTATAAAGGGAAACAAGTCGACTCTCTTCAACCTCGAGATGGGTTTTCTTTAGAATTCGTTGAAACCGGACTCGGTAATATCTCGACGCTTTCAATCAGAGAGGATGGTACCGTTTTCTCAGCAGATGCTGAAACTGGCCGCATTTGGCAGCTATCTGATCGAAATCAAGATGGTCGTGTTGATATCAAACGCGCACTCGCTCACCGTTTCGACAGACCTACCGGATTAGCGGTATCCGATGAGGCGTTATATGTGGCCGATCGTGCTGCTGTCTGGGTTATTAATGAGGGGCAACCACCTAGGAAATTAGCAGGCCTTATAAAGGCTAACTCAACTGACGCCTTTCATCCGCTTTCACTATCTTCCGATAAGAAAAGTCTGTTCTTGGGTCTGACGACGAAAGAGGGGGTCAGCAATATTCTTCTGATTGACCAGAATACTGGTCAAGCCGAATTAGTGGATAGCTTGCCCGCCTCAGAACAAATTCGGGCCATCGCAAGTTTAGGCAATAAAGTGATTTGGAGCATAACAGAGAACGGCGTAGGAGCGGCGCTTTCTAACCTAACTAAGACAGATGATAGCCTCCGCTTAACCGGTATGACACTTCCGCAAGGCAACGGTAAATGGCCCCTTGCTTATTCTCAACATGCCATCATTTCAAAACATTCTGCTGACGGTTATGCCGTGCTTGCCCTCCCTGCTGCTATGAGCACAGTGGAAACGAAAGGTGATGTGTTACTATCAGGTTTCCTATCAACATCCGGCCGATCAGCTTGGGGGCGCCCCGGCGCACTCTCATTTGATAAGCACGGCCTTCTTATTGCAGATGATTATAATGGTGACCTTTACAGATTGAGAGCAATTCCGTCCATAAAGGCTGAAATTGAGCCCCAGCTGTCACCTGAGAACACAAATGAAAGTTTAACCACGTCTGATAAACACGACCTTCCGTCTACTCTCCTTTCAACAATTACAGGCAGTCAGATAGACAAGGCCAGCGGGATTGACAGTGCAACCACACTCGAAACAGGATCAACAATTCTCAGGGATTATAAACCTTTGGAAATTAAGGACAGGCCTGACTCCCAGTCATTAGATAAAAAGAAACCTAATTAATTACAGGTTCTAATCCGAGTTTCTGAGCCAGCTTTTTCAAACGGAAAAAGACTTGATCTGACAGAAGCGCACGTTCACTTTCCTCGACTTCGAGGATTAGTTTTGTCCCCTTATTAGATAATGCAAAGGCATCTAAGAGTTCAGAGGAACGTCCCGTCGCGACAATGGCGAGACGAATAGTGGAACCAATCATGCGCGCCACTTTTCTTTGCTCAGACGTCAGCAGCGCCTCAATAATATTAGGCGTGGGCACCGAACGCGATGATGTGTAAGAGCGGAATAGGCATAAAGCCAAAAATGCGCGTTCTTCATGGGTCAATCCTGCGACAGGTGCATAGAGTACTGCGGCAAAAATCGCTTCGGGACGATAATCCGGATGAAGATCCTTACCGATACCAGCCATAAGGCAAGCGGCCTTAATGATGCGGGCGTCATCTGACTTATTAAATACAGTCGGGTATAATGGCTTAAGGGGTTTGATAAAACGGATAAGTGGACGCCCGAAGTTTTCAGTTTGCAGAGATCCTTTTGCAAAAGCCCGACACCCGTCAAATAAGGGGTCACGGTTTCTTTGCGCTTCGGGAATAGCATTCTGAACGAGCCCTTCCCGCAATCCTGATTGTGAGATGACAACGGATTTTGGCTTAATCTCATCAATCAATACATCCAATAATAATCCACTGTAAGGTAAGGTCTCAGCCCGTCGCTTTCTCATTCCCGGCCAGTTTAGGACAGTTTCTCGACCATCCCCATAAGCCCAGCGTGCGTGAATTTGGGCTATTTCGGGGGTAAGCTTGTAACTCTGCAATGTTCGCAACGGGTAATCGACATAGCTTTGATGAATAGCCGCGAGGTTTCGCCATGCCCCCCCGATGAGGTACAGTGTTTTCCCTTTGCCTTTACTAATAAGAGATTTGTGTTCTGCTAGATATTGACGGATTAGTATTTTGGCCTTGGCAATTTGCTCTTCCGTTAAATTAGATAGATCATCGCCAATAAGATCAAAAGGCCCCAATGGGAGTGATTGACGATTTCCAATATCGTCTTTTGTATTTCGAACGCCTATCTCAACAAGCTCTAAACTAGCACCCCCAAGATCAGCCGCGAGGCCTTTTGCGCGCGGGTGCATTGACATAAGCCCCATGGCGCTAAGGCGCGCCTCTTCATCGCCACTAATCGGCACAATACGCATACCCGTTTGCGTTTTAATATCGTCCAGAAATTCTGGGGCATCTTGGGCCACACGTAGGGCAGCCGTTGCTCCGAATATAAGTGGCGGTAATCCTCTTGCCTTCGCGATACGATCAAACCGATGTAGGGCTTGTAGCGTCAGGGACTTCCCTTCTTCAGAGAGCTTTCCTGTTTTTTTTAGAGCACGACCGAGACCGGCTAAAACTTTTTCGTTATAAATGGGCGTAAAATGCGCACCGAAAACATCATAAATAACGAGGCGGACGGAATTAGAACCAATATCAACGACCCCGACCTCTCGACCTAATGATGTTCTGGTTTCAGTCACGAATCGGGCTTTTGTTCGGCAGCAGCTTTTAAATTTTCCACACGAAGCCGCTCAGCAAAAAGATCTTCGAGGGGGAGTGGCGCATCTGTATCTAAGGCTTGTCCACGTCCAGAAAGCGAGGGGTTTTTCATAAAATAACCATGCGCAGAAAATGGCTCAATATCACTTTCTGTTTTAATCCGCTTATATTTGCCTTTCGGCCCGAGGCTCCAACTATTCGCTGTGTCAACGAGGTTAGCGACCATAATTTGGTCCAACACCTGGCCATGCACAGTTGGGTCTTCAATCGGAATTAGAGTCTCAACACGTCGGTCCAAATTACGTGGCATCCAATCTGCGCTTGAAACAAAAACTTTTGCCTCATCATGCGGCATAGCTGACCCATTGCCAAAACAAACGACCCGGGAATGCTCTAGAAAACGCCCAACAATTGATTTCACCCGAATATTCTCTGACAAGCCTTCTACCCCCGGACGCAAGCAACATATCCCACGCACGACGAGGTCGATTTGAACGCCCGCTTGAGAGGCTTCATAGAGCTTTTCGATCATATCTGAATCAACAAGAGAATTCATTTTAGCCCAAATGCAAGCGGGTTTACCGGCCTTTGCAAAAGCAATCTCTGCATCAATATGCTTATACGTTGCATCCCGTAGACCCATTGGCGCGACAACTAATTTATGGAGATCGCGCGGACGGGAATAACTCGTGACATAATTAAATAATTTCCCAACGTCTTCTGCCATGTCCTTGTCAGCGGTAAACAAAGCAAGGTCAGTATATATTTTTGCATTTTGCGCATGGTAATTCCCCGTACCCAGATGTGCATATCCTTTTAGACTACCCCCTTCTCGACGAAGGACGAGTGAAACCTTGGCATGAGTTTTATAGCCAACAAACCCATAAACGACGTGGACACCCGCCCGTTCCAAATCACGTGCCCAACGCAGGTTTGTCGCTTCATCAAAGCGCGCTTTTAATTCGACAAGCGCCGTCACTGTCTTTCCACTTTCAGCGGCTTCAATCAAAGCGGCAACAATAGGACTGTCATCCGAGGTCCGGTAGAGGGTTTGCTTAATAGCCACAACATTTGGGTCAGCCGCGGCTTGTTTCAGAAACTGAATGACGACATCGAATTCTTCATAAGGATGATGGACAACAATATCTTTAGCAGCAATGGCCGCGAAGCAATCCCCATCAAACTCGCGAATGCGTTCGGGGAACCGGGCGGTAAATGAAGGAAATAAAAGTTTAGGGTTATGCTTGGTAATAATCTCAGAAACATCTGAAAGGCCCAACATAGTGTTTTCGTCTTGAATATCCTCATTCCAACATTCGAAACTGTCGATTAAAAACTCCCTTAGATCCTGGTCCAGTCCTGCGCCTGTTTCCAAACGGATTACACGACCGCGGCGACGTTTCTTCAATAAAAATTCAAAATGCCGCACGAGGTCTTCCGCCTCTTCATCGACAGCAATATCACTGTCACGTGTTATACGAAAAAGCCCCGTTGATTTTATGTCAAAATCAGGAAAGAGCTCCGAGGCAAAGTTTTCTAAAACATCCTCTATCAACACATAGTGTTTCTCTTTATTTGCACCAGGTACCTCTATAAAACGAGAGACATGTGCGGGTATGATGATAAGCCCATACATAGGGTCATCCCGCCCTTGGACATCCATAGAAAGCGCCATGCCAAACCCTAGATTTGGCAAAAATGGAAAAGGATGCGCAGGATCTACGGCTAGGGGCGACAAAATCGGCAAAACTTCATTTTCATAAATGGCTTTAACACGCTCAGTCTGTGCTTGATCCAAGTCTTTCATCTTCCTGATGAAAATTTTTTCTTTGGCCAATTCTGTGATTAGTTTTTCCCAGCACTCGCCTTGGCGTTTGACAATTTTACCTGCCCGTCTTTCAATTTTTGTGATTTGAGCTTCAGGGGTCAGACCATCCGCTGACGGTGTCGTCATACCAGCCAATACTTGGGTGCGAAGTCCAGCCACGCGGACCATATAAAATTCATCTAGATTAGAGGCAGAGATTGATAAAAACCGTACACGCTCAAGCAATGGGACTTTGGGGTTTTGAGCTTCTTCCATCACACGCGTATTAAAAAACAACCAAGATAACTCCCGATTGAAATAGCGTTTTGTTGGTTTTGAACTCATAAGGCTTTTTATCAGGCTAAAGCCAAAAATACAGCGTTAAGCACGTCTATATTTGCGATTGTTACGCGTCGTGATGAGCTCGGAAGACTTATGCCGCCTTGCTGTCCTGATTTTCCGTCAGGATGGTGTAAAGAGCCTCAGCATTTGGAGCCGCGCGTAAACGCTGTCTGACTTCCGCGCGGCGCAACAAACGAGACACTTTTGCGAGGGCCCGTAAATGCGCGCCGCCGGCATCACCAGGCGCCAACAAGAATACGACTAAATCGACAGCGCGATCATCTACAGAGTCAAAACCCAAAGGTTGGCTTAACTTAGCAAATCCGGCAACGACATGATCAACACCGTCCAAGCGTGCATGTGGCAAAGCCACACCATTACCTACACCTGTTGAGCCCAAGCGTTCTCTTTCAACAGCTGCTGATACAATATCACGACAGGCAATACCTTTCCCTTCAAGATTATTCACCTTGAGAAGACTCGTCGCTATCTCTTGAAATAGCTGTTTTTGGCTGCCTGCGTTCACGTCAAAAAGGACGGCGTCCGCATGGAATAGCGGTGGGATTGTCATAACGATACCTATTCAGAATTCTTTGAATTTTCTAACAAAGATTCCTGATTGTCTGTTTATTCGGGCGCTCCCTTAGACGAGCGCCCCAAAAAGGTCAAATAAAGGCTACAGATTGTTAATGTAGTACAACTTAGCGCCCATCAATTAAGCATCGGCGTCTTCAGGGTCGACCCAACCAATATTCCCATCAGGTCTCTTGAATACGACATTCAAACGTCCATGACGGGCATTATGAAAAACGACAACACCCTTATCCGCTAAGCCCAATTCTAACGCCGCCATAGAAGGTGTCATCGTCCGAATTTGTGATTGCTTTTCTGCAATGACAATAGGTTCGTCTTGAACCGCAATGTCAGCGTCATTTTCATCGTCTAGATCACTTTCCCCAATCGGGTCTTGCAAAACGAATAAGGACATATTCTTGGCTTTCGCCTTTTGACTGTGATCTTTCAGGCGGCGTTTATATCGCCTCAACCGCTTTTCCATATGATTGAGTGCTTCATCCGTCGCGCCGTAAGCTTCGGCCGCTTCGCCTTGGCCTTCCATTGTCGCACCACTCGGTAAATGTACGGAACAGACGGTACGAAACCCCCCGCCCTCTCGACTGACAGAAACATGCGCTTCGCCGTCTCGGTGGATATATTTATCCATCATTTCGTCTAATCGGCCTGAAATTCGCTCACGCAGAGCTGGAGAAACATCGATACCTTTTGAGACGATTTGAATTTGCATTATTGACCTTTCGCAATGGATGGATGTGCACACATATCATAAAATTTGGTTTGTGACTGCACCAAATCAATATTCTCGCCTAAAATTTTTGAAATCTACAGCTCTATATGTCGAGATGAACCGTATCTTAGGCATGAGTTCCGATATCACAGATATGCGACGTGAAAACTGCGCTGGGTCAAAAAAGTCCCAGATTAGTGATTTTATGCGCCAATGGGCGAATTTGATATTGGCACCCTTAATGTGGCTTTTATCCTCTATTGGTTTCATTGATAGCCAAGCCCGTACACCAAGCGGCCTTTCAGAGATAAATGAAAGTTTATTGGTTCCCTTTGGTGCCGCCTTTTCCATATGGTTACCGATATTTGTTGGTTGTATCGCTTACGGCATCCTTCAAGTCTTAAAAACTAATCGCACGCGTGAAGTTTTTCGTGCAACAGGCTGGTGGACAGCCTCCGGGTTCTTATTGATTTGCGTTTGGTCACTTATTGCCGCTTATTCGCCGGACAACTTGGCGCAATGGGGGACGGCAATCGTCTTCATTCCGGCCATGCTTTGCCTTGTCAAAGCTATGTTAGTGATAACAGCAAACAGAAAGTCGCTCGACAAAACGGAGCGAATGTGTGTTTGGTTGCCTTTAAGCCTTATTGCAGGCTGGACATCCATCGCCGTCTTTTTGAACTGGACGCCTTTATTGATGGAAATGATGGGCAATATTGCCAATATAGTACCTAACATAATTATGCTCGTGCTTGCTCTCCTTTGGGCCGCCTTCATTATTCGTAAAAGCGGCGGCAACCGCGCCTATGCGTTTCCAATCATTTGGGGTTTAGCGTTCTTAGCGCTCAAACAACTCGTCACAGAGCAAGCAGCCCCTGCCATTGCCGTTATCGCTTTAATAGGAATTTTGATTTTGGTGGGCGCAGCCGTTTTTAGATCGAAAACGAATGATACTGCGGAATTGGAAAAGACTTATAAATACGTCTAATCGAAAGCCATGTTTAAACAGATTTAATATAACTATTCTTCAGTCCCGCCAAATTTCTCTGTCCACGCCGCAACATCATCATCTTCAATTTTCATAAATAATAGCTCGGGTGCGGAGACCTCTAATCCTATTGGTAGGGCTGTCAAAAGCGAATTTATATCGCCGAAATTCCAACTCCGATTTTCTACTGGAACCCCAACGGCGTCGAGTATTTTCGCGGCAGCGTCAGGAATGACAGGCTGCGCAATAATGCCAAAGAGTGCGACCAAATTCAGGCCATATCGTACGCCAATAGCCGCTTGATTGACATCCGTTTTAAAATGCGTCCAAGGCGCAGCCTGTGTCAGATATTCATTACCCGCAGCCCAGATTGCGCGGGTTTCCGCCATGGCTTTTCGGAACTCGCGCGCTTCATAATATTGAATAAGAGTCGGCAAGCGTGTTTCCAATTCTTTTTCCAACCACGCTTCCGCCTCGCCGGGATTGCCGCCTTCCGGAATTTTACCGTCAAATTTCCCAACACAATATTTGGTAATCCGGTTGACAAAATTGCCTAAAACATTGGCCAGGTCTGAATTAATTGACGCTTGAAACTCTTCCCACGTAAATGCTGCGTCCGAACTCTCCGGTGCATTCGACATCAAATACCAGCGCCAATAATCACTTGGGGCGATATCTATGGCTTGATCCATAAAGACCCCTCGCCCCTGGGAGGTTG
>CAYTAJ010000020.1:32033-34110 GCA_964435725.1 uncultured Algimonas sp.
CTTGGGGCGATATCTATGGCTTGATCCATAAAGACCCCTCGCCCCTGGGAGGTTGAGAATTTACCGCCATACCACGTGACCCAGTTAAAGGCTTTCAATTGATCGACGAGTTTCCAAGGTTCTTCACTGCCCATAATCGTCGTCGGGAAGGACAGCGTATGAAAGGCGACATTATCCTTGCCCATGAATTGAACATATTGAACATCATCTGCCCCTTCATCGGTACGCCACCAACGCTGCCAATCTTCACCTGTTTCATCGGCCCAATCTTGCGTGGCCCCAATATAAGCGATAGGCGCGTCGAACCACACGTAAAAGACTTTACCCTCAAAGCCCTCTCTTACGTCACCGCCTTTATCGACAACCGGAATTCCCCAAGACAAATCCCGCGTGATGGACCTATCTCTCAATCCTTCATCCAGCCATTTCAACGCGATAGAGCTTGCGAGCGGCGGCCAACCTTTGGAGTCATTTACCCAAGCCCTTAATCGATCGCTCATCTTTGATTGTTGCAGATAAAGGTGGTTTGTATCCCGCACTTCAACATCATGACTCCCGGATAATGCGGAGTATGGATCAATTAAATCGATTGGGTCTAACAACTTCCCGCAATTATCGCATTGGTCACCGCGTGCCGCTTCAAACCCGCAATTTGGGCATGTCCCCTCGACATAGCGGTCCGGGAGATAGCGACCATCAGCATTAGAATAAACTTGCTGCGAGACGCGCTCTTCAATCAATCCATTCTCTTCTAAGACTTGCGCAAAATGCTGCGTCAGCTTTGCCGTAGTGGGGGCAGATGACCGTCCGAAATAATCATAGGATAGTCTGAACTGGGCTCCGGCTTCGGCCTGGGCCTCATGCATTTTATCGCAATACTCAGCCACTTCCATTTCGTCTGATTGCGCAGCAATTTCAGCCGGTGTGCCATGTTCATCCGTGGCACAAATATAGAGCACTTCATGCCCCATTAAACGCATCGCCCGCGCGTAAATATCAGCGGGCAACATGGACCCGGCCAAATTACCCAGATGCTTAACGCCGTTGATATAAGGAAGTGCGGATGTGATTAAAATTCTAGCCATGAGAGGCTAATACGCCGCCGCACTTAAACTTCAAGAACAAAGGTTTTCGAATATACATTTACTCAGGCAACGCTGCGCATAATCAATAATGTTAGACCGACAAGTACGCCATTATAGATCGCATGAAACCCAATTGCGCATAGCAATCCAAATCGCATTCGTAGAAAACCCAAGACAGCACCCATAAAAATCTGAGGAATGATGACTAAGAAGGCCAATACGCCCAATCCTGACTCTTGATAATTTGTCAAATGGAGCGCCCCAAACCCAATGGCTATAACCCAAAAAATAAAGGGAAATACACGCTGTAAGGCCGCCTCATGATGGCCGTCCTTAGACGCTGTTCGACAATATTGAACACAATAGGCTCCGATTAAAAGGCTAATACCGATAATGATGGCGAGCTCTATGGATTGCTCCAACGCTTTATCATAAAGAAAAAGGATAAGCGCCACAGCCCAAAGAAGCAGCGGTAGCACCAGTAACACCCCCCAGACTGAGCCTAACCAAGATCGGAATAAAACCTCTTCAATAAAGGGCGCCAAAATAACCGCACCAAAGAAGAAGTAGGCGCTGTTCATCATCTCGGCAAAATCTTCACTTACATCAGGTCGTGATAGACCCATCCCTTGTAATAAGAGACCCGTAACAATCGAGATTAAAAAGACGGCAGCGAACGAAAACCCTAAAAGTTTGAGTAGGGCCATCAGGGCTTTACCGCTTACCTTTTCACGCGATTTGTGAAAGAACGGACGCCGCCAATAGGTCAACATATCGGGTAAGAGGTTCATAACGCCGCATAACATTTGGCCAGATAAAACCAAGCTTTATCAACGTCACAGACGGCTGATAAGGGAGGCATAATTTTTACAGGTCAGACGCAATAATCCGCTTGCCAGACGGGTTTGCAAAAGCTAATACGCGCGCTCATCTTCCAGCGCCCCTATAGCTCAGCTGGTAGAGCACCTGATTTGTAATCAGGGGGTCCGCGG
>CAYTAJ010000021.1:0-3380 GCA_964435725.1 uncultured Algimonas sp.
TAACGGGCGGCGAGTTGCGGGGCTATAACGTCCCAATCATCCAAAGCGGCCTGGAGTGTTGGGGCGATATCCGTGGCATTGGTCGCTTTTGAAAGGTCCCATGACACAACAACGAGGCGGCCATCACGACCGTCTTTTAAGGAGGCAAGTTTCATTTTTTAAGCTTTCGTTTCTTGTGCAATCTTCTCATGCAACCACGCGGCATGTCTCGGCGCCTTTTTGGTCTCAGACCATTCGGATATCATAGCAGGGGCGACTTCGTGCAATTGTTGCATTTGTTCCGGCGTGCCGATATCTGCGGCGAGTTCGAGGCGGTGCCCATTTGGATCAAAGAAATAGATGGATTTAAATATTCCGTGATGGGTTGGACCTAAGACGTCGAGGCCAAGTCCTTCGAGATGGTCTTTGGCCGCATGGAGGTCTTCGAGAGAGCCAACACGCAAAGCAATATGTTGCACCCATTCCGGCGTGTTTGGATCTTTGCCCATATCAGGCTGTTCCGGCAGTTCAAAAAACGCCAGAACATTCCCGTTCCCCGCATCCAAAAATATGTGCATATAGGGGTCATACGCGCCTGTGGACGGCACATGATCTTCGGCAATAGCGAGTTGAAAATCCATACCAAGGGTCTTTTTATAAAACTCGACAGTCTCTTTGGCGTCGCGACACCGATAGGCAACATGATGAACGCCTTGAAGTTTAGGAGTAGCCATAATTACGCCTCCTCCAAAACACCGCGTTCAATTTGATCGCGTTCAATAGATTCAAACAAAGCTTTGAAGTTACCTTCGCCAAAGCCGTCTTTGTAATCACCCACGCGTTGGATAAATTCAAAGAAGACGGGGCCGACTTGTGGTTCCGCGAAAATTTGAAGCAAGAGACGCGGCTGTCCATTCTCGGTCGTACCATCAAGCAAAATACCACGCGTTTTGAGCGCGTTTTCATCACGACCATGACCGGGCAGACGCTCAGATAACATTTTGTAGTAAGTCTCTGGCGGTGCTGTCATAAAGGGAACACCTTGATTTTTCAGTTTGTCCCAACAGGCAATAATATCATCGCAAATCAGTGCGATATGCTGGATGCCCTCGCCGTTGAATTCACGCAGGAATTCTTCGATTTGGCCACCACCGCTTTTGCCTTCCTCATTGAGTGGAATACGGATTTTACCATCCGGTGCCGTGAGCGCCTTGGAGGTCAGACCTGTATATTCGCCTTTTATGTCGAAATAGCGAATTTCTTGGAAGTTAAAGAGTTTCTCATAGAAGTCCGCCCAATAGGCCATACGCCCGCCATAAACATTATGGGTCAAATGATCGATAAGTTTGAAGCCACAGCCTTCTGGCCATTTCTCAACTCCGTCCAGATATTCAAAATCGATATCATAGATAGAGAGCCCATCTTCGCCCTCATCCGCATAACGATCGATAAGATAGATAATAGAGTTTCCAATACCGCGAATACCCGGAATACAAAGCTCCATCGGGCCCGTTTTCATTTTCACAGGCTCCGCCCCCTGCGCGACCAAATGATCATAGGCTTTTTGCGCATCTTTTACACGGAAACCCATGCCACAGGCGCTTGGGCCGTGCTCACGCGAAAAAAACCAAGCAGGGCTGTTGGGCTCGTAATTCGTAATCAGATTAATGCCACCCTGACGCCAAAGCTCCGCATCTTTGGACCTATGACGCGCAATTTTCGTAAAACCCATCACTTCAAAGACAGGTTCCAAAATACCTTTTTCAGGCGCCGAAAACTCTATGAATTCAAAGCCGTTCAGGCCGGCTGGATTGTCGAATAAATCTTCCATATCTTCTTTCACCCATTCTCTGTGATGTGTTTGCGCTTATTTAAAAATAACGCAGTCACTTTTGTTGCAAACGCAACTATTCTTTTATTGTTGCAATTGCAACCTTTTTCTTGCATGGGTTACTCATGCAAAATGATGCAACTCCTAATATCGACCTGTCTACGTTCTGGCCCTATCAAGTGGTTGTCTTGGCAGATCAAATCAGCCGTTATACGCTTGAAGTCGTCCGTGCAGAGGCCGGCCTAAATCAAAGTCAGTGGCGGGTATTGGCGGCCATAGCCGATAAACCCGGTCGCACCGCCGCGGAAGTCACCGCCGTCACGCCTATGGATAAAACCATCGTCAGCCGCGCCGTTAGCTCGCTTATCGACAATGGCCTAGTCAAGAAAACACCCAATAAAGACGATAAACGCCGCGCGTCCCTTGCTATGACAGCAACAGGGCGAAAACACTATGAAGTGATAGCCAGCAAGCTTAATCAAACAATGGTCAATGCCTTTAAAGACGGTACATCGTCAAAGGAGTTCGTTAAAACGCTAAAAGAATTTAGCAATAGAATGGATAAAATCACGCCGCCGAGTATCGAAGCCAAGGTGGTATAGGTCAGTTTGCAGGCAGATTAAATCCAGAACTAAAGCCCCTTTGGAATACAGACAGATTTTATCCAGCGGCAATATAGTCCCGCATTGCTGCGGCTTCATTCTCAGCATCGGCGATTTTGCGTTTCACGATATCCCCGATTGAAATCAGTCCCTTAATTTCTTCGCCGTCTAAAACCGGAACGTGTCGTATATGGGAATTGGTCATAATCTCCATCACATCATCGACAGTCGCGGAGGACGCGACGGTCAAGACGTCTTTGGTCATAGATTTTGTCACCGGTTCGTCACGGAAACCGGTTTCCTGCAAAAGGGAGCGACGGATAATATCACGCTCAGATAAAATTCCGGCGAGATTCCCTGCCCCATCGGTAACCAGAACTACGCCAATATTTTTTTCATTCAGAAGCCCAATTGCCTCGCGAAGTTTGGCCCCCTCAGTCACGGAATAGACGTCGTGACCCTTGTTACTCAATATATTTTTAACACTCATATTTTTCCCCTTTTCCCACTCTATCACGAGATGGCGCATGTGTCCAAAAAGGGTAGATATCTGGGCCATTCTGACTTTAGGTGAGTTAGAGCCGCTCGCATTTAAGTATGCTTGAAGGCGCAATAACGGACATGAGAATTTAGCGAAAGCGAAAACGCCTAAATCAAAAATACTTGGCCAATGTCGTTGCTAGACAAAGTACTCCCCGCACTAGTTAGAAGGTTCGGGTAATACTATGTTCTGTATTAGTCTAATGCGTAGCGCCGCCCCCAATCGCTGGATCATTGCCTTGTCCACCCATTAAAACGCCCGCGAGGGCTGCTTCATCACTGGCTGTCCATTCAATTTTTATGGGTTTACGCACAAGCGCCTTGGCCAAAACCTCTTCGACATTGCTAACCGGGATAATCTCAAGGGCTGATTTCACATTATCTGGGATATCCGCGAGGTCTTTTTCATTCTCTTGCGGGATAAGGAC
>CAYTAJ010000021.1:3480-16842 GCA_964435725.1 uncultured Algimonas sp.
TCATCGCAATGTCATTACGGACAGGAATATCGGTCAATACACTGACCATGGCTGTGACCATGCCGATACCGGCCGACGGGCCGTCTTTCGGTGTGGCCGCTTCTGGCACATGAACGTGAATATCTGTCGTGCGGAAAATACGCGGGTTGATGCCGAGTTCTGGCGCACGCGCTTGGACATAGGAATTCGCCGCAGAAATCGACTCTTTCATGACGTCTTTGAGGTTACCCGTAATTTTCACTCCACCTTTGCCCGGCATAGAGAGCGCCTCAATCGTGAGGATATCACCGCCAACTGACGTCCAGGCAAGGCCCGTCACTACGCCGACTTGATCATTATCATCAGTGCGACCAAAACGGAATTTCTTCACGCCGAGATAATCTTCTATATTCCCGGAAGTCACCGTGACGGTGTCTTCTTCTTTAGACACAATCCGCTTCAAAGCTTTACGGGCCAAACGCGCGATTTCACGCTTGAGGCTCCGCACACCTGCCTCACGCGTGTAGTAGCGCACGATGTCGCGAATGGCCTCTTCATCGACAGAAAACTCTTTAGCCTTCAAACCATGTTCTTTAATTTGATCAGGCAATAAATGGAGCTTGGCGATTTCCACTTTTTCATCTTCGGTATAACCAGGAATACGAATGATTTCCATGCGGTCCAAAAGCGGCTGTGGCATGTTCAAACTATTCGCCGTCGTGATGAACATGACGTCCGAAAGATCATAATCTACATCCAGATAATGATCATTAAATGTATCATTCTGTTCCGGATCCAACACTTCGAGAAGCGCCGCAGACGGATCCCCCCGATGATCCATACCCATTTTATCCACTTCATCAAAAAGGAATAATGGATTGTTATATTTCGCTTTTTTCATTGACTGAATAACACGGCCGGGCATGGAACCAATATATGTCCGTCGGTGACCGCGTATCTCGGATTCATCCCGCACGCCACCGAGTGAGACTCGCACAAACTCACGCCCTGTGGCACGCGCCACAGATTTTCCCAGTGAGGTCTTACCCACACCGGGCGGTCCAACGAGGCAAAGGATGGGGCCTTTGACTGTCTTTGTTCGTGTTTGAACAGCCAGATGTTCAATGATCCGTTCTTTGACTTTATCAAGGCCGTAGTGATCTTTATCGAGAATGGCCTGCGCTTTAGCAAGGTCACGCTGAACACGTTTCTTCTTGCCCCAAGGCACGGATAGCATCCAATCGATATAATTACGTGAGACATTGGCCTCAGCGCTCATCGGACTCATCTGCTTGAGCTTTTTGAGCTCCGCTGTGACTTTCTCAAGCGCTTCTTTGGTCAGCTTTGTTTTCTCAACTCGCTCTTGGATTTCCGCCATTTCATCCGGCGCATCGCCATTACCAAGCTCGCTCTGAATAGCTTTCATTTGCTCATTCAAGTAGTATTCGCGCTGCGTCTTTTCCATCTGACGTTTGACACGGCCTCGGATTTTCTTTTCGACTTTTAAAACGCTGGCCTCGGCATCAATCAAATCAAGAATTGTATGTAGGCGTTTTGAGACGAGCGTCTCTTCGAGAAGGTTCTGCTTATTCTCAATATCAGAGTTGAGGTGCACAGCGACAATATCGGATAATTTGGACGGATCTTTTGTCTCCATGACGGAGGTCACAACTTCGTCGGCAATTTTCTTATTCAGGTTTCCATAGTTCTCGAATTGGTTCCGAACCTCTTTCGCCAATGCCTTTGCCCGGTCTTTCATCTCTGTTTCTGTCGGCGTGATAACCGCATAGGCCTCGATATAGTCTTTCGAGTCAGTGAAAGCATCGACTACAGCGCGGTCTTGTCCTTCGACGAGTACTCGGACCGTCCCATCAGGCAACTTCAAAAGCTGAAGAATCTTGGCGATACAACCGCGATCATAAATATCGTCTTGCTGGGGATCGTCGTTCTCAGAATCCTTCTGCGTTAAAAGCAAGATACGCTTTTCCTGACGCATTACCTCTTCTAGCGCATTGATGGACTTCTCACGCCCGACAAAAAGCGGCACGACCATATGTGGAAACACAACAATATCGCGTAAAGGTAAAACGGGTAAAAGATGCGTTTCGGTCATCATAGATCCTTATATCAGCACGTATTTTCGCGCTCTTATTATTCATTACAGATGGGACTCTCTTCCCAGCCATGCAAGGCCAAGACGCAGTTTTTCTCAGCCTGTTTTATCGACGCACGAAAAGAGGTCACAAAAAAACCGCTCATATAGAGCGGTTTGATTTCATAATCCTATCTTACACAATATCGTCACGTCTTATGATGCCTTTTCCTGTGAAGCATCCGCTTCGGAATGAACGATTAGCGGTTCGGCTTTGCCATTTACAACCTCAGCATTGATAACAACCTCACCTACGCCTTCGTAAGATGGCAGATCATACATCGTATCCAGTAATATGCCTTCCATGATGGAACGAAGACCACGCGCCCCTGTCTTACGTGCCAAGGCTTTCTTAGCAATCGCTTTCAGAGCATCATCAGCAAAGGTCAGCTTCACATTCTCCATATCGAAGAGTGTCTCATATTGTTTCACCAGGGCGTTCTTCGGCTCAGTTAAAATCGTGACCAAAGCATCCTCATCCAAATCCGTCAGTGTTGCGATAACGGGCAAACGACCGACAAATTCAGGGATAAGCCCAAAACGCGTCAAATCATCGGGCTCGACCTCTTTTAGAATGTCACCGACACGACGCTCATCAAGTTCTTTGACCTCGCCGCCAAAGCCGATAGATTTTTTATCGCCCCGGTTCGAAATGACTTTATCAAGCCCTGCGAAAGCGCCGCCTACTACAAAGAGGATATTCGTCGTATCGACTTGTAAGAATTCTTGTTGAGGATGCTTGCGACCACCTTGTGGCGGGACAGAGGCCACAGTCCCTTCCATAATCTTCAAGAGTGCCTGTTGCACGCCCTCACCTGACACATCACGCGTGATGGACGGATTATCAGATTTGCGAGAAATCTTATCAACCTCGTCAATATAAACGATACCACGTTGAGCCCGCTCAACATTGTAATCTGAAGCCTGTAGTAGCTTTAGAATGATATTCTCAACATCCTCACCGACATAGCCGGCTTCAGTTAGTGTCGTAGCGTCCGCCATTGTGAATGGCACATCAAGGATACGCGCCAAGGTTTGCGCCAATAACGTCTTACCGCAACCTGTTGGCCCAACAAGGAGGATGTTTGACTTTGCCAGTTCAACATCTGGGTTCGATGTCGCATGGTTCAAACGTTTATAATGATTGTGAACAGCGACAGACAGCACACGCTTGGCGTAAGCTTGTCCAATAACGTAATCATCAAGCGTTTCGCAGATTTCTTTAGGTGTCGGGACACCTTCTGATGTTTTTGCGATGGACCCTTTACCCTCTTCCTTGATGATATCCATGCAAAGTTCGACACATTCATCACAGATAAAAACAGTCGGCCCCGCGATCAATTTGCGAACTTCATGCTGACTCTTGCCGCAGAACGAACAGTAGAGCGTATTTTTGGAATCACCGCTTGTTGTTTTGCTCATAATCTTTTCGTTCCATTCGAAGGTTTTAACTGGCTAAAAACCTTGCAATTTCAATGCCGAAGCAGACGCCTAACATATATTTACCACAGTTTTCTTAATCTTGCCTTACGGATATAACAAATTTCACTTTATAGGACACTTTATCTGTATCCGTTTCAAGTCAAAAGAGAAGGCCGCGACAGTGATATCGCAGCCTTATACAGTTAATATCCACGAAAAACTGGATTGTTATTTTTCACCACGCGATGTGTAGACGTGATCAACGATGCCAAAGTCTTTAGATTCTTCAGCTGTCATGAAGTGATCACGATCCAAAGTTTTCTCGATTGTCGCGTATTTTTTACCTGTGTGTTTGACATAGATTTCATTCAACCGCTTTTTCATTGCCAAAATATCTTCTGCATGGCGTTGAATATCAGAGGCTTGCCCACGGAAACCACCGGAAGGCTGATGCACCATAACGCGCGCATTTGGCAGAGCGATACGCATATCCGCCTCACCGGCCGCCAGTAAAAGCGAGCCCATAGAACAGGCCTGCCCGATACACACTGTAGACACAGGCGATTTGATATATTGCATTGTGTCATAAATCGCCATGCCGGACGTCACCACGCCACCCGGCGAGTTGATATACATAGAGATTTCTTTTTTAGGGTTTTCACTCTCTAAGAATAGAAGCTGCGCCGTGATAGACGCGGCCATGCTGTCTTCGACAGGGCCTGACAAGAAGATGATACGATCACGTAAGAGGCGTGAATAAATATCAAAAGCGCGTTCACCGCGGCTAGATTGCTCTACAACTGTTGGAATGAGGTAATTTGTTAACTGATCAACGGGGTCAAACATGAAAGGTCCTGAATTTTAGTCTGCAAGAGTTGCAAGTGGGTCGTTCTGATTTTTAATATATTGCTACGCTAGAACGCCATATCAAGGGGGTCAATGCGTCTTCGCCTCTTATGGTAAATTTGCCTCGCCCTTAGCTAGATTTCTCAGACATCGATAAAGCGATGACGCTCTTCCTGACGTATGACCAAACAATTTTCTTCATAGCCAAATATACGATAACGACGTGTTGCAATAAAACGATATGCCCAATCCCTGAGAGGTTTAGGTACAATCCAAAACAAACGCAAAGCTCGCCAAGGCATCTTAAGGTGTCGCGCTAATTCTAATGTCGCAGTCGAGTGCGTAAAACCTCGCCCGTTCCGAATGAATAAAAAGGTTTTATTCAGGTCGTCTTTGCTCAAACCATGCTTAGCGCCGATGGCCAGTCCGGTTTCAGACCACGCATTAACGAATTGAATATCGCTATCGCGTTCATGCTTTAGAATAAATCGAACAGCACCGCTACAAAGCACACAATTTGTGTCGAAAATCATCAGGGTTTCGGACATAAAGTTTATATAAGGTTTTTTGAGCGAGATGGGAGAGTTCACGGGCGAAGTGAGTAATTTATAGCTCCAAATATAAATACAAACCTTCTCTAAAATTTTGGTTGATTTTTGCGACAGCTAAATTTTGATATTGAATGCATCACTTGGAATAACGCGGACTATGGCACTAAAGAAAACGCATCCTGGGATTTCAAAACGGGACGCTAGCCAAATCAACTTGGTTAAGCCATTTTGAGATTATTGAGCGGATTAAAGATACTGTCGTCAAAATCAAGACAATCTTTTGCTGTCTTCTCTTGTTCAATGCTCTGTATTTTATTCCAAGCATCTAAAGCAGCGACCTTATAAGCCTCTGCAAGAGTCGGATAGTTGAATATATTATCAATAAAGTAGTCAAGTTTCCCATTGAGGTTCAGGACAGCTTGCCCAATATGGATGAGTTCGGTTGCTCCCTCTCCCAATACATGCACCCCCAAAAGCTGACGAGAGTTCAGTTCAAAGATTAGCTTTAGCATTCCCGACTGAATACCCATTATTTGTCCACGAGAAGTTTCGCGAAGTCTTGCAATACCGCACTCATAGGGAATATTTTTGCTTCTTAGTTCCTCTTCTGTGAGGCCAATAGAAGATATCTCTGGAACAGAATATATCCCGTAAGGAAAGTAATCAGGTGGCGTAGACATTGGAATTTCGAAAGCGTGACAAGCGGCAATGCGACCTTGCATCATTGATGTCGAAGCCAAGCTCGGAAAGCCAATCACATCGCCTGCTGCATAAATTCCGGGTGTTTGCGTTTCAAAACTTCGACCCTTCACTTTTATGCGACGCCTATGATCAACCACCAGACCGCAAGCGTCTAAATTAAGGCTTTCCGTCGCACCAATTCGACCAGCTGCGAATAGAATTGTATCCGATTGGATGACCCGACCATTCTCCAACTTCACGAAACAACGGGTCCCATCATTTTTAATATGAGCCGCTTTGCTTCCCAATGATATTTCAACGCCTCGGTTTTTAAGCTCATTGATAAACTCATTCACAATTTCTCTATCCAAGAAATTTAGGATAGTCTCTCTCGGTTCGACAATTGTGACAGGTATATCTAGAGCATTAAAAATCGTTGCATATTCAATCCCGATGACACCTGCACCAATGATCGTAAGCGATTTTGGGAGTGTCTTAATCTTAAGGATTTCGGCGCTGTCTAGCACGTGTTCGCCATCAAAGGGTATATAATCAGGACGAAATGGCTTTGTCCCTACTGCAAGCAAAGCTTTATCAAACTCTACAACTTCGCTCTCTCCATCAGGCAAGGTGATATGAATACGTTTTTCACTTAGAAATTTAGCTTTCCCGCTAATAACGCTTACATTATTTCTCCGCAATTGATCTTCTAATACCTCGACTTCGTGCTCAACCGTCAATCCTAATCTTTGCTTAAGGTCATCCGCTGTAATGTTGTTTTTGACTTTATACGAACGTCCGTAAAAACCGCGTTCGCGAAAACCGGAGAGGTTAAGGACTGTCTCACGTAAAGTCTTGCTGGGCACAGTACCAGTATGCAGGCATACGCCGCCAACCTTGAAACCTTTATCAATCAAAAGAACGGATTTACCCGCTTTTGCGGCTTGAATTGCCCCGCGACGACCAGCGGGTCCACCACCGACAACTACAAAATCAAATTTTTGCAAAGTATCCCCTCCAGATTGTAGACTGGAGTGCATTACAATAAATACATTAATATGGTGTTATTTATATTTTGCATCAAAATGATGCACATGAGCAATAAAAAACCCGCCATAGTGGCGGGTATTGAACTTTAATATCGATAAATGTTTAGATCATTTCATCTTCTTTGAAGAGTTCGTCTTTATCGACTTTTTTGTCAGAGACTTTTGCTTTTTCAACAATCAAATCGACAACCTTTTCTTCGTAGATAGGGGCGCGTAGTTGAGCAATCGCTTGTGGGTTTTTCTGGTAAAACTCAATCACTTGCTGTTCTTGCCCAGGATAACGACGCGCCTCAGCGATCATGGCTTGTTGTAATTCTTCGTTAGAAATTTGGACTTCTTCTTTTTGGCCCATTTCTGCAAGAACAAGACCTAGGCGCACGCGACGTTCTGCGATTTTGCGGTAGTCTTTCTCAAGCTGCTTGTCTGTTTTCTTGGCGTCTTCTTCATCCAACTGTCCGGCTTCTTTTTCAGACTGAACCTGCTGCCAAATGTTAGAGAATTCGGCTTCAACCATGCCAGGCGGAAGATCAAAGCTGTGCTTCTTATCAAGTTCATCCAAGATGGCGCGCTTCAGCTTCATGCGGGACTGCATATCAAGCTCACCCTCATATTGGCTTTTGACCGCCTCTTTAAGGGCCGCCAAATCATCAAGACCGAAGTTCTTTGCAAACTCATCATCAATTTCTGCGTCCTTAGCACCCTGTACTTCATGTACTTTCGTCGCAAAAACGGCTTCTTTACCGGCCAGATCAGCCGCTTGATAATCTTCAGGGAACGTAACTTTAACATCCAATTCATCACCGGCTTTCGCGCCAATCAACTGATCTTCAAATCCCGGGATAAATGTGCCAGACCCGAGAACGAGTTGATGGCCTTCCATCGAACCGCCTTCAAAGGCATCACCATCAATTGTACCAACAAAATCGATAAGAACAGCATCATCCTTTTTCGCTTTCGCAGTCTTGGCTTTTTTCTTGTAAGTCTTTTGACCTTTTCCTAGCTCCGCTAAACGCTCATCAATGTCAGCATCCGTCGCCTCATATTTCAGACGCGTAAATTTCAATTTTTCTGGATCAACGGGTTCAAACTCTGGAATCGACTCGACAGTCAATTGATACTCAAGATCCGCTTCACCCTTTGTCACCTCTTCGCCATTGGCGCGGAGGTCAATTTTTGGCTGGCCGGCAGGGCGAATTTTATTGTCATTGATGGCCTGCTGAGATGTTTCATTCACAGTCTCTTCGACAACGTCCTTCATAATAGACTGACCAAACATCTTTTTGATGTGAGACACAGGCACTTTACCGGGACGGAACCCTTTCAAAGAGACTTGCGGCTGCATTTCCTTGATTTTAGCTTCAAGTTTTGCGGCAAGGTCTTCCTTCGGGACTGTTACAGAATAGCTGTAGCTGAGGCCTTCAGATTTCAATTCTTTAATTTGCATGACGGGTGTCCATCGTGTGTCAATTTTGAGAGCAAATAAGGCATAGGGCCGTATTGCCCCAAATCAGGGGTTAAAAATTTCGCGCCTTATGTCATGGAGTGTTCACAGACGCAATGGGCACAAGGGCTTGAATCACGCTTAATTTCATATGATAGCAGAGGAAATCAGACGTTATGACTGTGACCTAAGACAGTCTTAACATCTTTCTCGCAGAGACAAGGCAATATGGAACCAAATTGGCTGTTATATCTCGGTATTGCCATAGGCCCTTTTGTACAGGAAGACGCCGCTGTTCTAGCCGCAGCAACACTCTCTGCTTCAAACCCGGCCCATTTTCCTGCGGTTTTTATCATCATTTTTATTGGCCTTTTTTTCTCTGACATCTGGAAATACTGGATTGGATGGGCGGCTCTTAAAAATCCCAAAGCCAAAGCCTTTACCGAGAAAAAACATGTCGCGAATTTGCAAGAAAAAGTGCAACGCCACACCTTCATGACCTTACTCGGCGCGCGCTTCCTACCGCTCGCGCGTGTCCCGGCTTATGTGGCTTGTGGTTACTTTGGTATAAATTACGCTAAGTTTTGCGCAATTATCGCATTTACCGCCCTGCTCTATACCTCGGTAATTTTCGCCCTTTGTCATTATCTGGGTGAAATGGTCGGCGATAAAATTGAAATGATGCTGCCTGTTATCGCGGTGACACTCTTAACGCTATTTGCGACCGGCTATTTTATTCGCAAAAAAGTAAACGCCGCGCGTCAGGACTGATCAGTGCTATGCGCAGGGTGCTGTTCAAGCCATTCGGAAATATCAGCCAAAGCGGCAAGATTAGCCTCAGAAATAGCCCTAACAATGGCTGAAACGGAGGCGGCGTCCGCGCGTTGTGTTTTACGAACGTTATAAGTTCCTAATAGATTTCTATTTGAAGCATTCGCGAATGTTACTGATAGGTCGACAACGGCCAATGGTGCTGCACCTTCGCCGCGATCAAATTGCGCTTCAAAATTCTTAATGGCAAGTTGTACACGCGTATCTGTTCTCGCGCCAGACGCAGGCAAAACGCCTATCAGTTTTGGCCGCGATTCAAGCACGTCAATGAAGGCTTGTTGCACCAAAACAGGCATAACTTCGGACCATTTAGCCTGCGCCGCAGAGGCTAGTCTCTGCCCATCAGGAGAAACAATGACATCACGACTTTGGAAGACGATTGATGCGCTCGGTCTATCGACGCGGATAACAGAAGCATCATCATAGGCTTCAACAGTTTGGGGCATGCTCCCTAGGCGATAAATTGTATCAGCCGGTAACGGATCAGGAAGAACGTTACACCCAGATAAACCAACGAACGCCATGCATGCGAGAGCTTTGAAACATGTTTTCATCATTGCGGTAACTCCACTGTTTCGCGCTCTGAACCGACGATGAATTGCGCTGGGTTTTGCTCAAGACTATCCGCAACACGCCCAAGAGTTTGAACCAAACGACGAATAGCATCGACGGTTTCTTCTAGGTCAGTCAGCCCCGAATTTGACAAACGGTTGATCGCATCTCGAGCGTCAGTAACGAGCTCATTACCACCGCCGGCTAGACCATCAATAGATGTCACTGCACCATCAATCGTAACAAGACTTTCTTCTGCTTTTGCCAAAAGTGACCTAATATCATTTTGAACAACCTTATTCACGCTTCCCGAGGTTTCAGTGATATCATTGGCAGTAATCGTAATTGCATCAGCGGCTTCTCTTATAGATTTAATCATCCGGTTCACTTCAGCCATATCAAGCTCTGAAGTGTCAATATTGGCTGTTATCTCTTCAATATTGCGAAGAATTTGATGAAAGTCAGCAATAGCATCTGTGGCGAGGACCGCATTGACTCGCTTAAGGGCAACAGAGGCATTATCAATCACGGAACCGCCACCATCCAAGAAGGTATCGAGTTGGCTCATCTGACCGGGAATACGTTTCGGACCCCGACCGGGAAGATCGTTTAAGAGTGGGAAATCTTCACCCCCCGAAAAAATTTGTATATAGCTAAGACCAGTCAGACCTAAGGGCTCCAAGCGGGCATATGATCTTGTATCTACTGGTGTCTGAGGCTCTACTTGGATGTCTGCGATCACTGTATTCGTATCTCGTGGATCAAGAGTAAGCTTCGTAACCTCCCCGACTTTGAGACCATTGAAACGGACCTCACTGCCTTGCGAAAGACCGCGAACAGGGCCTGTAAAGCTCACTTCATAATCATCAAATTGCTTATCCCACTGAGCGTTGGATAACCAAAGGATAAATGCAACCGCGGCAAGAAACGAAAGGAGGACAAAAAATCCAATCAGCGCATAATGGGCTTTATTTTCCATGTCTATTTAGCCACTTTCTTGGTCCGCTCTATCATATGCGGCCACTCGATGTCAGAGCCGCACGTGATCTTGCACCGCCAAAATATTTTTGTACCCATGGGTCATCATATTTTTGAACAGCCTCTAACTTATCGGCAATCGGGATGTGTTTATCAACTAAAACTGCCACACGATCGCAAATTGTGTAAAGACTGTCCAAATCATGTGTCACCATTAACACCGTAAGATCTAAGGCCTCCCGTAGTCCCAGTATCAATTCATCAAAGGCATGCGCCCCTATGGGATCGAGACCTGCTGTTGGCTCATCCAAAAATAACAGGGTTGGGTCGAGCGCCAAAGACCGTGCCAGTCCCGCACGCTTTTTCATCCCGCCAGATAAATCAGACGGATAAAGTGTTGCCGCCTTAGCCGGAAGACCAACCATATGGATTTTCATATCAGCCAATTCTTCCATCAAATTCTCTGACAAATCGGTATGCTCCCTTAAAGGCACCATAATGTTCTGTCGGACTGTCATTGAGGAAAATAAGGCCCCACCCTGGAACAAAACACCAATTTTGTTATTAATCGCTTTGCGTTCTTTTCCTGATAGGTCACGCCTATCTCTTCCAAAATAACGGACAACGCCACCCTCTGGCTCTTTCAAACCCAGAAGTGTATTCATCAACACTGTTTTACCGGTACCTGAGCCACCGACCAGGCCAACAATTTCACTTCTATTCATGCGGAAATCTAAGTTCTCATGAATGACATGATCGCCAAATTGCGTGAGGATACCCCGCGCTTCCATTGGCGGAACATCATCAGAGTGAAGATATGTATCAAATTCTGCCATCACACACCCAATTGGAAGAATAAAATTGCGAATATCGCATCGACGGCAATCACTGTGAAAATCGCTTGAACAACACTTGTCGTTGTTCTCTCCCCTAAAGAGTCTACACTGCCTGTCACTGCCAATCCTTGACGGCACCCAATAATGGCTATGATTAAGCCAAAAAATGGCGTCTTAGACATGCCCACCCAAAGCTGTGTCGTGTCGACCGCTTCCTGAAAACGGGTCACGAACATTATCGGCGATATATCGGGACCTGCCACCCACGCTACAAGCATACCGCCAAAAAGTCCGCTCATCATCGCTAAAAATGTTAGAATGGGAGTTGCAACAATACAGGCCAAAGCTCGTGGAACAACGAGCGTTTCATAAGTATCAAGACCTATAATGGTCATGGCGTCAATTTCTTGACGCATCTTCATCGCCCCAATCTGCGCTGTAAAAGCGGAGTCTGAACGACCGGCTAGTAGAATTGCCGTAATTATGGGCGCAAGTTCCCGTAGGACTGAGAAACCAACAAGGTCTACCATGAAGACACTGGCGCCAAACTGTGCCAGCAAGTTAGCGCCCATATAGGCGATGACCGCACCGATAAAGAAACTGAGAATCATGACGATTGGTGCGGCATCCAATCCGACTTCTTCGATTAAAGCCACCACGGACTTCCATCGAATTTTATGGGGCTGTAATATCAAACGCGCCAGCACAGCAAAAAACTTGCCGATAAATATAAGCGTTTCATACACTTCATTACAGAAGCGTTCTGTGGCTACGCCGATCCGGCTAAGAGTATCATACCATTGTCGAGTTGTATTAGGCGGTTCACCACGCGTTGCATCGCACGCCATATTCATTAATGTCACTTGGCCTTCACTGGCCGAAGTAATATTCCAATTTTGACAGGGTTGTTGTTGGAGCCCTAAAAATCGGGCGAGCAAGTAAGCCCCTGCTGTATCCAACTCTCGAACATTCGCAAAATCAAAATGGACATAAGCAATGCCCGGCGAAAACTGTTCATTCAAAAGGCTATGATTAAGTGTTTTAACATTCTTGAGAGTCCAATCTCCATGCACATACACGCTCAAGATTTCTCCTTGCTCTTCTAATGTGTAATGTGCACCAACACTCATGAGTCCAAGGTGCAAACAGTTCGCGCCGCCGTCAAGCAAAGGTTATGTTTTGCGCCAATTATCTGTTTATGAAAAAATCTGGCCCGTTGCCGGTAGTTTCACAATTTCGAGGTCAAGCTTAACCCATATTCCAACAGTTTGGGTCGAAATCTCTGAAAAAGGTCACATGGGTCGCGCGGAATGCAGGCCTTACTCGCGTTATGGACAAACGGTTGAGAGCGTCATTTTTGATATTGAAAGTGTTAGAGACGCGATTGAAAGCGGTCTCAACAATGAAGAGTTAAACACTTTAATGCCCCCGGGGCCGGCACGGAACGCACTTGACTGCGCATTGTGGGACTTAAGTGCCCAACAAACAGGCGTACCTGTTTTCAAACAATTAGGATTATCAAAACCTCCACCAAAAGTAACGGCCTTCACGCTCTCCCTTCAAGCCCCAAAAGATATGGCAGCAGCGGCTCTAAAGGCTAGAAATTACCCCCTTCTAAAAATCAAGGTCGATGGTGCGTCTGCGTTAGCATGTTCACAGAGCATTATCGCAACACGACCTGATGCAAAGCTAATTATTGATGCAAATGAAGACCTTACACGCGAACAATTGGACGCATTATTGAATGCGTTGCCGCCTGAAAATATTGCTATGATAGAACAGCCACTCGCATCACATATGTCAATTGAGACACCATTTCCTGCCTCACCCATAATCTGTGCCGATGAAAGCCTACATGCTGAACACGATATTACCCAAGAAGGCCTTCAGGCTTTGTGGGAAGACGGCTACCGCGCCATAAATGTTAAGCTTGATAAATGCGGAGGTCTAACTGCGGCCTTCGCATTGATAAACATGGCGAAAAGTCTAGACTTTCAAATCATGGCCGGATGTATGGTGGGCTCCTCGCTCGCTATGGCCCCTA
>CAYTAJ010000021.1:16942-32652 GCA_964435725.1 uncultured Algimonas sp.
GACTTTCAAATCATGGCCGGATGTATGGTGGGCTCCTCGCTCGCTATGGCCCCTATGGCGATCTTAGCTGATTGCGTTGATGTATTGGATTTGGATGGGCCATTGCTCTTAGCTGAGGACTGCCAGAATGGTCTGACTTACGAAGGTGCAATGCTGCATCCTCCGACATCAAAACTTTGGGGTTAAAGCCTTAACCGATTGAAGGTGTCTCAGCACCCATAGACATCGCCCTTACACGAACGCCAAACGCATCTGTCACCTCGCTGAGCGCCGTAACACTTTCGACATATGTCACAAATTCGACTTGCGTCGTATCCGCTTGCTTCGCCTCTAGGGCCTCAGAAAAGCTGTTTTTCGCTTCATTCGCTGCGGCCAAAGCCTGTTGTAAGCTTGACAGTTCCTTCTTCAAGGACGTTTCACCCGGTGCCATCGCCAAATATATTTCTGCGGCCTGGCGGGTTTGGTCAACATAGCTTTGAGCAAAAACGATATCAGATTTTATTACGTCTAGGGACTCAACAGTGCTCGCGTAATTCACCTCACGACTCAGAGGCGTGTTTTCTAAACCCTTTAGCAGCATACGGGCAGCCGAACGCATTTTATTGCGGGACGTTTTTTCGACAAAACCGCGATTGATAAAGACGGAGTAGAGACGAGACGCAGCACGTTGCACAACATTAACATCAACGGCTTTGGTCACTGTTTCTGATTGAGAGCCGGACATATCGGTCATGTCGACCGTTGCACAGGCACTAAAAGCCAAGCATCCGGCTATTGCTGACGTCTTAATAATATTGAGCTTTAAGCCCATATGTAGGTTCCCCGAAATAAGAACCCCCCGATACTCAATACCAGAGAGTTTTTCCACTTACCCACACATAAGCAGAATATCCTAAACGTTCGCTGAACGCTCATCCCTAATTATGGGTTAAAGGTATTAACAACAGTCTTTCAAGAGTGAAAAAGCAGTGAATGGTTAAACTTTGTACAGCTCACTGCTATCTGTATTTCTTAAGATAGGAGTGGCGCTATCCAGCGGTCAAAAGTTCCTAAGACAAGAACAATGCCCATAAAGATTGGCGCCACATACTTCGTCAATACAACAATAAATTCACCAATTTTCTGACCATCACCAGCAATCTCACCTGCTAAGATTTTGCGATCCAGACGCCAACCCACGAAGAGAGAAATTAATAGAGCTGAAGTAGGTGCCAGAATTGGTCCCGCCAAGCCTGTATCAATGAACTCAAAGAATGCTGGGCTAAACAAGGAGCCCAATCCTAATGCCGTTATGGCTGCACCCGTGATCCAAGCGGCCTTTCGCTTCGTCATATTAAAGCGCTCAGCGACGTAAGCTACAGATGGCTCCAACAATGAGACTGATGATGTAATAGCCGCAAAGAACGCCAAGAAGAAGAAGGCTGCGCCAATATACCAATATTCCGCAAGTGCTGTCGGTAATGTCTGGAAGAATATGCCCGCACCTGCACTGAAATCGAGATTGTTAGCAAACACAATCGGGAAAATTGCAAGTCCAGCTGTAATCGCCACTAAAGTGTCGACTAAACTGATGCCAACCGCGGCTTTTGGAATACTTACATTTCTTGGTAGATACGATCCATAAGTGATCATAATCGCATTACCGATACCAATTGAGAAACAAGCCTGACCCAAAGCTGATACAGCGACTTCCGGCGTAATTTTCGAGAAATCAGGCGTAAACATAAAGCCAACAGCTTCTTTTGTGCCGCCAGAAGGCATACCCGAAATGATTGAATAGAGCGCCAAACCAACGAGCAGGATGAAAAACAAAGGCATTAACAATTTTGCAGCAGTCTCAATGCCAGCATTAACGCCGCGTGATACGAGCCATGTTGTTAGACCGGCAAATAAGAAAAAATACGGCCAGACCGCCTTGAGTGGATTACCTCCTCCCCAAGGATCATTAAGCATAGCAGGGAACTGACCTGCAATCTCCGTCGCTGTGCTGCCCGCGAAAGAGTTACCCAGGAAACGGACGAGGTAATTAAGGACCCATGCCGCAACGACACAGTAAAAACTAACAATAAGGAACGAGGCGACCATGCCGATCCAAGCGCCGCTACTCCATCCTTGAGATACCCCACTACGAACAGCAAGGTCATTTTGAGATCTAACAGCACTAGACGCTTGACCCGCCCGACCAATCATAAACTCGCCCATCAAAACAGGTATGCCAACCAGAACGATACAGGCCACATAGATAACGAGGAAAGCGGCGCCACCATTTGTGCCTAATTCAGCAGAAAACCGCCAAAGATTGCCCAAGCCTACGGATGAGCCGACTGCGGCCATGATAAATGCAAATCTCGACGACCATTGCGCCGTTCCAGGTGCTGCTGCCATGAATACCCTCTTGTGTTATGCCCTCGCAGGCTTCTGGTTGAGCCTGTCAATATTGATAACGCTGATTGCGGAAATCTTATACGGGGTCAAGAGATCATGGCGTTTCCGCCTGTATGAATTAACTAAAGCCGCCGCGCGGCAACTCACTATTACGGTGTAAATGCGCTGACAGAATAAGACCAAAGCCCCCCATCATAGTCAGTACCACGGTCCCGCCATAAGAAATCAGAGGAAGCGGAACACCTACGACAGGCATTAATCCCATGACCATGCCCAAATTTATGAAGATATAGAGTGTGAACGTCGTCATCAGGCCCAAGATTAAGAGCTTCGCGAACATAGCCTTGCACTGCGCCGCGAGGTAAATGCAGAGACCAATTACGGACATATAAAGCCCAATCGTCATCAAGCTTCCGATGAGACCGAACTCTTCACCAATCACTGTAAAGATAAAATCTGTTCTGTTTTCGGGTACATATTCGCCTTGTCTTTGCGTCCCATTCATAAAGCCTTTTCCTGAAACCCCTCCACTGCCCAAGGCAATCTTTGATTGCGTAATGTGATAGCTTGCTCCACTGGGATCGCGCGATGGGTCCAAGAATGTCCAAATACGGGCACGTTGGTATTCCTTTAATCCGTATTGAAAAAAGAGTGGTATTCCGACGGAGGCAAACAAGCTTGCAATGCCAATAACGCGCCAACTCACGCCAGCCAGAAACACGATGGCCACGCCAGTTGCACCGACCAATAAGGTTGTGCCTAAGTCAGGCTGGTGAAGAATAAGCGCCATAGGAAGCGAAATCATAGCAAGAGCCCCAATAAGACCACTCATACGAGAGACACGCCAACGCGGTAAGTCGTGATAATAACGTGCCAGAGCCATCACAATGGCGGGTTTCATGACCTCAGAAGGTTGCAGCCGCATGACGCCAAGATCGAGCCAGCGTTGCGAGCCATTTACATTAACCCCTACCAACTCGACCCCAATAAGCAAAATAAGTGCGCCGAGATAAGCCGGATAGGCCAGGGTGTACCAAACTTTGATATCTATAAGAGCAACGATAATCATTATCAGTCCGGCTACGCCAAGACGGACAGCATGTTGTGCAGCCCCACGGCCCCAAATTCCATCAGTCGCCGCAAATATCATGGCGACACCAACGGCACCTATGAGACCCACCAAAACAGGCAGAAGCCAATTTACCTCATAGAGTTTGGCCCTAAGGCTAAGGCCAGAATTATCGCTGCCAAATAATGCAACCATTACAAGGTTCCTGCAGTGACATTCGCTTCGGAGCGAGGGCCCAAACCATCACGCCTCAACGCTTCTGAAAGAACGGCTCTGGTAATATCCGCAGCGCGTCCTGCGCCTGACCCGCCATGCTCAACAATTGTGCCCACGGCAAAACGGGGTTGATCATAAGGCGCATAGCCTACGAAAATGGAGTGGTCGCGCAACTCCCAAGGCACTTCGTCATTAGATCTTACACCTTCCGCGCGTTCACTCGCTGAAATGCCCCTCACTTGCCCGGTACCTGTCTTACCGGCCATTTTTAAGCCGCCAAGACCGAGACTATCCATGCGATAGGCTGTTCCTCCCGGTTCTTCACAGACCGAGTACATCGAGTCGCGAATATAGGCCAAATGCGCAGGATCAATATCCAGTTGATCAAAGGGTTGGATATCATTACCGATAATAAGTGATGGCGTAATCGCGACTTGCCCATTCGCAAGGCGTGCAGTCATAACCGATAATTGTAACGGCGTGGCTAGCACAAACCCCTGCCCGATCGAGGCATTTAACGTATCACCCATGCGCCAACCCGCCCCCAAGCGCGCTTGTTTCCAAACTTCATCCGGCACAATACCAGATTTCTCGCCTGCAATACCAACACCATAGGCCTCCCCTAGCCCCAAACGCCGCGCCATATCCGCAATTTTTGAAATACCTATTGTCTGAGAGATTTCGTAATAATAAGTATCGCAGGATTGTTTCAGCGACTCCCGCATATCGACCGCCCCGTGGCCATTCCGTTTCCAACAATGGAAGGTACGGTTACCCAGGCGCATCTTACCCACGCAGAAAATTTCTTTATTGGGATCAATAAGACCAGTCTCCAGAGCCGCGAGCATAACCACCATTTTATATGTCGAGGCAGGCGGATACCCCCCGCCGATGACTTTGTTAAATTGTGGGCGTTTGGGATCGTTGTTCAGGCGATCCATATCACTTTGCGTCAGACCATTTACAAAGAAGTTGGCGTCAAAGCTTGGCATAGAAAGGAGCGTCCGCAGCTCCCCTGTCATGCAGTCAATGACAGAGATTCCACCACTATCTTCTTTAAACTGCTCTGCCGCGAATTTCTGTAAATGCGCATCCAATGTCAGATGCACATTGTCACCCGGTTTGGCGGCGTCATTCGGATCAGGCCACTCTCGGACAATTCGGCCCATCGCATTCACTTCGACTTTCAAGCGACCCGCGCCCCCACGAAGTGTTTTATCTTTAGCCGCCTCAACGCCCGTCTTGCCGATACGGAATGTCGGCTGGCGAAGGAGCGGGTCATCATCACGCTCAATATCTCGTTCTCCCGCACGGCCAATATAGCCCAAAGTATGCGCGAATATGCCCTGATTAGGATAAGCACGACCTTCTGCCACCTCCGGAATTATGCCTGGCAGATCATAAATATCCATGTTCAGGGCCGCAAATTGGTCCCAGTCGACATTATCCTTTATCGTGATTGGGACAAATTTTGGGTTCGATTTGATGTCGCGCTTGATACGCTTGAGTGCACGTTCATCAAGGTCGATGACCTCTCCAACTTCTAACAGAGCTTTGTCAATATCAGGCGTACGTTCAGGGATCAGCACGACGCGGTAGTTGGGAATATTCACGGCGAGGGCTTCGCCATGGCGATCTAAAATTTGTCCACGACTAGGCAGGATCATGTTGTAGTTGAAACGATTATCCTCTGACAAAGCGATATAGTTTTCAGCATTTGTGACTTGAAGATTATAAAGCCTAGCGCCGAGAATGCCGAACATCCCAATGCCACCCACCCCCAATATAGCTGTACGTCGACTAAGTGTTGCTTCGGCATTGGCTTGCTCCAACGCGCCATCATTCGTTTTTAACTTTGACCGTCGCGCCATTAACTCGCCTCTTCACGCCGTAAGAGCCAAGCTTGGAGATTTTGACGTAGTAGCCAGAAAATTGGAAAGATAATCGTGGCCGTGACCGCCGGAACAATCAAACGGAACCAATCGGGCCAGACGCCATAGATAAGCCGTCCCGTCAGTGTCAAAACTAAAAAACCGACAACAACACTTGTCAGCCAAAGTGACATACCTTGCCCAAAGTGTAACGGTTTTATGCGTTCAAATGGCCGAATTATCAAAAATAGCAAGAGATAGAGAAACGCCCACTGACCTGGCACACCATAGCCCAACCAATCCTGAAATAGTCCAAGTAAAAGTAGAGCAATGACAGACAATATGGGTGTCGCCGTACGTGGCCACAGGGCCACTGCCATTAAGGGCAACCATTGCAAAGATATATGAAACCCAAATGATGTAAAACTTATAATACCTGTCACGCTTAAAATGAGCACAGTTAGAACTGCCTGCCAAAGATGCCCAGGTCGAGAATTAGAGGATGTCGCATATATCTTCATTGAAGAGCCTCAACATCGTTTGAAACGACTTCACCAGACTCAAGCTTTTCTTCCTCGGCCCCCTCTTCTGGCAAAGATATGGGCTCAAAAAGCGCCACCCATATCCAGTCTAGCGGCTTTTGCAATCCGGCAACTTCAACACGTAATTCACCGTCCGGACTTTCAATGACCTCTCCGACAAGCAAACCGCGAGGAAGTTGCCCTTCATCACCAGATGTCACGACCTTATCACCGACTTGCCAATCTTTCCCAATCTCTATGAACATCAAACGCGGGTGAAGCGTATTATCCCCTGCCAATATCGCAACCGCATCAGAACGCATACTTTTAACAGGGATACGGCTGTTAAGATCATCAAGACGGAGTACACGAGACGCTTTTTCACCCGCAAGTATAACATGCCCAACTATGCCGTCTGTACTTATGACCGCTTGTCCCTTTTTTATCCCATCCTTCCGTCCAGCATTAATAAGCAAAGCTCTTACAAATGGACCATTTATATCGCTAATCGCACGCACTGCGACTTTCTTTAGGGGACGATCCGTGTCAGGCTTTGCACCCAAAATAGCTTCATAACGTTCGATTTTTTCTTCCAGCAATGCTAACTCACCCTGCTCGTCACGAAGTTGCTGGAGTTCTGCCCGCAAAACAACGTTCTCTTCAAAAGCGCGTTGGCGGTCTGATATAGATGCAAAAAAATCTTCAACACCACGGACAGGCTGTGTGACGACTGTTATGAGAGGTGAGACGATACTATCAGTCTTGACTTGAACCGCCTGACGGAGACGTGCCTCTTCTCTCTGCGAGAACATAAGCGCCAAAGCGATAATGATACAAATTAACAAAACCCAATAAACGGGGCCAAATTCATCTTGATTAGCACGAGAATAGGATTGACGCGGCATGGCTCTTTCCTTTCCGGCTATGCCCTGTGGGCAGGTTTGGGTTAGACGCCGCTAGAAAGGACGCTCTTCCACTTTTTCAAATTCTCGACAACTGTACCAGAACCTCTAACGACGCATGATAGTGCATCATCAGCAATAGACACCGGCAAACCTGTGCGGGCACGCAATTCTGTATCTAAATTGCGGAGCAAGGCACCGCCACCCGTCAGCATAATCCCTTTATCAACAATATCCGCCGCCAGTTCAGGTGGCGTGGCTTCAAGGGCGATTTTCACCGCATCAACGATTTGCTCGACAGGTTCTGCTAAGCTCTCAGCAATCATCGCTTCCGTCACACGAATTTCACGCGGGACTCCATTCATGAGATCGCGCCCTTTAATTTGTACGGTCATGCCTTCATTGTCAGCCGGCATCATAGCCGAACCGATTTCTTTCTTCACACGCTCTGCTGACATTTCGCCCAAAAGAAGATTTGTCGTGCGGCGCACATATTGAATGATAGCGTCGTCCATTTTATCGCCGCCAACTCGAACGGAACGGGAATAAACAATGCCGTCTAATGACAGAACAGCGACCTCAGTCGTACCACCGCCAATATCAACAACCATAGAGCCTGACGGTTCGTGAATAGGAAGCCCTGCCCCAAGCGCGGCCGCCATAGGCTCTTCAATCAAATAAACATGTGACGCGCCTGCTTGTTCAGCACTTTGATGAATAGCCCGACGTTCCACAGCCGTAGCCCCAGACGGCACACAAATCACGACTTTCGGGCGTGGCCAACGACGTCCTTTATTCACTTTCTTGATGAAGTGAGCAATCATGGCTTCCGCAACTTCGAAGTCCGCAATCACACCATCTTTCATAGGACGGATAGCTTCGATATGGCCGGGCGTACGACCCAGCATAGAGCGCGCTTCATCGCCGACAGCATGAACAACTTTACGACCATTTCGTATGGAATACGCAACAACAGAAGGTTCGTTTAGAACAACATCACGCCCTTTAGCATAAATCAGCGTATTCGCCGTCCCGAGGTCAATTGCGATATCCGATGATAATGCGCCGAAGAGTGACGAAAACATTTTGAGCCCTTGGTTTATTTGTCCACATTCACACGGAGACCCGTATCAACTAAATTTTGCTTTGTTGAAACACGCGCAAGTAAAAGCGGAATCATTCCCTCAAATTTCGTTAATGCGAATTAAGACAATTAATTGCAAGCGCTTACATCCGTAAACAGGACCAAATTACTGAAATTAATTCGATTTCGGCAAGATTTGATTGAAAAATCTAATAGGCTGACAAATAGCCCGCTGCCGTAAACAGTTTCTTGTGCTCGGTTATCGCAAAATTGTCCGTCATTGCCGCAATATAATCACAGATAATTCGTGCTGTTTCAGGCGTATGTGCCCCATTGCATCGTTCGCGCAACTCAGTCGGCAGAATATCCGGGTCATTTATGAATAAGTCGAAAAGCTCAGAGACAATGCGTCTTGCCTGCCCCATCATTCGGTTCACTTTGTAGTGACGATACATATTGTCATAAAGGAAGGTGCGTAGCTCTTTTTCCTTCTCCCGGAAGCTTTCCGAAAATGCGACAACGGGTCGGTTCAGCATACGAATGTCTTGTGCACTTTGCGGGTTCTCCTCGGCTAAACGTTTCCGTGTTTCTGCAAGAACATCTGAGACCATAAACCCAATCAAATCGCGTACAGCTTCATGTATCATGCGGTCTTCCGAAATATCCGGATAGCGGCGACGTACATCAGCAAAAGCCTCACCGACAATGGGCACTTCTGAAACATCTGCCACACTGAACAAACCAGCCCGAAGACCATCGTCAATATCATGATTATTATAAGCAATATCATCCGCAAGAGCGGCGACTTGTGCCTCCGGACCCGCAAATGTATCAAGCTCCAAACCACGCCAATCATCAAGCGCGGTTAAGGCCCAAGGCAGTTTCGCTTCGTCTTCTACGCTTTGTATCAATGGCCCATTATGCTTGGCGATACCTTCCAATGTTTCCCATGTGAGGTTTAGCCCATCAAATTCCGCATATCGTCCCTCCAGATTTTCAACAATGCGCAAGGTCTGTGCGTTATGATCGAAGCCCCCATAAGGCTCCATCGCTTTCGCAAGAGCATCTTCGCCTGAATGCCCAAAAGGTGGGTGACCAAGATCATGAGCGAGAGCCAGACATTCCGATAAGTCTTCATCCACGCCCAATACCCGCGCAATTGACCGTGCTATTTGAGAGACTTCGAGCGAGTGCGTCAGGCGTGTTCGATAATAATCACCTTCATGAGCCACGAAGACCTGTGTCTTCCCTTTCAAGCGACGGAAAGCCGAGGAATGAATAATCCGGTCTTTGTCACGCTGAAATGGACTACGTTCTGATGTTGAGGGCTGTTGGATCTTTCTTCCTCGGGCTTTAGCTGGGTCCGAGGCGTAGATCGCACGCGTACGGCGATAGGGCGGAAAAGTAGCCGTTTTTTCAGAAGACACGTAAATTTCTCACTCTTGTTTGACAATAGACCCGATTGAAGGGTCTAGGCAGACTCACTCTTGCGCCCTATATAAGAGCCATGAGCGAAAACACCACACCTGTAACGATGTCTGCCTCTGCTGCTGAGCAAATAAAGGCCATTATGGCCAAGCAAGGTAAAGAGCAATATCTGCGCGTGGCCGTTGAAGGTGGTGGATGCTCAGGGTTTCAATATAAATTCGATTTTGCTGACGCCC
This sequence comes from uncultured Algimonas sp., assembly GCA_964435725.1. GTDB lineage: Bacteria > Pseudomonadota > Alphaproteobacteria > Caulobacterales > Maricaulaceae > Litorimonas. The sequence continues at coordinate 26,655 of CAYTAJ010000021.1, forward strand.
CAAATGATGACGATATCGTCCTGGAGCGAGACGGTGCCCGTATTGTCATCGATGAAATGAGCGTGGAATTCCTTGAAGGGTCAGAAATTGATTATACACGAGAGCTTATCGGCTCGGCTTTCAAAATTCACAACCCGCAAGCCGTTTCTGGCTGCGGATGCGGAACGAGCTTCGCGATATAACAGATATGCATGCCTCACTGAAAGCAGGCATAGAACATATTGTTCATTTTTATATTGATGCGTTGAGCTTTAAACGACCCACAACAATCGAAAGATTTTGGATAGCCATTGCATTCTACGTCGTCGCAACGGCAGTCTTCTACACTATACTCAAAGAGATTTACCCACGAACAGCTGTTTTGCCATTTCATTCATTTTCTACGTGGGTTTATGAAACGTGGTTATGGCTTCATATTATACCGATTTTCACGCTAATCTTTCGCCGCTTACATGATGGCGGACAACCATGGTGGCGTATATTCACCCTTTTTATCCCATATATCGGCTTTTTTGTGTTTATGTATTTTTTAAATCAGCCAACAGCTATTCGGATAAGACAAATATGAAAGAGCGAGTCTCCATATTGATGGAGACTCGCTCTGCTCGATACTTTAGAAGCGTTTTGTGACTTCAACCGCGTATAGGCTAGGCTCGTTCACAAAAGCTGTAAGATTATTAAAATCGACGCCACCTTCCGCACGCACAACGCCTGTTAAGTTACGCACATAGCCGGCCAACTCAAAGTCATCCGTTCTGATACCGGCGCGAAGACCAATTTCTGTTAGCGGGTCAGAGCTGAATTCGACTGACTCATAAAGGAAGAAGTTCGTCGAAGAGCGGTGGACAATGTCACCAAAGGCAAAGACATCCCAATCATTTGTCACCGGCACGCTATAGCCGACTGTCGCGTTCGCAATCCATTTGGGCGCATTGGGAAGCGAATTGCCGTCAATGAAAGCCAATCCTGTATCAGGGTCAATTGGGTCAAGGACGGTACAAGGAGATCCACAAACGCCGGCTTGAAGGTCAGCATCCGAAATCTCTGTATCATTATAAGATACGCCACCCGTAAACTCTAATCCTTCAAACGGATTGAAAGTCGCATCAACTTCAACACCCTGGCCTTTGACCTTTTCTGCATTTAGAAGTTGGTTGAAGTTACCGGCGCCACCAACTGCCGTAAGCTGCTGGTCTTTCGTCTCAAAGTAATAGGCGCTTACATTTAATGTAGCACGACCATCCAAATAACGGCTCTTAAACCCTGCCTCGATGCTGTCGATTGTCTCAGTGTCAGCAACCGTCACCGCATCCCCAAATAGGATACGCCCCTGCGCATTTGGGGCTCGAAAACCGCGAGCATAGCGAGCATAGACATTTACAGCGTCTGTGACTTCATAATCCAATGCCGCATCACCTGTAACGACCGTATCGCCAAGCTCACGCGTGATTGGTCCCAGAGGCGGCGCACCGAATGGGCCGATTAAACGTTCTGCTTGGAAGTCTTTATCTTCATCTGTAACGCGCAAGCCAACTGTCGCTGTTAAGCGATCGTTGACGTTCCAAGCGGCAGAACCGAATAACGCTAATGACGTGGTTTCCTGCGTTTGTGTACCGAAGGCATTCACAGGATTTCCGGGAGAAAGTGAGTCAAATGAGATATTGTCGAGGTTCAAGTCTTCATGAAATGCGAAAGCCCCCAAAGTGAGGTTCACAACATCTCCGAAGTCACGATTAAAGCGAATTTCTTGTGTATATTGACCGTGCGCAACAACGCCATCCGCCGATTCTGCCGGGAACGGAATGACGCCAGGAAAGCTATTGCCCAGGAAAGCAGCGCCTACACCACCATCAACATCACCGCGAGCAAAGTTAGTCACGTTTTCATATGCCGAAATAGACGTCAGTGTACCACCGCCAACTTCCCAATTAGCTGTCAGGCTGATCCCGATATTGTCTACTTCAGAGACTTGAATAGAGTCAGAGGCCCCTTCAAAGCGGTTAAATGTACTGACGAGTTCATTCGTGCCGGGTTGAATGGCATTCGCAAAGAATGTCCGACTACCCCCGCGCAAGCTGCGGCCATGTAAGTTGATAAGAAAAGACGCCGTCTCGGTCGGTGTCACCTCAATAAGCAAGCGGCCGGCAATATCATCATATTCTTCAAACGCGTCTTCAAGACCATTTGGGTTCACATTATCAACACGGTCATCACTGCGCTGATATATACCCGACAAACGAGCCGCGACTTTATCTTCAATAAGCGCACCTGAAATTGCGCCTTCCAGGTCAACTGTGTTGAAGCGACCATATGCGGCGCGCACATAGCCTTCTGTTTCTTGTGTGGGCTTTGCGCTCGTGAATGTGACAGCACCTGCTGGCGTATTCCGGCCAAATAATGTGCCTTGTGGCCCGCGTAGCACTTCAACCTGATCCAAATCGAAGACTGGAAAGCCTTTCAAGACAGGGTTTTCAAGCACAACCCCATCATAAACAAGGCTGACAGGCTGGTTGGCGTTCAAATCGAAATCTGTATTTCCAAGGCCACGGATATAGAAGCGCGGAAAAGTACGGCCAAACGAACTTTCGGCGTAAAGGCTTGGCACCCGACCAGAGAGTGCAAGAATATCCTCCCCGCCTGATGTAATGGTGTCCAGCACTTCATCAGCCAGAACAGCCACAGATGAGGGTACATCCTGCAAGCTTTGTTCACGTTTTTGGGCAGTAACGATGACTTCGTCATTAATTTGCGCAAAGGCCGGTGTCATGGCCGATGAGGCCATTAATGCAGAAAGGCCAAGAACCGCGCCGTAAGAGCGTTTAGTAAATAGATTTTTCAAGAGGGTCTCCTTCGCGTCGCAAAATCGCGACTTTATTTTGTGTGCTCACACACAATTTGAAGACTCATTACAATGGAAATAATGCTCACAATTCTTCACATATTGTTGAAGAGGAAACGCTGCACTGTTTTTGTTACAGGAAAAACAATTAAGCTTTAGACTAAGCGACTTTGAGTCAATGCCGCTTTGACAAATCCTTTAAAGAGGGGATGTGGCTCAAAGGGACGAGACTTCAGCTCCGGATGATATTGCACGCCGATGAACCAAGGATGCTTCTTAATCTCAACAATTTCTGGCAACACGCCATCAGGTGACATACCGGAGAACGTCAAACCTGACGCCTCTAACGTCTCTTTGAAATCAATATTGACTTCGTAACGGTGGCGATGGCGTTCCTCGATTTCGAGACTACCATATTCTTCTGCCACTAATGAACCTTCGGACAAGACCGCAGGATAAGCCCCAAGACGCATTGTGCCTCCCAGGTCCGTGTCGGCCGTACGCTCAAGACGCTCATTGCCTTTTACCCATTCTGTCATAAGGCCGACGACATTGCTTCCCTCTTCTCCGAACTCTGAGGATGAAGCGCCTTTTATATTGGCCAAGTTTCGTGCGGCTTCAATTACAGCCATCTGCATACCCAAACAGATTCCGAAATAAGGGACTTTACGGTTACGCGCGAACTCAACGGCTTTAATTTTCCCTTCCGTGCCACGTTCTCCAAAACCACCGGGCACCAAAATGGCGTGTTGGTTTTTCAGGACAACAGCCGGATCTGCTTCTTCAAATTCTTCCGCTTCGATCCATTTAATATTGACCTTCACTTGATTAGCGATACCGCCATGTACCAAAGCTTCAGTAATGGATTTATAGGCATCCGGAAGAATTGTGTATTTACCGACGACAGCGATATTCACTTCTCCATCCGGGTTAGCCAACGTGTTTGAAATATCCCACCAACGCGAGAGCTCCGCATCCGGTGGATTAATAACCCCAAAGTGATCAAGCACTTCCTTGTCTAGGCCTTCAGCATGATAAGCGAGCGGCACATCATATATAGACGGCGCATCAAGACCTTGGATAACAGCACTTTCTCTTACGTTACAGAAACGCGCAATCTTCTTACGGTCTCCTTCTTGAACAGGACGGTCTGCACGACACAGTAAAATATCAGGCTGAATACCAATAGAGCGAAGCTCTTTAACACTATGTTGTGTAGGCTTAGTCTTCATCTCCCCTGCGGCGCCAATGTAAGGCAGTAAGGTGACATGAAGGAAACAGGTCTGCCCGCGTGGCAATTCTTGAGATAGCTGACGCAGAGCCTCAAAAAACGGCAGACCTTCAATATCGCCGACTGTGCCGCCAACCTCACAAAGTACAAAATCAACATCGCCTGCGTCAGAGAGAACAAAATTCTTAATCTCATTCGTTACATGCGGAATGACTTGCACGGTTGCGCCGAGATAGTCACCACGACGTTCCTTGCTAATAATATTTGAATAAATACGTCCCGTCGTGATGTTATCTGATTGAACCGCACTGACACCCGTGAAACGTTCATAATGGCCTAGATCAAGGTCCGTTTCTGCACCGTCATCTGTAACGTAAACTTCGCCATGCTGATAAGGGCTCATCGTGCCGGGATCGACGTTCAGATAAGGATCAAGTTTTCTGAGGCGAACCTTATAGCCGCGTGCTTGGAGCAAAGCCCCCAGAGCTGCAGACGCTAAGCCTTTGCCCAGTGATGATACAACACCACCAGTGATAAAAATGTAACGTGGCATAGCCCGCCTTCTTTACTTGTCCGCGGGCGCAGACAGTCAACCCAAATCGACTATTGCGGCTCCTCGGTCTCAGAAGTGTCCGTTTCCTCTGTCGTTTCAGGGGTTGTAATCACTTCGTCCAACGGGGTTGTCGTATCGGTTGACTCGACGGGGGCCGTCAAGGGGGCAACGGCATTAGAATCGTCTACAATTGAAGAATCTTGGTTCTCCAAGCTAAACACGACAGAAAGTGCCAGAGAATTCACGATAAAGATGGCCCCTAAAATGCCCGTCATACGCGCAATAGAGGTTGTCGCAGAACGCCCGGACATAAGGCCACCGCCGCCTCCACCACCGCCACCAATTCCCAGCGCACCACCTTCTGAGCGTTGGATCAAAATAAGACCGGTAAGGATAACGCTGATAATCAGCTGAATGATAAGTAGAACTTGGGACATCAATACTTCTCGGTTGCGGCTTGTCTTTGCAAACAGTGCGCGGATTTACAATTTCGCGCGGATTAAACTATTCACATCGGAATGACCAGAGGGAATTGCAAGGCCTTCTGAAATTCAAATCTTCCAGTGTTTAGTAAGTACAGCCCTTTGCCTTTGCGAGGCCTTTCAAATACCCCCGACGGGACACACCTTTTCGGTATGCCCTCTCAACTTTCTTATCGTAACTTGCCGCTCCAGATGCCGCACGCACCAAACCGCGGAAAGGAATAATGCCGCCTACGGCCGAAGACACAGCATTTAAAGCCGTTGTTTCAATAGGTTTTCCATTCTCGTCAACAGCATCGAAATCCGGTCCGAGCAAACGGTCATAATCCGCAATTTCTAAATTTAGTCCTGAGCAAGTCGCATCAATAGGCGCAAAATAAGGGCTTTCCATATTTTCAAGTATATTCGGAATCTCAACCTTACGGATATTAATATCTTCAAGCGGCGTTAGGGCCGCATCCCCAAGGCTTCGCGTATCACCTAAACTGTCGACGCCATCGGCAGCTTGTTCAGTTGTGACCTCTTTCACCGTTTCATCGGCCGTTTCACTCACTAATTTCAACGACTCTGCTGGCATAGTGGAACAGGCCATTAAACCCAAACATGCAAATGATAATTTAACTCTCATATTAGACATTTATCACATCAATCATGTCAAAAATTAGGCTTTTTATTGCTGTATTTTAAATCAACCCAGCAAGCGGTGAGCTTGGGTCCGCATACATTTTCTTTGGCATACGACCCGCAAGATAGGCTTCACGGCCTGCAATGACGGCATGTTTCATCGCTTCAGCCATACGGATAGGGTCTTTTGCTTCGGCAATCGCTGTATTCATCAAGACACCATCGCAACCCAATTCCATAGCGGCTGTCGCATCAGAGGCTGTCCCAAC
>CAYTAJ010000021.1:32752-34092 GCA_964435725.1 uncultured Algimonas sp.
GGCGCTTTTGGATCAGATAAATTCACGCGACGCACAGCCACTGTTACCATATCCGCGCCTGACGCTTCGAGTGCCGCCGCATTCTCTGCGTAGTCATTATACTTACCCGTGCCGATAATCAGGCGAGAGTTGAACTCACGACCGGCTACAACGAGTTTATCTGATTTCGTGGACACTTAGCCCCCTCCAATAAAATGAATGATTTCGAGCTTGTCACCTTCTTCAAGTATGACGTCTTCATAGGTTGATTTCGGCACAACTTCGAGGTTACGTTCAACCGCTATTTTTCTAAGAGGTAATTCTAACGCAACCAACATATCAGCGATTGTGATACCCTTTTCAAAGGTATGAAAGTCGCCATTGACCATGATTTCCATTTCGGACGCCTTTCCTATCTCAATCTGGGCCTATTTAGCATTGCAGGGCGCGTTACCATGCCATAAACGGGGTCTCAATGACGAAAGCCATTTATATTCTCAATGGGCCGAATTTAAATCGGCTCGGTACGCGAGAGCCGGAAATTTACGGCTCAAAAACGCTTGCCGACATAGAAGCTGAATGCCGCGCCGCGACAGACCAAGACATTGTCTTCAAGCAAAGCAATATTGAAGGCGAAATTGTAGAGCAGATTCAAGAGGCCGCAGATAACGCTTCTGCGCTTTTGATTAATCCTGCCGCCTATACACACACATCAGTCGCGATTTACGATGCGTTGAAATTGCTCGATATTCCCATTGTAGAAATTCACCTGTCACAACCTGCCAAGCGGGAAAGTTTTCGCCGCCGGTCTTATGTTGCTGAGGCCGCAACGGGCACAATTAGCGGGTTTGGCGCAAATTCTTATCAATTAGGGCTGCAAGCCGTGATAAATCTGCTAGAGACAAAATCCTAAACGACTCACAAGCAGTCGAATAAAGACCAGTAACGATAAAAGAGAGAGACGTTATGGCCACCACAAAGAAACCGAATGACGTGGATTTGGTTCGGGAACTCGCCGACATATTAAACGATACCGATCTCAATGAAATTGAGATGAAGAAAGGCGATTTGAAAATTCGCGTCTCAAAAGGTGGCGGTCAAGTCGTGCAGGCTGTTGCTGCGCCTGCCCCTGTTGTTGCAGCTCCAGTCGCGCCTACTGCTTCGGCAAGTGGTTTAGTCAGTGTTGAAAGCGAAGCGCCTGCCACTCACCCGAATTCCACAACATCGCCCATGGTTGGTACGGCTTACACGCGTCCGTCCCCGGATGCAGACCCCTTTGTGAAAGTGGGTGACAGCGTGAAAGAAGGCGATACGATTTTATTGGTCGAAGCGATGAAAACCTTCAATCCGATTACGGCACC
>CAYTAJ010000022.1:0-4977 GCA_964435725.1 uncultured Algimonas sp.
CCATCCGCGACGAAAGCCCCAATAACAACGGCGTCATAAGCGAGGCTCGCAAGGCGAGAATTTTCTTCACCAAAGGCACGGTCATAGCTGTCTTCAAATCGTTTTTGCGCGTCCGGGTCCGGACCGGCAAAGACACCGCCGGATAAGGCAGGCTCACGCACCGTGTCTTCATTCTTCCAAAGGCCGGTGCCTAGAAATTGCACATCCGCCGGATCCAAATCATAAAACGGGAAGAGCGGGGCGAGACTGCGTAGAGCCGTTCCGCCTTCGGGCAGGATAATGGCTTCAAATGACATGGGCGTCGTCCCGCCATTTTCACGCGCAATACGCTCGCCTTCTTTATGGAAATCAGCGAGGCGTTTGGCCGGTTCCTGCATCACTGAAATATCCCGACCATTATAGGTTTCCGACGCGGTAATCTCCCCGCCACGATCTGCAATCGCGCGCTCATAAGCGGCTTTGACGCGGCGACCATATTCGCTTTGTGGCCCGACAAAGGCAAAACGTGTGGTCCCGCTATCGGCGGCATAATCAACGATGCGCTTTACTTCGGCTTCGGGCGGGAAAGATAAGAGATAGGCCCCATTACCGGCCACGGTTTGATCCGTAGAAAAAGCGATGACAGGCGTGCCCGAACGACGCGCTTCTTGTGCAGACGCTCTCACAGAACCGGACAAAATCGGGCCTAAGATAACATCAGCGCCCGCTGCAATCGCGGCTTTTGTCGCAGACCGTGCCCCTTGCGGCGTTCCGGCCGTGTCCAAAGCAACGAGCAGAACATCAGCTCTGTCACGTTCAAAAACAGAAAGCTCAGCCGCTTTCATCATAGAGGCGGCTTCCTCGCGCAAACGTTCAGATTGCGCCGAAAATGGCAAAAGCAGCGCAAGGCGTTTCGTATCGCGCCCCGCCATATGTGGGAGGGTCAAGCCTTGGCGATTGTTGAAATAGGGCCCTTGTTCGACTTCGACGACTTCAGTCTCTTCTGGCTCAACTTCTTCTTCCGGTGTTTTTACTGGGTCTGTAGCGACAGGCTCTTCCACTGGCACACGCTCAACAACGGGTTCATTCGGAAAGCGGGTCGGCGCGGTTTCCGTCGTCGCACAGGCACTCATGACGAGCGCAAGCGCGGAGAGCAAGAAAATCGATTTTGATCGATTTAAAGATTGGCCAAAATGGGCGAATGTCATCATAATGATTTTACCTTTAACACGCCTGACTCTTGCTTAAGGAGCGTTTGTCTGTCCATAGCCAAGAACATACCCTCGCCGCAAGACGCTTTTACCGCCGAGCTGACCCCAGGACTCTATGTTGTCTCGACACCCATCGGCAATTTGAGAGACATGACCTTGCGTGCCCTTGATGTTTTGCACGGCGTGGATCACATCTTGGCCGAAGACACGCGACAAACACGAAAGCTCTGCGAGGCCTATTCTATTTCGACCTCTCTATCGGCCTATCATGACCATAATGCGGCAGCCCGAGTCCCGGAGCTGATTGAGCGCTTGAAAGACGGTGCGACGATGGCTTTGGTCTCTGATGCCGGAACACCCTTGGTCTCAGACCCCGGATTTCGGCTGGTTCGCGCCGCGACAGAGGCCGGTATTGATGTGTGGCCTATTCCGGGAGCCTCTGCTGTTCTCGCCGGGTTAGTCAAATCCGGGATGCCATCTGACGCCTTTCATTTCGCGGGTTTTTTACCGCCTAAATCGGCTGCACGAAAAACGGCTTTGGCCAAACTAAAGGGTCTTCAAGCCACATTGATTTTCTTTACCACAGGTCCGCGTATCAGTGCGTTCCTCTCTGATGCTATTGATGTTTTAGGTGACAGACAAGCCGTGCTGACACGGGAACTCACCAAAAGATTTGAAGAAGCGCGCCACGGCAGCGCCCAAGAGCTTATAGAGTCTGTAAAAGATAATCCGCCCAAAGGTGAGCTTGTCTTATTTATCGCCCCGCCCAAAGAAGGTGAGCGTTGGGATGAAACCCAAATTCGGCAGGCTTTGTCTGAACAGATTAAAGAGCTCGGCGTTAAACGCGCCAGCGCAGCTGTGGCTGAGTTAAGCGGTTGGGCCAAACGCGATGTTTATGCCCTCGCGCTCACACTGAAATGAACACGCGTCAGGATTACGAGGAACAAGGGCGAAAAGCCGAAAGACGTGTCGTCCATTATCTGCGCCTCCGCGGTTATAAAATTCTGGCCGAACGCTTCAAAACGCCGGACGGTGAAGCCGACATTATCGCGCAAAAAGGCACAGTTATTGCGATTGTCGAGGTTAAACAACGCGCCACAAAATTTGCGCTTGATGAAGCGATGGACAGCCAAACAGAACGTCGTGTCATGGCAGCGGCGGAAATTTGGGTCGAACGACATTTTCAAAACCTGCCCAAAGACTTTGAGCTTCGCTTTGATTTCGCAGGCATTATTGGAAAGGTCACACCTTTCTGCCGCGTGCATTATCTGAAACACGCCTTTCGCCCTGATTAATTAAACCTTGTCCATGCGTTTTAATGGTAACGCTTCGTTCACCATAAAGGTTTAGTTTTGTCCGCATGAAACATTTTATTCTACCTCTGCTTTGTGCCTCTCTCCTTTCCGGTTGTGCCTTGACGACGGCCGGTATCAAAAAAGGTGATGAAAGAAATTTTGCGCGCTCTCTGAATGATGTGAATGCAGGGCGCGTCATTGAGGCGCGTATGAAGCGCGCTTATGATTTTGACCTAGGCGGCATTGATGTCGAAGTCGCCGAGGGTGTTGTGCTTTTATCCGGCAATGTCCCTACGAAAGAAGACCGCATAGAAGCCGCCCGTATTGCTTGGTCCGCCCCTCGCATTGATCAGGTCGGCAATGAGGTCATGATTAAAGGCAAGCAAGGCTTTATCCGTAATACCAAAGACGGCATTTTGGAAAAAGCCGTCCGCACACGGCTCATTGCTGATAATGCGGTCAAGGCCCGTAATTTCAACATCGAAACCCATGACGGTATTGTTTATCTCTTAGGTGTCGCGCGCACCCAAGAAGAGCTGGAACGCGCGGCTCAAATCGCGGCTCAAACACGCGGCACGGCTGAAGTGATTTCTTACGCACGCATTGCAGACTTGCCGCAACAACAACGTCTAAGCCAGCAAGAGAATTACCAATCCGTGGAAAGACCGACGCAACGTCAATTACCGGATTTCCTCACGACGGAACCACCTGCCGCGCAGCAACCTGCAGCCCCCATCCAGTCAGCTCCGCTCGATCAGCCTATTCCGTTCAACCGCCCTTCTCAGGAAGCAACAGGCCCAACCGCGCCACCAATGATTGATATGGGTGACCGTCTTGGGAAAGAGTTTCCATCTGATGAAGAATTGGGGGCCTATCGCACAGGGGCGGCCGGTGAAGCTGTCTCTATTATTGAGTCAGAGCCCTATTATATTGACCCAGATACGGGCGAGCAAATTCCTGTATCCTTCGTGAATGGTGTCGTTGTGCCAAAGGTGATTAAATAATCCCTTTGACACAACAGCTTTACCGCACTCTTAGAACTGCGTTCCAATTGAGAAACGGACATTGCGCCCCGGAAGGGGAACTTCATCTTTTAAGAAAGACGCGTGTTGGCGGGCCTCCGTATCAAATAGGTTTTGAACAGAAACGCTAATGCGCACAGGCTGAGCGTCAACAGGCGCTTTCCATGTCGCAAATAAATTCACCAAGCCATAATCATCCGTCGGTAATTCAAACTCGCTGATTTTGTTTTGCTCAGCAACATAATCGAGCTCGGCCCGGAATGAGAAACGTTCTGACTCGGCTTCCAACCCGACGAGGGTCGAGAGAGGGGGAATACGCGGTAAGTTGCCCGTATCTGTTTTAGCCCGTACATATTCGACTAGACCATCGGCCTTAATGTCGAAAGCTCCAATCGTGGTGAGGTCAGCCCCACCTTGGACTTCAAAGCCGCGGAATGTTGCATCTGCCGCGCCGAACTGGAACACATCCAGACCATCCTCTTCTTCACCTGTCGCGCTTTCAAAAATAAAGTCGCTATAATCTGTGTAGAAGAGATTGAGTGTTAAGAAGTGACCGTCTTCACGGTGGCGAATAGCCGCTTCTACACCCGTCGCTGTTTCTATGCCCAGTGATGTATCGCCTAACTCAAACGCGCTCGTGGCCAAGTGAGGGCCGTTCGAGAAGAGCTCTTCTGTTGTTGGCGCACGCTCTGTGCGGAACACCGTGCCACCGACACGTATAGCGTCAGACAGGTGATAATCACCACCGGCAGAAAGGCTGATACCGTCAAAGCTCAGGCTCTCGCCTGTGACTGTGTTTTCCTGATCGGTGTTTTCAAACCGAGCGGCCGCTTCGAGGTGAAGATTGCCCAATGTTTTTTCTTGGAAAGTATAAATACCAAATTGTTTGGTTTCCGTAGGCGGAACAAAGGCCTCTTCACCTATCGCGGAGAAATCCCGGTCACGATATTGTATACCATAAGCCGCATTCCAACCGTCTTGCTCGGCTTGGATGGCTTCGGCACGAACTTCGTATCCTTCATTGGCAAACACCGTACCCACTTCGGAGCCTTCAAACTCGGTATGTTCATAATCAGCATAACCGCCGAAAACTTGTAGCGTTTGAATGAAGCCGTCCAAATCAATACGGCCATTCACATCAATGCGTGTTTGGTTCAGGCCGATTGTGACGAGCTCTTCCTCTTCTTCGCTCTCTTCCTCATGATCGTGATCTTCATCTTCGTCATGCTCTTCATCTTCATGTTCTTCCTCGTGAGCATGGTCATGACCGCCGGGGATGCCATAATCACTTTCGAAGCGATGAACAGCGACACCAAAGAAACCGCGATCACCAACATAGGATAGACCGCCAGTCAGAGATTTTGTTTCAGTCGCTGAATTCTCGAGACGACCAAACATTTCCTCTTCGTCTTCGTGGTCATGATCGTGCTCCTCGTCATGATCCTCATCATGGTCTTCATCGTGGTCTTC
>CAYTAJ010000022.1:5077-18722 GCA_964435725.1 uncultured Algimonas sp.
TGGTCTTCCTCTTCTTCGGCGGCCATGAGGATATCGGATTCTGCGAAGCCCGGGATGCGGTAGTCATCTGTAGATTTGAATGTCCCGTCCAAATGCAAAACAAAATTACCCAATGCCTTGTCGATAGAACCCGCGACTTCAGCGCCATTATCCACACTGGAGGCCCCAATGCGGAACGCGCCATTCAATCCATCTTCGGGAATTTCTGTTGGGATACGGCCGTCGATCACATTCACAACACCGCCTGACCCCGAGGAGCCATAACGCAATAAGGCTGAACCACGGACGACTTCAATGCGTTCAGCTTGAGCCGGTTCCGCTGAAACAGCATGATCGGGAGACGCGGCAGAGGCATCAATTGATCCAATGCCGTTATTTAAAACGCGAATGCGTTCACCGCCCTGCCCACGTAAAATAGGGCGTGAAGCACCCGCACCAAAAAATGTAGATGATACGCCGGGTTCTGATTTGAGCGTTTCGCCAATTGTTGACGCCAATCGGTCTTGGAGTTCATCGCCCGCCAAGACAGAGACGCCTGTAATGGCTTCATCAACGGAACGTGTGAGAGGTGAGCCTGTGACAATAATTTCATCAACCTCAGAATCGAGGTTTTGCGCCAGAGCCGGCACGGCAAAGGCAAATGTGGCGCTCAGCGCCGAAAAAGAGAGTAAAGACGTACGCAACATAGCGATAAGTTTCCATTAAAACAAAAAAGAGTGTGACCACGACGACCTATGTCGCGTGGGCGATTTAAAAGTTGAATGTTTTAATGAAAGAGTGGGGGTGCCCTGGGGGGCGGGGCGCGCATGTGTGGCGCTTGGTAAATCAAAGGTGTGAATGCCGTAAATTCTATCGCAATGGGTAAAACCGGAATGAAAGATGGCACATCCATGCTTGGTAAAAGCACAGTGGTTTCTTCGGATAAAACGAATACGGCACAAGATACACCATCGTGTTCATGAGGGTGATCACCGTGGGTCGTGGCATGCGCAACCGTAAAGGATTGCGCGGCCAAAAACCAAATGGCCAATAAACTCAGGGCAAAATGATATGTGCGCGATAATGACACGTTATGATGTTACAATATAGCGTAGCTTAACAGCAAGCTATTTCATAACAATATACAGTAACTATCCGTTATGAGGTGAGAGCCGCCTTCTGGAGCGTACACAGTTCTTCAATGCCTTTTGTGGCAAGACGCGTGAGCTCTGCCATTTCTGAGGCTTTAAACGGCACATCTTCGGAGCTGGCCTGTACTTCAATAATGCCTCCCTCCTCCGTCAGAACGAAATTGGCATCCGCTTGAGCGGCACTGTCTTCTACATATTCGAGGTCAAGACGACATGTGCCATCAACGATACCGCAAGACACAGCCGCCATTTTATCCGTGACGGGATTTTCAGTGATAAGCCCGTCATCAACCAGTTTTTGACAGGCTTGAGACAGCGCAACCCATGCGCCGGTAATAGAGGCTGTCCGCGTGCCGCCATCGGCCTGCATTACATCACAATCAATAATGACCTGACGCTCGCCTAATTTTTCTAGATCAATCGAGGCCCGCAAAGCACGGCCAATCAGACGCTGTATTTCAACCGTCCGTCCGCCTTGCTTGCCGCGCGCGGCCTCCCGATTATTGCGCGAATGAGTCGCTCTCGGGAGCATGCCGTATTCTGCTGTAACCCAACCCTTACCGGAGCCTTTCATCCAACGCGGCACATTTTCATCGACGGACGCCGTACATAAAACATGGGTTTCACCGAATTTTGCGAGGCATGAGCCTTCGGCATAGCGCGAGACACCCGCCTCTAGAGAAACAGGACGTAATTCATCGAGGGCGCGGTTATTCGGACGCATAGGGAACTCCAAATCAAAAGTAGGATTGCGCCTTAGACGGGCCAATCCTGTCTGGCAATGGCGCGTTTAGATGCAGGGTTAATTTTCTGGACAAATGAGCAATGAAAATAATTTTCTTCGGCATCTCTATCTTAAGTCTTGATATGCTTCGAAAGTTACGCCTAAAAAGCAAAATGAAATATCGTATTCTCCTCCTATCCGCCGCAGCCCTCTTAATGGCTTGCGACCCTGCCACCTCTGATAATTCAGATACAAGCAGCTCTGACGACGCGCTGCCATTTCCCTCAACCTACCAACCCATGCCGTCTGTGACGACATTTATCAGTAATGCACAAATCATTGATGGAGTTAGTAATGAGGTTACAACAGGGCATGTTCTGATTACAGACGGGCGTATCACAGCGATTGGCCCAGATATCAAAACGCCAGACGGGGCAACTGTGGTGGATGCGACAGGCCGTTTTGTAACCCCGGGCATTATCGATATTCATTCCCATCTTGGCAATTATGCGTCTCCCGGCATTCATGCCCATAGTGACGGTAACGAAGTCACCTCGCCTATTACATCCGAAGTCGATGCTGAGCATGGTGTCTGGCCACAAGACCCGGGTTTTGATGAAGCGCTTCAAGGCGGTGTAACCACGCTTCATATTCTGCCAGGCTCCGCCAACCTTTTTGGTGGGCGCGGTGTGACCCTTCGCAATGTGCCTTCTACAACAGTGCAAGGCATGAAATTCCCAGAGGCCCCTGATACGCTCAAAATGGCCTGCGGTGAAAACCCGAAACGCGTCTATGGTAATCGAGGTGGACCGGGATCGCGTATGGGTAATGTGGCGGGATACCGCAAAAACTGGATTAAAGCCCAAGACTATAAGAAAAAGCGCGATGCAGGTGGGGACAGCTTTAAACGCGACCTTCAACTCGAAACCCTCGCCGATGTACTCGACGGCAAAATCCTTGTTCAAATGCACTGCTACCGCGCAGATGAAATGGCGCAGATTTTGGATATTGCCAATGAGTTTGAATACAAAGTCACGACATTCCACCATGCTGTTGAGGCTTATAAAATTGGTGATCTGTTAGCAGAAAATAATGTCTGTGCCGCCATGTGGGCCGATTGGGGCGCCTTCAAAATGGAGAGTTATGATTACATTCGTGAGAATGTTCCCTTTGTTCATGCGGCTGGGGCTTGTGCGATGATTCATTCTGATGATGATTTAAACATTCAACGCCTTAACCAAGAAGTTGCCAAAACTTGGGCTGATGGCAATCGGGCCGGTCTGGATATTTCTAAAGCGGAAGCCTGGAAATGGCTGTCGACAAACCCCGCCAAAGCGCTGGGTATTCTTGAAGAAACCGGAACACTGGAAACGGATAAGCGCGCAGATATCGTCATCTGGTCAGACGACCCCTTTTCGACTTACGCCCGTCCGGACACTGTTATGATTGACGGGGCCGTTACATTTGACCGAGCCTCCGGTTTAAAACCGAAAAGCGATTTCCGACTGGGCTATGAAAGCCTTATGGAGGGCGTAGAATGAGACACGCTTTAATGAAAAAACTCCTCCTGAGCAGCCTTATAGCCTTCGCACCTAGCGTCGGTTTTGCGCAAACCCTCTTTGTCGATAATGCCAAACAGATGGGCACAAACCGAACCGTTGATGTCATTATCGAAGACGGCGCCATCACACGACAAGCCGCCACTTTACGCGCGCCAAACGGGGCTGAACGCATAGAAGGGGCTTGGGTGACACAAGGGCTTTTCTCAACTATGTCTTCATTGGGCTTGACCGATATTGGCTCAAGCGGGGCTGGGAATGATGTGGCATCAGAACATTCCCACACAAATGTCTCTGAACGCGTCGCCGATAGCTTTAATCCGCGGTCCATTCACATTGCCAATACCCGCAGACGCGGCATTACTCATGCGGTTGTTGCCCCACGCAGTGGTGAAGGCTCAATCTTTGCAGGGACGGGGTCTATTGTAAGCCTTACAGGAGAGTTTGACTCTATTCTTATTCCTGAGGCGTTCATCATGATTGACCTCGGCGAAACGGGCACGCAACGCGCAGGCGGTTCGCGCGCCGCATCGATGGCAGAATTTAGAGCGGGCATAAATGACGTCAAAGGATTCTTCCGTCGTTATCAACACGACTCCCATGGCGGCGATACGCTGTCCCGCCAAGATGCGCAGGCTTTCACGAAAGCCGTGAATGGTGACATTCCCATGATGATACGGGTCAGTCGCGCCTCTGACATGATGCGCCTCATTGAAATCAAAGAAGATAATCCAGACCTCGACATGATTTTTGTCGGCGCAGAAGAAGCGTGGGAAATCGCGGATGTTTTAGCGGCCGCGAATATGCGCGTCATCATTGACCCGTTGCACAACTTACCCAGCGCGTTTGAAAGTGCTGGTGCAAGACTCGATAATGTTATGTTCTTAGAGAGCGCTGGTGTTGATTATGCCTTTGCCAACTTGTCTTCCCTCGGCGTTGCAAAGCCCGCCATTCTCAATCAACATGCCGGTAATGCAGTTGGTGAAGGGTTGAGCGCGGAACGCGCCTTACAGGCTGTTACCTCTACGCCCGCCAAGTGGTTTAACATTGAATCAGACACAAGCGTCGTCTGGGATGGCGACCCGCTCGAAGTCACCTCCGCCCCAATTGCGATGTCGATTGATGGAGACGCGCAATCTCTTGAGTCGCGCCAAACGCTTTTACGGGATCGCTATAATCCAATATCAGAGGATGAACGTCCGCATAAATATCGCTAGGATATTGGGTACAATAAATTGAATTAAGGCGGGGCAATCAATTGTCTCGCCTTAATTGTTTAAACTGTGGCGAAGAGTGTGCCATCCGTCACAAAACGCCCTTAATCCCGTCTCACCTATACCATGATAAGTGTGTCTAAGCCTTCTAAACTCTGGAGGGCCTCATGCGCACACATTTATTCAAACAAACATTCATTCCCGTCTTTCTCTTAGCCTCGGCCATGCCCCCATTCGCTTTGGCCGATGGTGGAACGCCTACGCCCCAAAAACTCGAAACAGCCACGACGCAAGAGACAATCCGCTTAGGCGATGCCCAAGACGGCTCCTTGCTGTTTAAGACGCAAACGCCCGGCCGATATGTGAAAGCCCCAACCGTGGCGACAGATGTTAAAATGAAAGTCGCCGGACCCATCATCCGAACGACTTTGTCCCAGACCTTTAAAAACCCAAGCGTGGAATTTGTAGAAGGCGTTTATGTCTTTCCTCTGCCTGATAAGGCAGCCGTTGATCGACTTCGTATTGTTGTTGGTGGGCGGTTTATCGAAGGACAAATCAAAGAGAAAAAACAAGCCAAACAAATTTATGAAACCGCTAAGCGTGAAGGCAAGAAGGCCAGCCTGGTTGAACAAGAAAGACCCAATGTCTTCACGGCTTCTGTAGCCAATATTGGCCCGAACGAAACCGTGTCTATCCAGATTGAATATCAAGATAGTGCGGATATAAAAAATGGTGTGGCCTCTCTCATCTTCCCCATGACAGTCGCGCCGCGCTATTCCCCGCCCGCTGAAACCATCCAACTCGTCTCGGCCAATGGTACGATGCCTGTCACGCTTGATCCGGTCCTCGACCGTCATCGTATTACCCCACCCCTCATGCCGCCCGCCGAAGAGCCCATCGAATATCTACGCCTACCCGTCAGTATCAACATCGAATTAGACGCTGGATTTGATATCGAAAAAATCGAAAGTCCCTATCACTCAATCAAAGTTGACCAGTCAGACGAAGATAGCGCTATGATTACATTGGCCGATGGCGAGGTTCCTGCCAATCGTGATTTCAAATTATCATGGCAAGCTACGCCGAAAGTCGAAGCGCAACAAACCCTGTTCAAAGAAACAATCGGAGACAACACTTATCTGATGAGTTTCGTGGCACCGCCCAAAGCCACCGGCTTTGAAGTCTTAAATCGTCACAAACGGCAATCGCATTTTGTCATTGATACGTCAGGCTCTATGGGCGGCACCTCCATTGTCCAGGCCCGTCGCGCCTTAAAGCTCGGCTTGTCACAGCTAGGGCCAGACGACGAGTTTAATGTCATTGAATTTAATTCAGACCATACAGCTCTTTATTCTTCGCCCCGCAAAGCAACACGCGAAAACATCGAAGACGCTTTAAAGTGGGTCAGCAATCTCGACGCTGGCGGCGGAACAAATATGTTTCCTGCCCTCAAAGACGCCCTCAAAGGCGATGCGCCTGAAGGGTTACTCAAGCAAATTATTTTTATCACCGATGGCTCCATAGGAAATGAGCAACAGCTCTTTGCCCTTATCCAAGATGAATTAAAATCTGCGCGGCTCTTCCCTGTCGGAATAGGCTCTGCGCCCAATCGATTTTTTATGTCGCGCGCCGCAAAGTTCGGACGCGGCACATCGGTTGTGATTGGCGATATCAATGAGGTGGATAAAGAAATGGGCTCTCTCTTTGAATCCCTAAGCCACCCTGTTTTGACAAATCTACAACTTTCTTTTCAAAATGGGGCAGAAAGCTATCCGTCTAACATACCGGATCTCTATAGCGGCGAGCCCGTTGTCACGGTCACAAAACTGGCTTCCAGCGAATTGCCGGACACACTGACATTTCGCGGACATTATCCTGATAAGATTTGGCAAGAACAAATCAGCCTAAATGACGCGATAGAAGCCAAAGGCCTCTCTGTCCTCTGGGCGCGGCGCAAAATTGCAGATCTGGAAGAAAACAGATTTAGTCGCGATAATGCCGCCCAGATTGATGCTGAAATCTTAAAGACGGCCCTCGACTATCATTTGGTCAGCCGCTTGACCTCTTTGGTTGCTGTCGACGTGACGCCGACGCGTTCGCCAAATGACCCTTTGATAACTCAGAAAGTACCGACACAATTACCAGAAGGTTGGGACTTTGCCGCACTCCAAGCCTTGAAGCCCGCGAGCCCATCGGCGCGCCAAAATGCGACTTCTACCTCGAGAGTACGAGCGCAAGAATCAATTGCGCTACCGTCTACGGCCAGCCCCCATGTCTTCTTGATCCTATTGGGTAGCTTGCTGATGTTATTAAGTCGTCTGTTTAAAGGCCAAACATGTCGCGACGCTTAATTCACCTTGGCTTGCTGGCCTTAGGCTTGGCTCTATTAGCCAAAGGGCTCTATATTCCGGTAAAGGCTGCCCTGGCCCAGCAGCTCATTCAATCCGCTTGGACTCAAAGCTTGGAAACCGGAAAGCCTGTCCTGCCTTGGTCTTGGATGGATGCTTATCCCATTGCGGAGTTACAGCTCTCAGACTCGCAATCACATATCGTCTTGAACACAGATAGCGGGCAGGCACTTGCCTTCGGGCCGGGGCTTGTCACCGGAACTTCGATTGCGCCGGACACAATGACAGCGATAGCCGCGCATAAGAACACGCAATTCGCCTCATTAAAAAACCTTGAAATCGGAGATATTGTCTCTCTCAAGACAAAAGACGGTCTGACCCATCACTACAAAGTAAAAAGCCATGATATTGTCGATACACGGCATGAGCAGGTCACGAAACAAGAGACGCCAAGCCTCCTCTTAGTGACGTGCTATCCGTTTGACGCCGTGAGCTTTAACGGCCCAATGCGTTACATCGTTTATGCGGATAAAATCGACACACCGAACCAAACCGAAGCTTAGGACTTGCGCGCAGCTTTACTGAGACAACGGCGCGCCATAAATATCAAGCTCAATCACGGAGCCTTTTCCGCTGGCTTGGGCAAAGTCTTCTACCGGACCAAATTGAGTCTGTTTATCTCCAACAATAAGATAGGTCATTTTTGACTCATCTAAATATTTATTCGCCGTCGCCTTAAAGTCATCAACCCCCATCGCCAGAAGTGCGGCCTGTTCTTCTTCGACATATTGATTTGATTTGCCGTATTTACTGATGACCCGGAGCGTACCGAGTTTTGCATTGAGGCTTTCAAAGGCACGAGTTTTTTCTTTCACCAATTTTTGCTGAATTATATTGGCCGCTGATTCGTCAAAATTGGGGCCATAATCCCGGATCATATCACGCATCACTTGGAGAGAGGCTTGTGTCGCATTAGCCCGCACAGATGTTCTGGCACGCCATGGCTGTGGCATGGTGCCATTTGAGGTGCCCGACCCCGCCCCATAGGTATAGCCTTTTTCTATCCGGAGGACTTGTGCAAAGTCACCACTTATCCCGCCACCCAATTTTTCATTTGTGAAATCAAGCGCGTTAAAGTCCGGATCCGTTGTTGCGACCGTCAATCGGCCAATCTGAATGACAGATTGCTTGCTACCCGGCACATCAATGAAAAAGACTGTCCCTTCATGAGCTTGCGCAGGCACATTTGGTTTTTGCAGGTTCGAGTCTGACTTATTCAGTTTTTGCGCCAGCTCACTGAAGGCGGCTTGTGCACGTTCAGGCGCAATGGCGCCTGCTATGTGAATGGTGGCAGGGGCAGACAGTAAAGCCTCATGGGAGGCCTTGAGGTCATTAAGCGTCAAGTTAGAGACAGTCTCTGCTGTGCCGCCAAAAGGTCGGCCCAGAGGATAATCCGCCGTATAAATCAATTTATTAAAAACCTGTCCCGCAATGGCAGTCGGATTCGCTTCGCGGCCCTTTATTCCGGTGAGCGCGGCTGACTTAACACGCTCAAAGTCATTGTCTTCAAAACGTGGATTTGACAGGACCTCTTGCACTAACTCTAGGGTTGGCTCAAAATTTCGAGCCAAGGTGGTCACATTAATACGAGTCTCTTCACGACCTGAATTGACCGAAATATTTGATCCCAATAAACCAATGGCTCGTTCAAGTTCTGCCGCTGTTTTTGTGGCCGTTCCCTCATTCATGAGATTTGCAAGCAGCGCCAATGCACCGGATTTTTCTGCCACTTCTTTCCACATACCGCCTGAGAAGGTGATATCGAAACTCACAAGCGGGATTTCGTCATTTTCGATGCCTAGAACCTGTGTGCCATTGGTTAATTCGGCCTCCCAAATCTCGGGCATTTTTATCAAAGGCAGTTCACCAAAAGGCGGTTCAGAACGGTCAAATTTCGTCGGCGTTTTTTTAAATTCCGCCACAGCACCGGCGCTCACCTCTTCATTTGCAACGCCAGATTTCACGTCTTCAATCCAGACGCTGGCAAGCTCTGAACCGCTTAGGGCCAAATCAGCCTGGCCTTTAGGCACGAAGCTCGTAATGACAGCATTCTTGTCTTTGATATAAGCCTCGTAAACGCGCCTCACATCTTCGGCGGTAATGGCTTTTAAAAGCTCCGCCTGTTTTTCAGCATAGGCCGGATCGCGCGCAAATTCATTGGCTTGTGCGAGTTGACGGCCTTTGCCTAAAATTGTCGCGACACTATTATAAAGCGCTGTTTCTTGTTCAGCTTTAATGCGCTGCAAGTCTTTTGGATCAATGCCCTCTTTTTCAAACTTTGTTAGCGCATCTTGTAATGAACGATAAACGTCATCCAAATCAACCCCAGCTTTTGCACGCACACGGAAAACAAATTCCCCTGCAAGCTCCATACTATTATTAAAAGCACTCACGCGCGGGGCGAGCTTATCCGTTTCAACAATCTGGCTGAACATGACGGAGTTTTTACTGCCCGCAATAATCGCGCCGAAAACCTCAAGGGCGATTTCATCTTTATGGAAGTCCTCCACCGTTGGAAAGGTTAAACGCAACTCAGGGAGTTTGGCAAAATTATCTTCGAAATAAAGACGCTTTTCGTCGTCGACGGTCACGGGCATAGGCGGCAAGGGTTCAATATCTTTACCGCGGGGTATCTCACCAAACCATTGTTGAACTTTACGCTTGGTCTCTTCGATATCGATATCGCCTACGATAGAGAGCGTGGCGTTATTGGGCCCATAATTATCGTCATAAAACTCCCTTAAATCATCAAGTGTCGCGGCTTGAAGGTCGGGGAGTGAGCCAATCACTGTCCAACTATAAGGATGCCCTTCCGGATACAGGTTCTTGCGAATAACTTCTTGCGTATAGCCATAGGGCGCATTGTCGACACGTTGGCGCTTTTCATTCTTCACCACTTGTTTTTCGCGATCAAGCGCCGCCTGCGTCACCGTATTGATCATGTACCCTAGACGGTCGCTATCAATCCAAAGAATTTTATCAAAGGCATCTTTTGGGACGACTTCGAAATAGATTGTCCCGTCGCTCCAAGTGCCGCCATTTCTCAGGCCGCCCCACTCCGGAATGGCTTTTCGATTCCAACCGCGTGGGACATTCTCTGAATCATTAAATGCCATGTGCTCAAAGAAATGCGCAAAACCTGTGCGGCCCGGTTTTTCGCGATTACTGCCCGCATGAATGATCGTGGTTACAGCAACAATCGGGTCAGAGTTATCGACCGACAAAATGACCTCCAGGCCATTATCTAGAGTAAATTTTTCATAGTCGAGTTTGAAAGCGGTTTGCTCAGCGGTGGGAATGGCCGGAGTCTCTATGGAGGTTGTTTGACCACAGGCCATAAGACTGAAGGCCGCAGCACCCATAAAGAGAACATTTTTCAAAGACATTATTTCACCCATATGCTGATATCGACCTGGTTACTCCAACTGTAACAGAGCCCGACTATTTGTCACGCCTTGGCCCGTTTGCCGCTTTACGTCTTCTTTGGTTTTGCAAACACTGTAAACACCAGAGCGAGAATGGCCGGAACGCTTTGGATAAAAAAGATAGTGGGCTTTACCGTCAACGCCCCGAATATTCCGGCGACAATCACACAGAGTAAGAAGAATATCACAACGTCACGTTTTTTGGATATCAGGCCCCAAGCCAAACCAGCGACCAGAAACCCGTTATAAAGCCCTTGATTGGCGGCCATGAAAGCTGTTTCTGCCGCAAACGGCTTACTTATACCAAAGGCGTTCATAGCCAAAGGTGTCTGCCATAAAAACATTTCTAAAATGAGGAACCAACTATGGAGCAATGCAACAAACCAAGAAAAAATAGCGGCCAGTAATTTCATAATAAATATCCTTATTTTTTAAAACTGCCTGAATCTAAGCGCGCTGTCCATTGGATGTTAAATGCGCCACATCTCACGATTGCGCTATTGAATTTAGTCTTCACAAAGCACACATATATTCCGCTATGAATAAGCCGTTTCCATCTTTCACTTTGACGGATCTCGATTCCCGTGCGCGTGATGTGTTTCGGGACATTGTGGATAGCTATCTTAAGACGGGGCAGCCCGTTGGCTCTAAAAGCCTTTCTCTGTCTGGGGGGCAGAACCTTTCTCCCGCTACCATTCGCAATACAATGGCCGAACTCGCTCGCTATGGCCTCTTGGCCTCCCCGCATGTCAGCGCAGGCCGCATCCCAACACAAGCGGGTCTTCGCTTATTTGTGGACGGTCTTTTAGAGATTGGCGATTTGGGAACATCTGAACGTAAATCACTCGAAGCCAAACTCGCCGCCCAGCGAGAATCACCGGAACAATTCTTAGAGCAGGCCAGCGGCATGTTGGCGGGTTTGGCCGGAGGCGCTGGATTAGTCCTCACGCCTGCGTCCACGCAATCACCGCGCTTGCGCCATGTTGAATTTGTTGCCTTGGATGATGGTCAGGCCTTGGTTGTTTTGGTTTACGAAGATGGCCGTATTGAAAACCGCTTGATGCCACGCCCAGAAGGCCTTCTGCCTGCCTCACTCGAGCGCGCCGGGAATTTCCTATCCGCGCGCCTAAAGGGACGACGCCTCGAAGACGCGCGGTCTGACATATTAGCAGAAATCGCACAGGGAAAAGCCCAGATTGATGCCGCCGCCACCGGGCTTATCAAACAAGGACTGGCCACATGGTCAGGTGAAGACAGCGCAACTGATAATAAACGCGCATTAATTGTCCGAGGACGCGCACAACTCCTTGACAATTTGGAAGCGCAAACCGATTTGGAGCGCATAAGATTATTGTTTGAAGATTTGGAGCGAAAAGAAGAGCTAATTGCCCTTTTGGACCGCACCGAAGAAGCAGATGGTGTGAAGATTTTTATCGGTACGGAAAACCCTTTGTTTTCTTTGTCCGGTTCGAGCTTGGTTGTAGCGCCTTATCGCGACGCAGCCCAAAATATATTAGGGGCGGTTGGGGTTATTGGCCCAACCCGCCTGAATTACGCACGGGTTATTCCAATGGTGGATTATACCGCACAATTGGTCGGGCGCTGGTTAGATAACCAGTAGGGCGACAAAGAAAGATAAAGAGAGACGCTATGTCTGATCCGAAAAAACCGACAATGCCAGATGTGGCGGGCATGAGTGACCTGCCATCCGATGAAGAACTAGACGCGCTTCAAGCCGAGATTGATAAAGCCAAACAAGGCATGGGCTCCCGCGCAGAAGCCGCAAAAGCAGAAATCGCGGCCAATATGTCGGAAGACGACATTAAAGAACAATTGGAAAAAGCCGGTATTGATGGTGAAGCCCCTGACGCAGGTGCCGCCGCGGTCGCCCGTATCCAAGAATTGGAAACAGAACTCGCCACGCTTAAAGATCAAGCCCTACGCGCCATGGCCGATGCCGAGAATGTCAAAAAGCGTGCAGAACGCGAAGTGGCTGCTGCGAAAACCTTCGGTATTGAACGTTTTGCGCAGGACATCCTCTCTGTGCATGACAATCTTTCGCGCGCCCTCCTGACCTTGGAAGGCACAAATAAAGACGAATTAGGTGAAAACGCCAAAAACCTCGTCGCGGGTATAGAGCTCACCGAAAAAGATTTGATTATGGTTTTATCACGCCACGGTGTGAAGCCTGTTCCGGGTGTCGGATCAAAATTTGACCCGAATGTGCACCAAGCGGTCGCCAATATCCCCTCTGATGAAGAAAAGGGCAATGTCGCCAATGTCATGCAAACCGGCTTTAAAATCGGGGACCGTACTTTACGCGCCGCCATGGTCGCCGTCAGCACAGGGCCTGCAAAGTAATACGTGACATGAAACATGCCTGAGCTTCCCGAGGTTGAAACCGTCAGGCGGGGCCTTGCCCCCGTAATGGAGGGTGCGGTTTTTAAAACTGTGACTCTCAACCGTCCAGATTTGCGCTTTCCTTTTGATGCGAATTTTAAAGCGCGGGTTGAAGGACAGCGTCTGGAGCGCCTCTCACGTCGGGCGAAATTTCTTCAAGCCGATTTAAGCTCCGGCGAAAGATTGTTCATGCATCTCGGCATGAGCGGGCGTTTCATCATTGATAATTCTGACACAGCCCAATTTGTGCACGAACATAAGGCTGACCCCAAACATCATCACGTGGTGTTTGAAATGGATAATGGGGCCACAATTACCTTTAACGACCCGCGTCGGTTCGGCTTTATGGAACTTGCGGCCAAAGGCGAAGATTATAGGCTGGACCATATTGGGCCTGAACCTTTGTCGAATAGTTTCAATGGCCCCATCCTACGGGCAGCGCTCAAAGGCAAGAAATCCAAAATCAAAGCGGCACTCTTAGACCAGCGTGTCGTGGCAGGTCTCGGCAATATATATGTCTGCGAAGCCTTATTCCGAACGGGCATTTCCCCCCGCCGCGCGGCAGGCCGCCTGAAAGTCACTGAGACAGATACACTGGCCGCGCATATTAAAGACGTTTTGGCAGAGGCCATTGAAGCGGGCGGCAGTAGCTTACGCGATTTTTCCAACACAGACGGCAAGCTCGGCTATTTCCAACATAGCTTTGACGTTTACGGGCGCGAAGGTGAACCCTGCCCCGCCTGTGAAGCGCCTATCCAACGCATCACCCAAAGCGGGCGGAGTTC
>CAYTAJ010000022.1:18822-26215 GCA_964435725.1 uncultured Algimonas sp.
CCTGCCCCGCCTGTGAAGCGCCTATCCAACGCATCACCCAAAGCGGGCGGAGTTCATTTTTTTGCCGTGCTTGCCAGCGGTGATGCGCTTAGGCTAAGAGCCGTCCTTCAAATAAGAGTAGAGAGATTTATGACCTACGAACATATTGATGTAACGCGCGACGCACACGTCGCAACCATTCAACTCGACAGACCCAAGGCACTGAATGCGCTCAACGGCCCGATGATGGCGGAAGTCGCCGACGCATTAGCCACACTT
This sequence comes from uncultured Algimonas sp., assembly GCA_964435725.1. Taxonomy (GTDB): domain Bacteria; phylum Pseudomonadota; class Alphaproteobacteria; order Caulobacterales; family Maricaulaceae; genus Litorimonas. The sequence goes on from CAYTAJ010000022.1 coordinate 19,081, forward strand.
GAACAAGATGATGCCATTGGATGCGTTATCCTTACGGGCTCTGAAAAAGCCTTTGCCGCTGGCGCCGATATTAAAGAAATGTCGGAGCTGAACTATCTGGATCAATATAAGCAGGATATTTTCGGCAATCATTGCGCGATTGAGCGTTTCCGCAAGCCTATCATCGCGGCCGTTGCCGGTTACGCCTTGGGCGGAGGGTGTGAAATTGCGATGATGTGTGATTTTATCATTGCCGCAGATAATGCCAAATTCGGCCAACCGGAGATTAATCTGGGCGTTATGCCCGGTATTGGCGGGACACAACGCCTGATGCGCGCCGTGGGTAAAGCCAAGGCCATGGACCTCTGCCTGACGGGTCGTATGATGGACGCCGAAGAGGCCGAGCGTGCCGGGCTGGTCAGCCGCGTCGTCGCGTTAGACAGCCTTATGGAAACAGCGAAAGAGGCGGCTGCAAAAATTGCGGGACAGAGCCTCCCTATCGCCATGATTACAAAAGAAACCATCAATGCCGGCTTTAACATGACCTTAGACCAAGGTATTCAGTTTGAACGCCGCCTCTTCCAAAGCCTTTTCACAACACAGGATCAAAAAGAAGGCATGGCGGCCTTTATCGAAAAGCGTAAGCCGCACTTCAAGAATAAGTAGCCCCTCGCAATAAAGGCTGACAGGCTGATATTGTGTGGTTGACGGATGCAAAACAGGGGTCTATAGGCCGCATCTGAAATTCGGGTAGGCCGTGTGCCTGCCCTTTTATGATATGGATATAGAGGAATAACATGGCAAATACTTCGTCTGCCAAGAAGAACGTCCGCAAGATGGCCCGTAAAACAGAGGTCAATCGTGCCCGTCGTAGCCAAGTGAGAACATTTTTGCGTCGTGTTGAAGACGCGATTACAGCTGGCGATCAAAAAGCGGCGAATGAAGCCCTTAAGCAAGCCGAGCCTGCTATGATGCGCGCCGTCTCACGTGGGGTGTTCCACAAAAACACAGCGGCTCGTAAAATCTCTCGTTTGAACAAACGTGTTAAAGCGATTGGCTAAAAACCACGCTGTATAGACGCGAAATTTATTTGAAAACAACCGGGCTTCACGCTCGGTTTTTTTATGCGCACTCTCTCTGTTTCAGCTATTGGTATGACCAACTGTAGCGCTGTAAATTTTACAGTTGTATGACGTTTAAAAACACCCCTAATGCTAGGGGGTCTGTTTATGCATTTGAAAAATTTTTTCAGAAAAATAAAATTTTTATGACAGCCAGCTTTTTGAGATTCTTATGTTTTTTTGAGTCAACAGAAAAGGCATGCAGATTCTTAATTTTTGTCCGTTGACGAAAGCAAAAAGAGTCGGTTTAAAAGGGATGTCGGAGCTCGAGGGCGGGCAAGACGTCGGGGAAATCTGAATAGAGGACGGGGGGCCTGTTCTATATTCGGATTCACTATATTGTTAATAATTTCAGAGGCTTAACCCTTTAAGTCTACTGGTTTCTCTTGGGAATGTTGCAATGCAGGATGCAAAGGTCGGTCATAAAAACGCTAGCGCCGGCATTAACAATACGACACCCGATCTTTATACAGGTGAGCCCCCTTTGCAGAGTGCGCATAATACGTGGAATAAGGTCAAAACAGATCTCGGCTATGCCCTTGGTCCAAATGTCCACCGCTCTTGGACAGGGCAACTCCGCGTGAGCCAAGCCAATGACCGCATTGTCACATTAGCCGCGCCGTCGCGCTTTATTGCGTCTAAAATCGAAGCCAATTATGCCGACACAGTTCGCAGGCTTTGGAAAAAATATGATATGGTCGCCCCACCTCGCGACATCATCTTTTCGGCAGCGAATGAACGCGCGGGCATGGCCACGCCACGCCACAATAGGAAGTCACCACAATCTTCCGCTCACCTACGTGACACCTCGGCGTCTCTAACATCGCAAAAACCAGTGGAAGCCGCAAAAGCACCGCAAGCGGACAACCCGCGGGACCGTTTTACATTTGATAATTTCGTTGTCGGCGCTTCAAATGAATTAGCCTTTGCCGTCGCGCGCCAAATTGCATCCTGCCGCGCACCCCAATATAATCCCATTGTCATTCATGGATCCAATGGCATGGGTAAAACACATCTGCTCCACGCCATTGAGGGCGCTATTAAAGATTCTAACCCAAGTTACCGGGTAAAGCTGATAGCGGCAGAAGAATTTGTCTCCGCCTTTGTCTCCTCCGTTCGCGGTTCAGGACGAGACGCCATCGAGGCGTTCAAAGCCTCTCTTCGCGATGTGGACCTTTTAATCATTGATGATGCGCATTTCATTGCCGACAAGCCGGGCAGCCAAGAAGAGTTATTACACACACTCGTAAACCTCGTCGCGCAAGGGCGTCAGATTTTAATTGCCGCGGATCGTCATCCGGATAAAATTGAAAAAGCCTCTGATCGGCTCAAATCTTATCTGTCTTCTGGTCTTGTCTGCCGTATTGGAGCCGCCGATTACGAATTGCGTCTGCGGATATTAGACCGCCTTATTCAACGTCGTCGTGCTTCGGGTAATCCGGCTCTGGCTATCCCGCAGAATGCAAGGGACCACTTGGCGGCCCGCATGAATGCCACACCGCGCGATCTTGAAGGGGCGTTTAACCAAATCGTGGCGCAGAGCGAATTCCTCGGAACACCGATTACGCTGGAAACAGTTCAAGAGACACTCTCAGATTCGCGCTATATGGCCGGACAAAGATTGACCGTTGATCGTATTCAACGCGCTGTCTGTGAAGAATTTGGTGTCACCCTCACAGATATGGTCTCCAAACGCCGGGCCCGTCAAATTGCTCGCCCGCGACAAGTCGCCATGTATCTGTCGAAAAAACTCACCAAGCGCTCTTTGCCGGATATTGGTCGACGCTTTGGCGGACGTGACCACACAACAGTCATGCACGCCGTGAAGCGCATAGATGAGCTACGGGCCGATGATATTGATTTCAACGCACAGATTGAATCCGTCGAAACGGTTCTGAAGGCCTAAGGGCGAACGGTTCCTAAGCCTGCCAAAAACACAATCAAAGAAACGGCGCTTTATGCGCCGATTAAAGCGCATTTCCAGGCTTTAGGGTATGAGGTGAAATCAGAGGTCGGGGCCGCTGATATAGTCGCCATTCCCTTCAAGACGCCAGACGCTGACCCAACCATCATTGAGCTTAAGACCGGCTTTACCCTATCTCTTTTCCATCAAGCGATTAATCGCCAATCTATGACGGATAAGGTTTACATTGCCGTCCCTCGTAAAACTGGCAAAGCCGCTATGGTAGCGATACGCCGAAACAAAATGTTATGCCGACGACTGGGTATCGGCCTGATAACCGTTCGTCTCTCTGACGGCCAAGTTATTATTCACTGCGAACCCGGACCATTTAAGCCTCGCAAAATCAAAGCGCGCAAAACCAAACTTCTGGCTGAATTTGAACGCAGACATGGCGACCCGAATGAAGGCGGGATGACAAGCGCCGGCCTTATGACCTCGTATCGTCAAGGCGCTTTGCGATGCGCTAAAGTTCTCCACGATGAAGGCGCTTGCAAAGCGTCCTATGTGGCGAAAATGGCGGGGTTTGAAAAAGCACGAAACCTCATGGCGGCCAATCATTATGGATGGTTTGAAAAAATTGATCGCGGCGTTTACGGACTAACGCCAGAGGGGGCAAAGGCTTTGGAGGACAATGCTGCGATCGTCGCCTCTATGATGGGGGATTAGCGCGCCAGATTGCCCACATTTGCAAGCGCTTTCCCTCTTGCTCTATTCCTAAGCTTGATTATGGTTATTACTCAAAAAACTTCGGTCTTCGCGACCGCTTAGTGATAAGAGAAATAGCATGAAAGTTACCCTTGAGCGTAGTGCTTTGATGAAGGCCCTCGGCCATGTTCAGAATGTTGTCGAGCGTCGCAACACGATCCCAATCCTATCCAATGTCCTAATGAGTGCAGAAGGCGATAGTGTCAGCCTTGTGGCGACAGACCTTGATATTGAAATGTCAGAGGCAACAGAGGCCTCAGTCACACAACCCGGTCAAATTACAGCGCCTGCCCATACGCTTTATGATATTGTGCGTAAGCTTTCTGATGGCGCGCAGGTCGTGTTACAAATCAATGCGGATGAGCGCTTAGATGTGGACTCAGGTCGCGCGCATTTCACGCTCCCGCTTCTGCCCTCCGGTGATTTCCCGAAAATGACAGCGGATGGCTTCTCGCATGAATTTGTTATGCCGGCCAAAGCCTTGCAACGCCTCATTGATAAAACACGTTTCGCGATCTCAACCGAAGAAACGCGTTATTACCTCAATGGTATTTATGTGCACTCCAATGCTGGACGCCTGCGCGCTGTCGCTACAGATGGACACCGTTTGGCCTTAGCCGAAGCCGAACTGCCCGCAGGGGCTGACGGTATTCCGGGTGTTATTATTCCGCGCAAAACCGTGGCTGAAATTCGCCGCTTGATTGATGGCTCCGATGGTGATGTCGCTGTCAGCGTGTCTGAAGCCAAAATTCGTTTCTCAACGGGCACAGCCGTTCTGACCTCTAAGCTCATTGACGGAACATTCCCGGATTATGAGCGCGTCATTCCGAAGAATAACCCGAAAGAGCTTACGATTGATAATAAAGTTTTTGCAGATGCCGTTGATCGTGTCTCGACGATTTCTGCCGAAAAATCACGCTCTATCAAAATGGGTTTGGGTGAAGATAATTTGGCCCTGACTGTGAATAATCCTGAGAGTGGTAACGCGCATGAAGAGCTAATGGTCAGCTATAATGATGAGCCTTTAGAGATTGGGTTTAACGCCAAATATCTCTTGGATGTGACCGGCCAAATCGAAGGACGCGACGCCACATTCTTTTTGGACAGTTCGGCCAGCCCCGCGCTTGTCAAAGACAGTGAAGACCCTGACGCTCTCTTCGTTCTGATGCCTCTTAGGGTTTAATTTTAAAGGCGTAGCTCGTGACCCATATCGCGGCTTTACGCCTGACCGATTTTAGAAATTATGCAGCGCTGGATGTTGAATTCGGCGCCTCGCCCGTCGTTTTTTACGGCCCGAATGGCGCCGGAAAAACAAATCTTCTGGAAGCGCTTTCTTTTTTGTCGCCCGGTCGGGGTATTCGACGCGCCAAAGTCAGTGATATTGCAAAACGCCATGAAGACAGCCAAGCCCCCGCCTGGGGTATCAATGCAACCCTTGAAGACGAAACGCGCATTAGTGTCGGCCAAGTGCCTGAACACCCCAGACGGCGATTATTGCGATTAAATGGTGTGAACGCCACAGGAACCCAACTTGCGCAGCTCCTGAGTTTGATGTGGCTGACCCCCGCTCAGGACCGGTTGTTTACAGGCCCCGCCGGGGACAGACGAAAATTTCTGGATCGTTTCGCTTTGGCGCATGTCCCGGGCCACGGGGTAACAAGCCTGCGATATGAAAAAGCGCGCACTGAACGTAATCGCTTGCTCTCAGATGGCGTGACAGATGCAGGTTGGTATGACGCCCTTGAAGCGGATCTTGCCAGTCAGGGCGCCCATATTTTGCAAGCCCGCGCGATTACGCTCACACATTTATCCGATGAAATCGACGCACGGAACTCTGTGTTTCCTAAAGCCAAGCTCGCCATAGACGGTGAGTATGAAAACCGCATTTTGGAAGGCGAAAGCCTTGAAGACATAGAATTTGCTCTACGCGAAGATCTTCGCAATGGACGCCCCCTCGCCCAAAGAGCGGGACGCACACTCATAGGCCCGCACCGCTCAGACCTTTGCGTCACACATATCGCTAAATCAATGCCGGCCGCGGATTGCTCAACGGGCGAACAGAAAGCACTTCTGATTGGGTTAATGCTGGCCCAAGCGCGCGCGCAAAAAGACAGAAAGCCAATTTTATTACTTGATGAAGTTGCGGCCCATTTGGATGAAGGCCGTCGGGCGGCTTTGATTGAAGAACTGCTCTCTTTGGAAACGCAGGTCTTTATGACAGGAACTGATGCAAGCCTGTTCAAAGCTTTTAATGGCCGCGCACAAAGCTTCGAAGTCTGTGATGGGGCCGTGAGGACAGAGGCTGACGCCTGAAACAAAAGTGCCCTGTTACACAAAGTATAACAGGGCGGTTGATACCGAAACGGGGCGCAATGTCCGATACCAACATCGCTATATCTACGCGTCTTTAGACCTCATAGATTATCCGTATCTCACCTATCCCACCCTAGATGAACGTAGCTTTAATGGGCGCGGTTTAAGCAATTCGGGCGCGCTGTAAACGCTTAAAAACATCTAAATCACAGTAAAAGACGGGGTCTGTTTCCTATATCGCCAGCCGCTTCGCTCATAATCAAGTTCTTGATGTAGTTTGATTGATTTACCACCGTCAGACCGACCCGACGCAAATGCCCAAACGCTTTCGAAGCCGGCCGACTGAACGCCCCGCGTGGGGACGCATATAGATAAGACAGGCCATCCGTGGCAGCCGCCAAGGCTGTAACATCCAGTTTTCGCCAAGCCGCATATTCACCCAGAGCCGCCCCGCCAATATCTCGCCCTGTTTTTAGGGCGTCCTCTAAAGCATCATGTAAGGCCGCAATATCGCGCAAGCCAAGGTTTAAGCCCTGCCCCGCCAAGGGATGAATGACATGTGCGGCATCGCCGAGCAAAACGAGACGCGTGCCGACATAGTCTTGGGCCAATTGCAGTTTCAAAGGATAGCTTTGACGTGGCTTGACCAAAGACAACTCACCCAGGTGGCCTCCCAAACGAAAAGACAATTCCTGTAAAAAATCGACTTCGGAAATATTAAGGGCCGCTTCGATAGCCGTTGTTTTATCACTCCAAACAATTTGAGAGCGATTGCCTGTCAGGGGAAGCACCGCTAAAGGCCCGCCCGGTAAAAACCTCTGCAAGGCCAAGCCATCATGTGGCAGGCTATGCGCTATCGTTGTGACAAGGGCCGATTGTCCATACTCCCGTCCGTCCACGGCAATGCCGGCTTGGGTTCTAATGGGTGAATTTTTACCATCCGCCGCAATCAGTAATTTTGCCGAGATCTCTTTTCCATCGACTTGGCCCGTCACGCCAGAGACCTCATGGGATAAATGGGTTATCTTGGCGGGAGAGAAGACCTGTATATCAG
>CAYTAJ010000022.1:26315-33609 GCA_964435725.1 uncultured Algimonas sp.
GAGACCTCATGGGATAAATGGGTTATCTTGGCGGGAGAGAAGACCTGTATATCAGGGGTCCCTTTTAAGGCTTTTGTCACAACGTCTGATAAGACGGCGCTCTCAATCATTTCTGCCGGGTCAGCATCAACGACGTCTTCATCAAAATGCAACCGCCAAGCAGGCTCTTCCCCCAAAGGCCCATCCGTAATCAACATATCCCGCATCGGCTGTGTCAGAGAGGTTATATCGATATCAAGATTTTTAAAAAGACGAAGAGAAGACGCCGAAAGCGCATAAGCCCGACCATCTTTCTCTTGATGTTTTGCGTCAAATATTGGCTGACCATCCACCAAGGCAATCGACAGGCCGCGTAATTTTGAACAGGCCAAAGCCGCGACCTGCCCAACCAAACCGCCGCCAACAATGAGGATATCAAATTGATTTTTCACTCGGCTCACCTAGCATAACTCTGAAACGGAAACAGCCCATAATAATGCGTCATTTAGGGTTACATTCACACGCCTAACACTCTATTCCAAAGTTATGGATATCAAACTTGCCACTTGGAATATTAATTCAGTTCGCTTGAGATTGAATCAAGTCTTACGATTTTTGGACGAGCAAAAACCGGATGTTCTCGGCCTTCAAGAAATTAAATGTCAGGAAGAACAGTTTCCGTTCAAGGCCTTCCACGACGCCGGTTATGAATTTATCGAAGTCGCGGGACAAAAAGGCTATCACGGCGCCGCCACGATTTCGCGCTTACCCATGGAAAGGCTGTCTACGGAGTTCTGCCCTCTTGGCCATGCCAGACATGTCAGCACACGGGTTATTGCCAAAGGTGAAAATTGTAATCAGGATTTTGAGTTCCACAATTTCTATGTCCCCGCAGGCGGGGATGTCGCCGACCCTAAAATTAATGATAAATTTCAACACAAGCTCGACTTCCTCGAAGCCATGCGCACTTATTTTGCAGAGCGGTTTGCAAAAGGCGATGATCAACAAGTCCTTGTCGGTGATTTCAATATCGCCCCGCATGAGCACGATGTTTGGAGCCACAAACAGCTTTTGAAAGTGGTCAGCCATACACCGCTTGAAGTCGGTATTTTAGAAACACTTCGCAAAACACATGACTTTACAGATACATCGCGCCTCTTCGCCGCAGAGGATGAGAAGCTCTATAGCTGGTGGTCGTACCGCGCCCGAGATGTGATGGCGTCTAATCGTGGGCGACGCTTAGATCATATTTGGGTGAGCCCCGCCCTTCTGCCGTGCGTAGAGGCCGTTGGTCCTGAAGGTCACAAAATTCATGTGCCTTGTCGTGTCTGGGAAAAACCCTCAGACCATGTGCCTATGACCCAAATCATAAAGCTGACCGATTAAGTCATAACGCTATAAGCAAACAGCGCCTGCGCGCCGAAATAAAGGGGCGTGATAGCCCAAAAGTTACGCGGACTTGATTGAATGAAACGATCGCGCGCGACAAAAATATCGGACACCGCAAAGGCAAAAGCGGCAGGGATGATATAAATATTCTTGCCAATAAGGTCACTTTGAACCGCATAAATACACATGAGCGAGATAATGAAAGTATAAACCCCAACAGGCCAAATCATATCTTTTGAAAGAGAAGGCCGATAATATCGAAACATAAACCAAGCGAATGTTAAGCCGAGAATAAAGCTCCCAATCCACACAATAAAAGCCAGATCAGGATGGCTGATATGATTGGCCGCTAAAATGTAAAATATATGCCCTAGAGCAAAAGCGGCCATGCCGGATTTGAAGAAAGCCTTGTTGTTACGGGACAATAAGAAAACATCCCCGACGGCACAGGCACAAAGACCCGTCAAAATGAGACGGCCATAGTCACTCTCTAAAGCCCCCCATTGAATAGCCAATAAAACGAAGCCCAACGCGGCGAGCGGTTTGAATATAAATTGCCCAAGGCGAATCTCTCTTAACTCTGAGACGAGTAAAGCGACAACGCCAAGGATATAAAAGGAAAGAAGCAGGCTCGCGCCTAATCTTTAGTCAAGCGCCAAACGATATCCGCCAGGCTCTGTCATTAACAGCGTCGCGACGCCTTTTTCAGGTTCGATTTTTTGACGCAAGCGATAAACATGGGTTTCCAGCGTATGGGTCGTCACACCTGAATTATAACCCCACACTTCTTCAAGGAGTTCTTCTCGAGCGACAGGTTTGCCACCGGCGCGATAAAGATATTTCAAAATATTCGTTTCTTTTTCTGTCAGGCGAATATCACGTACAGGCCGTCCACCCTCCTCTTGAGGTGGTGTTAGGCGCTTAAAGGCAGGCTTGAACGCATAAGGTCCGATTTGGAAAATCGCATCTTCACTTTGTTCAAAGCTGCGTAAATGCGCGCGAAGACGCGCCAAGAGAACCGAAAAGCGAAACGGCTTGGTCACATAATCATTCGCGCCGGAATTAAGACCTAAAATCTCATTCATCTCACCATCATTACCGGTCAACATAACAATAGGGGCCGCAATGCCCCCTTTGCGCATAAGCTCGCACGCTTCTGTGCCCAGCATATCCGGCAAGTCGACATCTAAGACAATCAAGTCAAACGTTTGTGCTTTTGCCGCCTCAATTCCCGCTGTCGCTGTCGCCACATCATGCGTTTCGAATTCGTCATAGACCGCAAATTGCTCGACAAGTTCGCCACGTAACATGTCATCATCATCGACGAGTAAAATTCTTTTTTTCACAGCCATGGCTATATCCTTATCTCGGCTTTCTTTCTCAAAGTGTTTCTTAAAACACCCTTTTGAAATTTTGGCGTGTCATATGACCTAATCTCTCTTAAAGCTAATCGCAGTTTGTACAACTTGCATCACAAAAATGAGAGAGTTTCATGAGAAATTCGTCATGTCTTTCAATTGATTGCCGCAAAAAACACGCTTTTTTGGGTGATTTAGAGCTGTCTTGTCGTATTGGAAAAGGGGGGTGGATTGATGCGATTGATGGAAAAGAGGGTGACCAAAAAACGCCTCTAGGTGAGTATATTTTACGCTGGGGCTTTTACAGAGCGGATCGCCTGCCCCACCCTGCCACGCACTATACAGACCCCCTCACCTGGCGCGCCCTACAGTCGGACGATGGGTGGTGTGATGATGTAAACACTGAGGCTTATAATCGGTTCATTCGCTTACCCAGCCCGTTAAGCCATGAGAAGCTTTGGCGGGAGGATGGAGCGTATGACCTCATATTGGTCATCAGTCATAATGACAGCCCACCGGAAAAAGGGCTTGGCAGTGCCGTCTTTATTCATGTGGCCCAACCGGATGATCGTGAGACGTTAGGCTGTATTGCCTTTGCGCCTGACGATTGGGTTAAATTATTACCCAAGCTCTACGCGGGACTGGCTGTGAATATACACGCGTAATTTATTTGTAATCACGCTCTCCAAAAAGCGCAGACCCCACGCGAATAGAGGTCGCGCCCATTTCGACAGCGACATCATAATCACCACTCATGCCCATTGAGAGTTTTTCAACATTATTCTCTTCGGCCAATTTTTTGAGCAACCAAAAATGGGGGGATGGCGCTTCTTGCTGTGGGGGGATACACATCAAGCCTTCCGGCTCTAGACCGTAACTCTCCCGCATCATTGAAATAAAGGCTGAAAGGTCCTTTGGAAGCACACCTGATTTTTGGGACTCTTCCCCCGTATTGACCTGCACATAAAGACGCGGAATTTTCTGACCTTCTTCCGAGATTTTCTTCAGGCCTTTCAAAAGCTTTTCGCGGTCAATCGTTTCAATCACATCAAATAAGGCGACGGCATCGGACAGCTTATTCGATTGCAAAGGCCCAATGAGCCGAAGCTCTATGGCGTCGCGATGCGCCGCAAAACGATCGGCCCAACGACCTTGAGCTTCTTGCACACGGTTTTCCCCGAAAACTTTATGACCGGTAGTTAGCATGGCCTCTATGCGTTCATCCGGCTGAATCTTGCTGACCGCAACCAAATCAACGTCTGATATTGAACGCCCTGCGCGCTTGGCAGCCTTGGCTATTCGCGCCATAACCGCGTCATGTTTTTGGGAAATATCGGAAGGGATGTCTGACATGGCGTCCCCATACAAACTCTGGCCGGGTTTGAAAAGCCACCCTTTGGGGGTGCAGGCTTTAGCTTTGCGCGAGGCTTATAACCTCCATTGCCGCCTATCCCCCCTCATCGCGATGAGTGATCCCGTGCGAACACCGAACGTCTTAGAATGGGCAGAACACCTACCCGAGAGCTGTGCAATCATTTATCGTTATCATAACTTCGATACGGATGTAGCAAAGCAATTACACGTCATGTCACAAAAGAAGAATCAACAACTCTTACTGCGACAGGAAAACTACAACCCTGACTCTGACGGTCTTCATTTCAAACGTCACACTGATTTGAATCATATAAGGGCTTTAAGGCAAGACAAGCCTGAAGCCCTTCTCACACTCGCGGCTTTGAAAGACCGCGATTATGACGAAACTCTGCCGCAATTAGACGGCCTTTTGATGTCGGCGATATTTCCGAGTGCAAGCCCGAGCGCGGGAGAACCGATTGGAACAGAATCCTTAAAAGCCAAGGTTCAAAAGTTTAAAGCGCCTGTTTTCGCCTTGGGCGGCGTCAACACAGAAACCTCCCCCATGCTTTTAGGCACAGGAATCGCCGGTATCGCCGTCGTCAGTGCCTTAGCCAACAAGTAAACGCTAGAACGTAATACCGCCTTCGACGAAGACCGCTGTCGCTTTTTCAGTTTGTGGTGCGACCAATGTACCATCAAAGCCTAAGGTCTCGCGTTCAATATATTGCGCCCCTGCGCCAAGCGTGAACTGATTAAAGTCATAGGTCACACCCGCAATGAATTGATCTGATGTCAAATTCACCAAATCATCTTTGGCGTGGCCATAACCCAAAGTGAACCCAAGATCAGACGGCTTCCATGTCGCCCCGATATCCCACGCTTCATAATCACCGTTTAGCAACCCATTATTGGATTTCAGGAAAGACCCGCCCAATGTGATATCCATCCAGCTCATTTCCGCGCCAAAGTTATAAGCCTGTAAATCATCAAAGGCCGCAATCGCACTTTGCTCTGACCCTGTTGCATAAGTCGCTGTGGCTTCAAGCTTCAACCCATTTTGGAATGTGCGGTCAAGCGCCAAGCCGACCTCAAAGATATCTTCCAAATCCGGAGACAACGCCCCTGTACCGTCATTGCGCTTCACACAATAATTCGCGCCGCACGCTCGGGCATTCAGCGCATAAGACGCCCCAAATTGAACGCCAAGCCCAATCGTATCGCCGAGCAAGCGGGGGCTGGTATAAGTTATCTTTTCAGAGAAACCCGACGCGTCATTGACGGTCTTGACGCTATCTAGGCCTGTATAATCCACAGTCGAGTTAGATGCCCCCAAAGCCAATAATGTTGGCGCGCCGAGCGAGAATAAATAAGCCGCCCCATCGTCACGACCCACAGTCACATCACCATAAGAACTGCGCAAAAATAAGTGTGCACTTTCGAGCGCTAATTGTGCCTCTTCCGCTTCGTCCGGACCGTCCGTGTAAAAGCGTGAGGTATGTCCGCGCAGCGCCCGCTCAACACCACCGACGAGGACAGACGGACATCCCGCCTGTGTCGGCGGGCAATCGGTGATACGGCCACCAAAGCCACGACGGAACTTATCATAATCACCGCGCAATTCGAAATTAGCCCCATATTCATAGCCTGAATCTGTAATGGCGCTCACTTCAAATTCGGCCTTGGCGTCAGCGATAAAGTCTTCGCCCCAATCCGCGCCATTCCCGACGTCGCGGTTCACCATTGCGACACCGCCCTTGAAGAAGCCACGAAAAACTGTCGTGAGATTGCCCAGGCCTAATTTGTCTTTCCAACTGCGAGGTTGGCCATATTCCCCCTGAGGTGGATAGGATTGAGGCGGGTAAGATTGTGGGCCGCCTGTCTGGGGTGGATAGGGTGTCGGCGGATAAGGTGAGCTTTGCCCTTGGGCGTTATAAGGTTGGACTTGCCCATAAGTTGGCGCTGTTTGGTCTTGATAGGGCTGAGTCTGATAAGGTTGGCCTGTATATGTCGGTAATTGTTCAGGCGCCTGATAGGTGTTTTGCCCATTATTCTGTGTTGGCAAAGTCCCATAGCTTGGCGGAGAAGACGCTGGCGCTTTATATTGGTAGGGACTCGCTGTTGGTTGGGTGGTCACAACGGGGGCCGGTGGCGCAGAACTTGTGGGTTGATAGCTCTGCGGAGGATAGCTTTGAGGCGGGTAAGCCTGTCCCGTGGGTTGGGCCGTTTGAGGATAGCTTGGTCTTGGCTGTGTTTGCGGTTGGGCGGGCTGAGAAGCTTGCCGGTTTTCCCAAGCTTGTGTTTTTTTCTTACTGGCAAAGGGTGACTGCGCACTGGCAACCGTCATCGTGCCGAGCGCAAAAACGAGCGCCCCGCCAATTGTATAAGATAGTTTCGATGTAGACTGAAAATGATCCGACATGATAACCCTTGTGACAGCCAATGAGAGCGCAAATCAGTTGATAACGCCGCGTTAACCATTTGTTTGGCGTGCGCCTCCCTAAAAAATGGTTAACAAACCTTAAAATCTGCAGGTTTATGGGCATTTCTTCACAATTCTATGGCGTGATTTCCTGCAAAGAGAGACTAGTCCCGGCGTAAAATTAGGTTATAACGCGTTAAATCTATTCTCTTTGGAGCCTTTGGAGCCATAAATGTCAGTCAAATTGACCCGTCCGTTACTTCTGAGTGCCGCTTTGGCCTTTCTTGCCGCGCCTTCCCTCACAGGCTGTAATACATTTGGCGGGAACAAAAAGGCTGAACGGGCCGCCGCCGCCGTACAATCCCCGAATATGGGTGTGAACTCTTATCTATGGCGCGCCTCGCTTGAGACGTTGAACTTTATGCCGCTAGAGCAAGTTGATCCCTTCGGCGGCGTTATTGTCACGGATTGGTATGCCTCCGCTGAAGCGCCCAATGAGCGCTTCAAGGCCAATGTTTATATTCTCGACACAGCTCTGCGCGCTGATGCTTTAAAAGCGTCAATCTTTAAGCAAACACGGGATGCCGGCGGTTGGAATGATGCGGCTGTTGATGCAGATACGGCGCGGCAGATTGAAAACGCCATCCTGACACGTGCGCGCGAGCTTTATATCGCGACGGTTGATAGTCAGTAAGAAAAACCAGACTTTCAAATTAAACCCGGCGCCTCAAAACGCCGGGCTTTTTATTTGTCAAAACACAATATTGAACATCCCGCCCAATCCTATAGAGAC
>CAYTAJ010000023.1:0-8880 GCA_964435725.1 uncultured Algimonas sp.
CCCGTCAGCATACCTGACATTAGGAGGTAATCACCAACAGAGTTAAGACGACCATCGACATTGACTGTGCCGGCGACCTGCTCAACATCAATCAAACTTGTAAGATTACCGGCAGACGCAATATCAAGGCCTGCACCCGCACCATTTATGGTTAAGCGATCAATCGTAACCGTGCTGCTTAATGTTGTTGTACCGTCTGCTGAAAGGGTGACGTCGAAATAACGTGCGTCAACACCCGCAATGGGATCAGGATCAATATTGTCAGGTACAAAACCTGTAGCGCCCGCTAGACCATTCGCAAGTGTTGGCGCAGGTAAGGGGTCACCAGGGGCTTGTGATTCATCTTCGACAAAATCTACGCCATTATTGTTTGACTGGTTTTCACCGCCTAACAATACGCCTTCAACACCTGATAATGCGCCGCCAGATGTCAGGTCTTCAGCTGAAACCTGTCCCCGGCCATTTGTTATGGTTGGAGTTTCATCCAGTTCCACAGGCTCATTTCCGCGAGGTCCTGGGAAGAATTCACCTGTGCTTAGATCCTGACAAGGGTCATTTGGATTCGTTCTTTGGTCAAAACAAACGGCGCCGAAATCAAGACCTGAGTCACCAACGCCAATTTGCTCCTCATCCGGAAAACCGTTCACCAGTTCGTTATTTGCATTAAGAATATAGTAGGCTGGGTCGAGTTCTGTCACCCAATGATTAGCATCTTCCCAATTACCATCACCCGCTTGCGCGCTCACATAACGGTAAGGGTTATTCGCGGCTATATATTCGTAGAACAGGAACAAGGGCTGATAAAAACTTTGCGTTCCGTAGGAGCTGAAGGCCTGTGGTCCAAAGAAACGGCTTCCGCCTGACAGAACACCAAGAACAAGGTCGATATCAGTGATATCGTTATTCGCGGCATCTAAGATGAGAGGTCCACCGGAATCACCGCCGGCTGTGGTACCTTCATTAGGTAACGCCTCATCAAGGAATAAGTTGAAATCAAATGGGTTTGTTTGGTTCGGATCATCAAAATCGATACTGTAAAGGTCTTGGGGCAAACCTCCACGGAAACCAAATAAGAATTCGTTTCTATCATCAAGCGATGCAAGAGACCCCAAATAGTTTTCAGCGGCGCGACGACGGAAATCAATCCCTTGAAAATCACCAATTGAGCCAGAACCAGAGCGCCCATATCCTGTGATATTTACATGGTAACCTGTGCCTGTGACCGGATCTAAAGCGTCAGGCGCGGGAAGCGCCGAGAATAGAAGAGCCCAAGTCGGAATATCGGCCGCAGGCGTGTCAAGAGAAGCTAATGCGACATCAGCCTCTAAGAAACCTGTAGGTGCTGACAAAGGATTCCAATGGATCTGGTTAACATTATATATGTTAAGATCAGTGTTTGTATTGAAGCCCCCAAAGAACCAATCAATAACAGCATCTAAGTTCTCAACATTGAATGAGAAGGAAGCGCGCGAGGTGGTTCCCCATTGCTCTTCTGGTACGCCATTAACACAGTGAGCCGCAAACAGGACAGTCCGAGGGTTGATTAACGTACCCGTACATACACCAAAGCCGTCCGTGAAAAGTTGACCAACACCATTAACACCACCTTCTGTATCAACAGCATCATCCGGCGTATTATTGTCATTCGGAACAATCGCACCCGCCATTGGTGCGTACATCATACTTGTGGCCAGCGCTAAGGCTGCAGAACTTGTGAGCAGTAAACGGCTCTTTTCAGTTAATTTGGAAATCATGAAACCCTCTTTGTTATGAATTAAGACTCTCTTAATTAGTCTGCTTACGAATAATCAATCTAATATGATGTGTTTGTTAGGAAATTTTTCTGACACGGTGCAATTGCTAAAAAATGTTGCATAAATGTTGCACTTTTAACGTGTTTACGCCTGAAAACTTGGGTAGGATTAGAGATAGGCTTTCGCCTTGCTCCCCTTCAAATTCTCAATGAAGGTTTCAGCCTGCTTATTGTAAGACATTTGCGTTTCCTCATCCATTCTATCCCAATTCCGATAAGGCATGGAGAGGCGGTTATTGCCGCGAAGTTTATCTTCATTTCGTGAGAGAAAATTCCAGTAAAGACTATTAAACGGACAGGCCTCTTCGCCTGTTTTCTTTTTCACATCATAACCGCAATTTTTGCAATAATCACTCATGCGGTTAATATAGGCACCGCTGCTCGAATAGGGTTTGGAACCAAGCAATCCTCCATCACCAAACTGGCTCATGCCCAGAGTGTTAGGCAGTTCAACCCACTCAAACGCATCGAGGTAAACGGCCAAATACCATTCATGCACGGCAAAAGGGTCAACCCCAATCAAAAGCGCAAAATTTCCCGTTATCATGAGGCGTTGAATATGATGGGCATAAGCATGGTCCAAAGTTTGCCCAATGGCCTGTGACAGACAGTTCAAATTCGTCTCACCCGTCCAATAAAATTCTGGCAAGTCCAGCTCGGCTTCCAGGAAATTCTCGGTCTGATAATTCGGCATTTTCCACCAATAAATACCGCGCACATATTCGCGCCACCCAATAATCTGCCGGATATAGCCTTCCGCTGCATTTATCGGTGCCTTCCCGTTTTCATAAGCTTTTTCAATACGTTGGCAGATTTCTAATGGAGACAATAAGCCCGCGTTTAAGTAAGGCGAAAGAAGCGAATGAAAGAGAAAGGGCTCGTCCTCGACCATAGCGTCTTGATAATCGCCAAATTTTTCGAGCGCATTTTCGACGAAATAGTCCAGTGCTTTCAACGCATCCTCACGCGTGACACCGTAGAAAAATTCATCGACCTTCCCAATGCGGCTATCAAACTCCGTCTTGACCATGTCTATAACGGATTGCGTAATTTCATCGGGCTCGAATTTTAAAGCGCCCGGAAAATCGAGGCCGCTTTTTGGGGGTTTCCTATTCTCTTTATCAAAATTCCACTGCCCGCCTTCCGGCTTATCCCCATCCATAAGCAGGCCAGTTTTACGGCGCATCTCGCGGTAGAAATATTCCATACGAAGCTGTTTGCGCCCTTCAGCCCATTCCGCAAACTCGTCTTTTGTGGCAATAAAGCGATCATCAAAAGTGATAGAGACAGGCAGCCCTAAGGCTTTTTCCCACCCTTTAACCGTCTCCAGCACACGATATTCAGACGGTTCACAGACACGAATTTGACTGATGTTGTGACGCGCCATCGCACGCTTGATTTCGTCTGTAAAATTGCCGGAATTATCTGCATCCGTCAGCTCGACATAATCGACCGTCCATCCCGCCGCCGCCAGCGACTTTGCGAAATGACGCATGGCTGAAAACAAAAAGACCAATTTAGTCCGATGATGCGGAACTGTATGGGCCTCTTCCTTCACCTCCATCATCAAAACGACACTTTCCTCTCTATCACTCAAAGACAGTGACGACAGATTGTCAGAGAGTTGGTCCGCAAAAACAGGAATGAGGGCTTTAGACATGGCCTAGTTACGGGTGAAAGAAACAAAAGTGCCGAATTTCTCTCGTCAAATCGTCACGGGGGCATTATGCCAACACTATGAGAACGCTACCTGCCCTACCCCAAACCGTAATTGAGCCGATTGTCCGTATGGCCTTGGACGAAGACTTTGGCGTATCAGGTGATTTGACCGCGAATTTACTTGTTCCGGAAAAGGCAGAAGGACGCTTGGTTATGCGCGCCAGAGACACAGGCGTCATTGCCGGTTTGCAAGCGGCAGCTCTCACTTATGCTTTGGTTGATCCAAAGGTCACATTTGAACCCCTCATCACCGATGGCACAGAGATCAAAGCCAAAACCATCATCGCAAAAATAAAGGGGCCGAGTCGCAGCCTCCTCTCAGCCGAACGTGTCGCGCTCAATTTCTTAGGGCGTTTATCAGGTGTCGCAACGCTGACACGACAATATGTCGACCTTGTCGAGGGAACAGGCGTGCGTATCGCCGCCACGCGCAAAACAACCCCTGGGCTGCGCGCCCTTGAGAAACAGGCTGTCCTAGCCGGGGGTGGCTTTACGCACCGCGAAAGTCTGGCGGCGGCGATTATGATTAAAGACAATCATATTGCCCTTGCCGGCGGTGTAGATGCCGCCCTCTCCGCCATAAAGGCGAAGGCCGATCACATGACTCGCGTCAGTGTTGAGGTGGACACGCTCGAACAGTTGAAAGTCGTTTTATCTTACGAACCCGATGTGGTGCTCTTGGATAATATGGGGCCTGAAAAACTCAAAGAGGCTGTGTCGATTGTCGAGGCTTCAAAATACCGCCGCCCCATTTTGGAAGCCTCAGGCGGTGTCAATCTGAAAACAGTTCGAGGTTTGGCAGAAACCGGCGTGAACGTCATATCCATTGGGGGACTGACCCATTCAGCCCCGAATTTCGACATTGGTATGGATGACGCCTAGTCTGAACGACTAAAAAGAAATGGCCTAGAATGGAACCGCTTGCTTAAAATCACCGCCTGTGGGGCTGCGCAGCGTCATATTCACCTCACGATTCTCCCAATCGATATCCAACAAGCCGTAATTGACTTCAAACTGCATGGTTCCAATGCGATTTGGTCCATCCTCGACACGCGTCTCGCCGCGTTCGGCCCGCCATCGGCTGGCCGGTAAATTGAGCGAAGACGCTGTCATTTCATAAAGCGGTGTTTCCGTGACGTCATCACGATAATAAATGCCTCCGGCATGACGATCACCAGAGAGCAAAATCGCATTATCGACACCCGTTGCGTCTATAAGATTGTAAAAACGATCACGTTCTGCGGGCATCATTTTCCACGCTTCCCATCCATGACCATCGGCATGCACCTGAATCGAGCTGGCAATCAAGCGAAGGTCAGCCGGCTTTTTCAGTTCAGCTTCCAGCCATTTCCATTGCTCTTCACCGAGCATCGTGCCGTGACCGCCCTCTAACGGGACATACCGTTCTTTACCAGGTGCATTCCGCTCATCCGTCGCCTGTAGATAGGTTCTGAAATAGCGCGTATCGAGCAGGATGATTTGAATCTGCTGACCTTCGGGGCCAATCATTTCAGAACTATAAATCCCTTCACGATTACGGCGTGCATCATCTGTGGGAATATCCCAAGCTTTCAGGAAAATGGCTTCAGCCTGCTCGCGGAACATAAAATCAGCCCCGGCATCATTCTTTCCATAATCATGATCATCCCATGTCACGAGTAAGGGAACCTCTTGCCGAAATTGCGTGAATTCTGAATGACCCGCCAAGACATTATAACTCTCGCGCAACATGGGCAGAGATGGGTCGGTGTAGGACGGATGATTACTGTAAACATCTCCATAGACATTATCGCCAATGAAGAGGAACGCGTCAGGCTTATCCGCTCGGATTGTATTCCAAATGGTCTGATCTTCTTTCTCTGACAGGCAAGAGCCAAAAGCGATACGGGTCAATGGCTCAGCTTTAGAAAGCGGCGCAGAGGACATAGAGATGACATCTGACGCGTCATAGCTATTTAAATAAGTTGTGCTGCTAGTATTTGGGAGCGTCTCGCATCCCAATAAAGCGACTGTGGAGAGTAAGAGTAATGATTTTCTGAGCATGCGTCTATATACGCAGCAAACGCTTCAGAGTCTCGTCACAGTTTTATAAAAATCGAGTTTTGCCGGAAAATCTAAAGATTGAATGCCGACATCGCTGATCTCCACGATTTAACTCGGTGGCGCCACACTCATGTTTACGCTGCGGGTTACAGGGCGTTCATTCCATTTAAACCGATAAAACTTATGCGAACCGATCTGGCCGTTATAGCGCAAGGTCGGGGCCCAAGCCGGACTCACATCCGTTGTGTGGTAATGCGTGGCTTTGTTGGTCAGCTTTGGCGCCATACCTGTGAGCGTCAGCGTCGCAATATCTTTAGAACGCTGCCAAGCTTTGGCTTTAGGTGCATGGTCCATAGACCCATCACAGGTAAAGCTGAACTGACATCCTGTATGTCTTTCAGAGCCTTGATAGACCACCTCACAAATAGAATTTGGGTAATGTTTTGAGGCCACACGGTTCATAACCACCTCAGCCACACCAATCTGGCCAGACCGCGTTTCGGATCTGGCCTCGTAATAGACGGCTTCAGAGAGGCATTGATGCTGGCGCATTTCATAATCCGCCCAAAGACGCGTTAAGGGCTTGGATTTTGTCAACGTCTTAATAACAGCGATATCGCGTGACGCGGTGTCTTCCAGTGGAATATCTGTTTTAAGCTCTACCAGATCCGAAACAAAGCTATCCTGATACCCGGCGAACGTCGTTTCGTCTTCCAAAACCATATCCACAAAGGAATCCGCTTTTTGCGCCCATGCGGCCGCTTCACGCTGCTCTACAGCGTTCTCTGCAATGGCTGGAAATGCTAAACTTGCTGCCCCCACAGCCACTAAGCCTAAACTCCAACCGGCAATGATATACCGTCTTTGTTTCATATCGGCGCTCCATATAGTGCCAAATCAAATCATAACAAGGCGATTTGCCATCTTCGTCACAGTACAAGGCAAGAAACGCACCAACTGTTGCAAAGAGGGCACGCCTCAACACAATATATTGTTTTGAACACCCCCATATTCGCCCATATAGTGTTTCTATCTTAGATTTTGTCAGATTTCATTAGAAAGCTCTTCCTAACAAATTGGGCTTATTTTTTACCTTTTGTTTACATATCAACGGGTTGAACGCAAAAGCCCGGCACAAGGCCGGGCCCTAAAAATCAACATCAATGGTCTTAAACCGCCTTCAATCGCGGGCTGTAATCATTTTCTGATGGCGACTCACCCTGATGGACAAAAACCTGTCCTGTCGCGCCGCCGGAAATCGCCGCATAGCGTTCCAGTTTCTGCTTCTGTATAGAACAAAGCTTACGAAGCGTATCCAAATCCTCCACAGCCGTGCTGAACTTGGCTTGAAGCTGCTCATATTCAGCTTTTGATTTCGCGAGTGCTTGATTATGGCGATCGAGCTCTTCTGACTTATTATGAAGGGCGTTAGATTCGCGGGTCGCACGGCTACGCTCAGCGTCAAGCGCAACGCGCAAGCCTGAAAGCTCTTCATCAAAATGCGCCGCCATATTGTCTTTAATCTTAAGCTGGGTGTTCAATTGTTCGTTTTGATTTTTCAAAGATAGAATTTCATCTTCACGACGCTTGAGCGTATCTTCATAACCGCTTTTATGTGATGTCAGATTATAAGTCAGAGATTGCACTTCACCTTTCAGCGCGAACAACTTTTCCTTTTGTTCGTTAAAGCGGATTTGAACGGCTTTCAGCTCATTCATAGCTTTATCGCTGATTTGTGTTTTCTCAGTCAGTCGAGAGGCCAGTTCTTCTGTTGATTTTTGAAGTTCAAGCGACCTGTGACGCTCTGATGAAATTTCAGCGGCTGACTGTGCCAAATCTTCTTTCAAATTTTGTTGTGTGAGTTCCAGCGTTTGAACGCGTTCCTCTTTTTGTAAAAGCTTGGTCTTGAATGTTTCCAACTCTCGAGACTGTTTCAACAGCGCTTCCCGCGAAGCCGCATCACGTTCTTCAAACTGAACAAGTGACTTTTTCGTTGTTTCTGCCTCTGTGCGGAAATCATCGCGCTGACGGCGGAGGTCTGAGAGTGTTTTTTCCTGCTCTTCAGAGAGAAGCGACTTTTGCTTGTATTTTTGGCTTAAGTCTTGGAGCTCTTTCGCAAGCTTTTGATTATCTGTTTCAACACGATCTAGCTGACGAAGGCGCGTTTCCATTTTTGTAATGGTTTTGGTCAAAGCCGACATTCTCTTAGCGGCGGCTTGTTGTGCATCTGCACTGGATTTGAACTGATACGATAATTCCGTCACCGCATCATGCGCCAAAGCAATATCGTCTGAGGCATCTGATGTCGCACGTATGTCAGAGTGCGTATAGGTCCGGATCAGCTCATCTACTGTTGTGAGCTCAGACACTTTATCACGTTTGAGAAATTTCATAATGACCCCCAGACCATCCAAATGTTTCTTTTTCCGGATACAGAGGTAAGTTTTCAGGGTTAACAAGGCGTTAAAATGTGGAGGAATTATTAACCATATCTACTTAAAAGAGTGCCTTAAAAAACAACAAAAACCCAATAATACCGATAGTTTTATATGAAAATCGCATTAATCATTCTTACCGCCGCTTTCATAACGGCAGGTATATCCGGCGTTTTCGGTATGGCGGGTGGCCTCATCTTTATGGGAATCATCGCGACCTTTTTAGGCGTGGCCGAAGCCATGGTTGTGCATGGGGCCGTGCAAAGTGTGAGCAATGGCTACCGCGCTTACCTGCTTAGAGACGGTGTGCGGTGGGATATTTTAGGCTGGCAAGCCTTGGGCGCCCTGCCCGCCATTGGCTTGATGTTAGTGGCGGCCATTACCTTAAACAAAGGACAGCTTTTTCTGGCGCTTGGTCTTTTACCTCTTCTGCTTTGGCTACCTCGTGGTTGGCTGCAAGGGGATGCGCAGAAACTGCCCCATGCCGCGCTTTGCGGGGCGATGGTGATGGGCCTAAACCTGACCGCAGGTGTTGCAGGCCCCGCGCTTGATTTCTTTTATGTAAAAACCACCCTCACCCGCCATGAAATTGTCGCGACCAAAGCGGTGACAATGCTCGCCTCACATATTGTGAAGATTGGCTATTTTGGTATACCTCTCGCCTTATCCGCTGGTTTGGCAGGACTACCGCCTTGGTGGGTCTTCGTCGCGGCTATTCCCTGCGTTATGGCAGGCACATTCCTTGGCACGCGCCTGTTAAAGCATTTCTCTGACGTCGGTTTCCGTTCTGTCAGCCGTTACCTGGTGACCGCTATTGGTGCGGTATATGTCTGGAGAGGATTGGTCTTATTGGGCGTGATTTGAGCGCTT
>CAYTAJ010000023.1:8980-27139 GCA_964435725.1 uncultured Algimonas sp.
CGCTTTGAATTCAGCCACATATAAAGGCTAATACCCGAAAGCGTCACGATTGTGCCGACGCCGTCCCAAAAGGCAAAGGGCTCTTTCAAAACGATGATGGCCGCCACAATCGTCGCGAGCGGCCCGACCATGCCCATAACGGCCACGACTTGCGCGCCGACGCGTCCGATGGCGATATTGATGAGAAAGCTTGGCAAAATCGTAGAGAAAAACGCTATCATCGCGCCAAGGACATAAATGCGAGGCGGTAAGTCCAAGGCCGCCACGACGCCCTCTTGGCCCAAACTATGAAATATAAAATGGGTGATAATCGTTGTACCAGCCGTAATCATCGCGAGACAGGTAAAGACTTTGGACCCCATACGGTCAATCATCCGTTTGGCGATAAGCTGGAACAGGGCAAAGAATATGGCTGTTGCGAGTATCAGCGCACTGCCCAAAGGCACATTGACACCCGTGGCGATATCCCCGCCCGCAAAGACAATGCCCAAGCCACTATAGGCGAGAATAATGGCGGCGATGCCCGCTTTGGTGATTTTACCACCAAAGAAGAGAGCCCCAAAAATCACAACGAATGCGGGATAGGTAAAAAGGATTAACCGTTCCAATTGCGCCGTAATCAATTTCAAGCCGGCGAAGTCGAGATAAGTACAGAGGTGATAGCCTAAAAAGCCCATGAGAGCCGCTTGAAACACATATTTCGTGGGGACATTTCCGCCTGCGCGTCGCAGACTGTAAATCAATATGCCGATATAGACAGGCAGGGAAAACCCCATTCTCAAAGCCATGAGCGTTATCGCGTCCAGATCATTGGCTTGCAGGCCACCGCCCGGCAGATAGGCGAGCTTCACGAAAATCGCTTTCATGGAATAGAGCATCGCTCCGAGCGCCGCGAAGACATAGCCCCATCGCGCTTTGGACGGCGTGAGAGCCTTGCGCGGGTTCAGCAGGGCCTCACCTGTTGTTTCGCGTAAAGTTGTTCTCACCGTCTCCGCGCCTTGAAAAAATCTTTCAACAGAGTCGACGCCTCATCTGCCAAGACTCCACCCGTAATTTGAGGGCGATGGTGGCAGCTGGGTTGCTCAAAAAAACGCACGCCCCTTTCAACCGCGCCGCCTTTTGGATCAGAGGCCCCATATATAACGCGGCCAATACGGGCATTAGCAATCGCTCCCGCGCACATCGTGCAAGGTTCAAGCGTCACATAAAGGTGCATCCCCGTCAGGCGATAATTCCCGGTTTTATAGGCACCATCGCGCAGAGCCAAAATTTCTGCATGTGCCGTCGGGTCGCAAATACCAATCGGTGCATTGCCGGTCCGAGCCAGAATTTCCTGTGTGGCAGGGTTGACCAAGACAGCCCCAACGGGCACTTCGCCTCGTAAAGAGGCCGCTTGCGCTTCGGCTAAAGCCAAGCGCATATAGTCTTCATCCGTCATAGCGCGCTTCATTCGCGCAAAAACCTGAATGGTCAAGTCATGCCTGCTATGAAAAAACAAGACTTAAGCCAAAAGCAAGGCGACCGTATCGCCAAATATCTGGCGCGTGTCGGCGTGGCGTCTCGTCGGGACGTAGAAAAAATGATTGAGGCCGGACGTGTCAAGGTGAATGGAAAAACCCTAACCACACCAGTTTTCAAAGTGACCGGAAAAGAAGAGATATTAGTCGACAACGCCCCGGTTGCCGCCAAAGACATCCCGCGTCTCTGGCGATATCATAAACCCGATGGCTTGGTGACCTCCCACAAAGATGAGCAAGGGAGGCGCACAATATTTGATGCCCTGCCGACGAATATGCCGCGTGTTATTTCAGTTGGGCGGCTCGACCTCACGTCTGAAGGATTAATTCTTTTGACCAATGATGGGGAACTGGCGCGGAAGTTAGAACTGCCCAGCACAGGATGGTCACGCCGCTATCGGGCCCGCGCCTATGGGAAAGTCACGCAAGAACAGCTTGATACGCTGAAAAAAGGCGTCGTCGTTGACGGTATCCCGACAGGCGAAATTATTGCCACACTCGACCGTCAGCAAGGCGATAATGCGTGGATTAATGTGACATTGCGCGATGGGAAGAACCGCGAGGTCCGACGCGCCCTTGAAACACTGCGGTTAAAGGTCAATCGTCTTATTCGAGTCTCTTATGGGCCTTACATGCTAGGCGATTTGGGCAAAGGCGCGTGTGAAGAAATCAAGACACGTGTTTTACGGGATCAAGTCGGGCATCTCATTGAGATTCCCGAAGAAAAAACGGCAACGAAAAAACCCAAGCGCGGCTCTCATGCCAGCGCCAAACGGTTTCAAGATAAACCTAAAGACGCAAGCGCGCCAAAGGGCCGGGGTAAATTTGCGAAATCCTTAAAAGCCAAATCCAAACGCCCGCCGAAAAAAGTCGTCGGCAATGCCTATGGTAAACCGGGCGGCAAAACGTCAGGCAAATTTGCACCCAGAACACATGGCAAGAATGGGCAAGGAAAAAGCGGACAAGGAAAAGGCAAGAAATAGATGCGGATTGTCACGGGTTCATTACGGGGGCGAAACATCATAACCCCTAAGGGGCGAAATACTCGCCCCACAAGCGACCAAACACGCGAGTCTATCTTTAATATTCTACTACACGTCGAATGGGCCCCCGAGATTGATGGCGCGATAGTTGCTGACATTTTTGCAGGCTCAGGTGCGCTTGGCTTGGAGGCCATCTCACGCGGGGCAGAGTTTTGCCTCTTTGTGGAAACCGAACCCAAAGCCCGCGCCGCCATTCGCGAAAACATTGATAAAATGGGCTTGTTTGGCTGTACACGACTGCATCGCCACGATGCCACAAAACTCAAAATCGCGCCGGGCAATCTGCGCGGCCCCTTTACGCATATTTTTATGGACCCGCCCTATAACAAGGGGCTTTGGCGACCCGTTCTGTCGCGTTTAAAAGACTATGACCTCATCGCAAAAAACGGCGTGATAATCCTCGAAGAAAGCAAAGACGCCGAGATTGAGACGGCCGGTTTTGAAGTGTTGGCCGATAAGACTTGGGGAGCGGCACGAGTTTTGTTTTTGAGACCCACGTAATTAACGCATCGTAAAACGCGCGTTAATCCTGAATACATCTTAGGACGTTAGACTGAGGGCGTGTTTAGGATGGTCATAATTGTGATTATGGCATGGTTTTGCCATGCGACTTCTGCACTTGCGCAGAAGGTATCAGCCGATTTCGAGATCAAACGGCTGTCAAATATTGGCGGAACGTGGCGAACAATTGCGCTTGAGAACACTTATTCAGACGCCATAATCGTTTGTACACATAACCTTGTCTCTGATGCGAATAATAGCGCTGTCACGCGTATTACCAATATAACAGCGAGCAGTTTCGACTTACGCCTACAACAATATGAAAACTCTGCCTCGGTCACAGCGACCGACGTACATTGCGTAATCGCAGATGAAGGGGCTTATAATTCCGGCGGACTTAAATTCGAAGCGCGTAAAGTTCTCTCGGATCAAACAGCTGGATGGGCAATCGGTTGGGAAAATAGCCGTCTTGAAAACATCTCAGCGTCGCTCACCCAATCCTATACTAGTCCCATATTAATGGGTCAGGTGATGTCCTTTAATGACGTCCGAGCGAGCGTGATTTTTGCCAATGATTGTGAAGGACGAGGCAATCCGCCCTTCTTAAGTGGTTTTTCAGATGGGGCCTGTGTCGGTAAACATATTGGTCAAATCGACAGCACACGCCTGAGTGAAACGATTGGATACGTTGTTATCGAAAGCGGCACTGTAACCGTCAACGACATCAGGATAGCGGCGGCTATGGGGGCCGATACCGGGGCTGGTGTTGGCAATAATCCGCCTTTTAATTATAGCGTTAGCGGCGATTTTGACATTGGCGTTTTAACACAAGCCGGAGAAGATGGCGGCCAAGGCGGTTGGGCCGTTCTTTATGGCACTGACCCTCTCCCATCAGGGCAAGTGCGTTGGGCCATTGATGAAGAAACTGTCGCGGGCGATACCTCACGCACGCATACCGATGAAAACGTCTCATATTGGTTGTTTGAAAACAGCCAAGCCCCTGATCTTTCAGCAAACAAAGATGTTGAGACATTTAGTGGGAACACAACGGATTATAATCTGCCCGGCAGTGATGTTATCTATAATATCTCTGTCGCAAATAATGGCTCCGGCCCCGTTGATGTAAACAGCATTCTCATCATTGACGCCCTTCCGGAGGAACTCACCTTTTACAATGGCGACATTGATGATGGCGGGCCTGAAACCGATGCCGTGATTTTAACAGAAACAGGCAGCGGTTTGACATTTAATCCAGCCACAGATTTGGGGTTTTCAAACGCAGCCTCGCAACCGTCTGATTTTACGGCCTGTAACTATACGCCCGCGGCAGGATATGACCCGGACGTCACCTTTATCTGCCTCGCCCCCAAAGGGGCTTTGGCAGAAGGCGCAATTACGCCGTCATCGATGACGCTCAGTTTTCGTGCACGGATAAAATGATTAAAAATCGAAATATTACTCATTGAAGTTTATAGCTTGCCAATACACTTTTAGGTCAATGAAAAATTGCTATATTGGAGAAGTATAAACCTAATTCAAGAATTGAAATATTTAAGCCGCAGTTTTGGACTGCTCATATGTTCTTGGTGCTAAGAATTCTGCCCCTTCATTCTTCAAAAAAAGAATGATTTTCTTAAATTCGTTAAAGCGTTCTGGGTCATTCACCCAACTATTTGGATGCCCCTGAATGACTAAAACACTTTTATCTCTATGCGCCTCAAATCCCTTCTTGAAGGCCTCGAAATCCGGATTGTGAACAGGATATTCAATGTTTACTGATTTTATTCGCTTTAATTGGGTTAAAGTTGTCGGAACAACGTCATCATCAGTATCTTTAAACAACCAGACTGAAATCATTTTAGCGGATGATAAAGCCAATGCTGTATTGTCGTCCGTGGCATTGTATGGCGCACCAAAAGTTGTCAGTGTTAAACCGATCTTTTCACGTGCAAGCTTTTGTACACGTAGAATATCTTCCTTTTGATTTGCTAGGTTTCGCCCTCTAAAATCACTAATCCTTTGACCATTAACCTCCTGTCGACAATGACAATATCCATGATTCCAAATCTCATGGCCTATGGCGTTTTGCCGAAGCAACCACTCTATGGATTGTACATTTTGCTTCTCTAAACCTTCACCGATTATACCTAAGGTCCCTATGACATTATTCTGATTTAAGAATTCAAATGTTTGCGACCAGCCCTTTGTAACAGGAACATCTGCTCTGTAATCATCCAGTTTCAAAATGACGAATTGTCTCGGCTCCGTATGGTCTAGGCTGCGCGAATTTAAGGATGCACAAGACGACAAAAAACAGCATACAAATAAAGATATCAAGCTCTTCAGAAACAAGGTCATATCTGCCTCCCTTAGTAAGGACTAAACTAACGTCGCCCAAACAATCTCTCAATATCCGCAAGCTTTAACTCGACATAGGTAGGCCGACCATGATTGCATTGGCCGCTATGCGGTGTGGCTTCCATTTGGCGGAGGAGCGCGTTCATTTCTTGACCATTGAGCCTGCGTCCCGCGCGTACGGAGCCATGGCAGGCCATTGTGCCGCAGACATGTTCGAACTTTTCTTTCAAAGACAATGCTTCGTCATATTCTGAAATATCATCGGCGAGGTCGCGTAAGAGACCCTGCACATCCATTTCGCCGAGCAAGGCGGGCGTTTCGCGCACGGCCACAGCCCCCGCTCCGAAGGGTTCGATAATCAGGCCCATTTCTGCTAATTCTTCGGCGCGCTCTAATATTCGGGCCGCATCTGTTTCGCCCAAATCGACAATATCGGGGATAAGGAGCGCTTGGCGTTCCACGCCTTTATCCGCCATGGCCTCTTTCATCCGCTCATAGACAAGCCGTTCATGCGCCGCATGTTGGTCGACAATAACAATGCCGTCCTGCGTCTGCGCCACCACATAAGTCTCATGAAGCTGCGCCCGCGCTGCACCCAATGGCTTCACTGTCAGGTCTTCAGCTTGACCCTGTGTCGGGTAACCTTCTGGAGAGTAAGCGGGTGTTTGCCCTTCAAACCTCTCTGGCATTTCTTCGACCTTAGCCGAGAACCCATCGACAAGGGGTTGTAGCGCAGGGTCATTGCGATAAGGCGCTTGGTAATTCGGCGCATAGCCCCTTCCTTGTGGGGCATAATTGCCTTGCAATGGCATGGCACCTTGCCCCGCCTGAATGCGGCCTAAAGCATAATCACTGACCGTGGTGCTTGCCCGATGACCTGCCTCTTCCAAAGCCAAGCGGATACCTTTGACGATCAAACCACGAACGAGACCCGGATTGCGAAAGCGGACTTCGGTCTTGGCCGGATGGACGTTCACATCCACATGGTCTTGCGGCAGGTCGACATAAAGCGCGACAACGGGGTGGCGGTCCCGGGCGAGATAATCCTGATACGCGCCGCGTACGGCTCCGTGCAAAAGCTTATCCCGAACGGGACGGCCATTTACGAACAAATACTGATGTTGGGAATTGCCCCGCGAATAGGTCGGCAATCCGGCAAACCCAGTCAGGGCAATTTTTTCCCGCACTTGTGATATCGGCACAGCATTGGCGCTGAAATCCTGGCCTAAAATGCCCGCTAATCGCGCCAAACGCCCATCCATATCATCGCTTTGTTTGGCAAGCTTTAAGGTCACACGTGCGGGCGTGCCGAGGGTCATACCCACATGCGGGTTGGCCATAGCGAGGCGTTTGACGGTATCCGAAATGGCCAAGACTTCGCTGCGTTCTGATTTCAAGAATTTTAGGCGAGCAGGTGTGGCATAGAACAGATCCCGCACCTCCACTCGCGTTCCATTCAGACCAAATCGTGCGGCGGGCCTCGGCGCTTGAACGTCACCGCCTTCGACGCGAAGTTCCCACGCACTGTCCGCGTCTACGGTTTGGCTGAGCAAAGAGAGGCGAGAGACGGACCCAATGGAGGGCAAAGCCTCCCCGCGAAAGCCCATGGTTGAGATATTGAGCAAATCCCACTCACCGCTGGCATTGGGCGAAAGCTTTGATGTCGCGTGACGTTCAACGGCAATGGGCAGTTCTACCTCACTCATGCCTCGCCCGTCGTCTGTGATGGAAATGAGCGTGCGACCGCCATCTTCATATCTGATATCGACTTGGGTGGCGCCCGCATCAATCGCGTTTTCAACCAGCTCTTTTATGACGCTGGACGGGCGTTCAATCACCTCCCCCGCCGCAATGCGGTTCACCGTTTCATTGGGCAGGCGACGAATCATTATGGGTGTTGCGCTCATAAAAAAAGCCTAGCGAGTGTTGGGTCGCTAGGCCACGATGTGACACAGTTTAAACTGTGGATGTGGGTTTAGAGGCCCGGCAGCTTAGGTCCACCCGGACGTTTCGTGATTTCAACTTGGCCACCCCCCGTAGCCGCATTAATTGAACGCATGCGCTGTGCCTCCGCCTCTGCATCTAGCGGTATGAGCACACCATTCTCATCAACCATTTGGCCATTTCGCCAAAACAGAATGCGGCTCGCAAACCCTTCTGTCTTACGCTCAACAGAATTTTGTCCGTCAATCTCGATACGAATTTCCTGATTAGCACGCCCAACGCCCGCTTTGGACATTAATACAATCTCACCCCGACTCGGTTCTGCGGCGTCAATATCACCCACAAGGGCTTCACGTGCAGCACGTTGTGAATAGTTATTCTCAGCTGAGCTTTCGCCGATACGCGGAGGACGAAGGTTATATTCCGGCGGCACGACAAGCGGCGCTTTCGTCAGAATGTTAAACTCATTCGGGGCTTCTTTGGTAAGACCCAGCGCACGGGATGTTGAACTACATCCAACCAGCATAACGGATGAAGCCGTCAGAAGAAAAACAGGGGCGATAATGCGACGCATATCAGGCATCCTTTGAAGTAATTTTTATTGGCTTTAACGCGTAATATCCGCGCGGCCAAGTGACCAAAATTTTATTTAACAGTTTTTGATGGGGTTTTTTCCTCATCTTTGACAAAGAATGACCCAATTATGAGCCCAATGACGCCGACAGTAATCGCGCTATCGGCGATATTAAAGACATAATTAAAGCCAATATCGCTGAAATCGATAAAGTCTGTGACGGCCCCAAAGAAGAAACGATCAATCGCATTGCCAATCGCGCCGCCTATCACCAAACCGAAAGCCCATTTTGAAATCTTATCTTTTGTTTGGCCCAACACCCAGAATAAAATGGCACTCATGCCCAATGCGAATATCGTAAGCGCCCAGCGTTTCACCGGCGAGTCACCTTGAAGCAGTCCCCAGCTGATTCCCTGATTGCAAATCAGAGTCAGATCGACGATTGGACTGAAATCATAGGTCAAACCGGGGCGCGTATTGATCTCGCAAATATTGATAGGGACTTCAAAAAAGCGAATAGCCGCAAATTTTGTAATTTGATCAAAAATCACAACAAAAACCGGCAGAATGAACCCAAATTTCAGCCAAGTTTGGCGACGCTCTGCTTGATTTTCCATATTTTCGCTATCCGTCATAACAGCGGCGCGATTGCCACGAACGGCGCGATTTGGCAATCATCTAAGTGTAATGAACGAAAAACGCGTCTTTTCACTGTAATTGTAACCAATCTTTCATTGGCGTTGCGCTTTAGAGACGTTAGGACAGTTCTGTAAAAATCGACGGAAAGGCCGTTTATTCGGTACATCTGCCACAGTGGGACATTGCATATGCTGACTTTAAAATCAGTCACCGTTAAATCCGCATCACGCTATCTCGGCTCTGCTTGTAGCGCGGCGATGATTTTAGGCTGGGGCAGCATGGCTACAGCTCAAGTCACCATCAGCGATGAGCGCACAGCACCCGTTGATACAACCACTGAAGGCGATGATGTTATCATCGATACCTCGGGCTCCGTCGTTGTTACGACAGCCGGACCAGCCGTTACGCTTAACTCTGATAATAGTCTCACCAATCAAGGCAGCATCAGCATTGCAGATGTGGACGATGCAACGGGCGTTTCATTAGAAGGCGGGGCCAATCGGAGTTTTTCGAATATCGGTTCTATTTCGCTGACTGAAGAGACACCTGACACTGCTGATGCTGATGAAAATGGATTTAACGACCGATTTATACCAACCGGCTCAGGGCGCACGGGCATACTTATTTCAGGCGCCTCCCCTTTTGAAGGCGACATTACACTCGCAAGTGAAGTTGTAGACAGCATCACACGTACCTCTTCAGTAAGTGTACAAGGCAATGAGAGTTTCGGTGTCAATTTCGCAACAGACCTTGTTGGTAACTTTACAAATGAAGGCTCCATAAGTCTCTCGGGCGATAATGGGTCTGCCGTCAATGTGGCGGGTAACGTTACCGGTGACTTAGACAATCGCGGAACAATTAGTGTTTTGGGTGCTAATTCAACGGGATATTCCATATCTGGCGATATTGAAGGCGGCTTTGTCAACTCCGGAGCCATCGCCGCGAGTGGGTTTCTTACCAATAATCAGCGCCTGAATTTTGGCGGTACTGATTTATTAGGTCGAGAAGACTTAGCAGCTGATGATTTGGCAAATGCCGGCTCTGCCGTCTCTATATCTGGCAATATATCTGAAGGCATCCATTTTGACCTAAGAGAAGAACTTATCACAGACTCAGAAACAGGCGAGCCTGTTCTCGACGAGGATGGAAATGAGACATTCTTTACAGCCAGCACATCTAATATTGCTCAATTTGGCAGTGCGCCTGCTGTCCTCATAAACGGTGATGGTACGCCAATTGCCATTGGGCGCGTTAGTCAAATAAGCGACCCGACAGATGATGATTTTGATGAGTCCCTTCGCTTTGGGTTTGTGAATGAAGGTACAATTAACTCGCAAGGTTTATTCGACGATTTTGATGCGACTGTGATTTCTATCTCTCAAGCAACCATAGAAGGCGGGCTGAGCAACACGGGAACACTCAGCGTTTCAACATTCAGAAACTCCGAGCGTCCAGAGAACATTGATGTTACGGATGGCACTGGATTAGCGCGCGTCATCGTGCTCGGAGAAGGCGCTATTGTAGATCAAATCAATAATAGCGGTTTAATCAGAGCAACTGCCACCGAAGCTGTGGATGATTTCTTCGCTGATTCAACAGCGCCACAGGACTCTGTTGCCCTACAGGCTATCGCTATAGACATTGGTGTTGGAGCGACAACAACATCAATTACAAATTCAGGTGTAATCAGTACAGTTTTGATTGGTCGTCAAGGTGAGGCTTATGCCGTACGGGATCTCTCCGGATCACTTACCTCATTCGTAAATGAAGGCGGTGTTTTAACTTTGGGTCAAAACTCAGACTCGACCGGAGAAGAAGAGGTCGATTTCGCGCTTGTTGCTCTTGATGTCTCGACAAATACATCCGGTTTTACTTTTACCCAACGCCTCGCAGAGGATGAAGATACAACAGACGATGTGACACCGACTGAGCCGTTTTTAATCGGTGATATGCGTTTTGGTTCAGGAGATGATACGGTCGATATATCTTCAGGAACTGTAACAGGCGATATAGATTTTGCCGAAGGCGAAGATCAATTATTATTATCGGGCGGAGCGTCTTTTGGAGGATCAATCACGGATGATGGCACGCTAACAATTGCTGTTACAGACTCTAGTACGCTAGCCTTAACGGTTGGCGAACCTCTCGCTGTTGCTGATGCGAGTTTCGGAGCTGGATCAACATTTTCCCCCACTATTGATGGCTCCACCGGAACGGCTTCGACACTCGTCGCAACGGGTGATATACTTTTTGATGATGGCAGTTTTATTTCTCCGCGTTTTACATCAATTGTAGACAATGATCTCGGCGCAGTTTTCTCAATTGCGAGCGCGGATGGAATTTTGACAGCCTCCGATATTTTATTAGCCGAGCTCAATGCATCAACATCTGACGGCACAACACCCTTCTTGTATGATTTTGAATATGGAACAGATCTGATCGATGGGTCTGAAGCCTTGATCGTAACTGTAACGCTCCGCGACCCTAACCTATCTATTGAACAAGGCGGGTTAGGCTTAGATAGTGTGCAGGCCGCAGCCTTTGATCAAACGCGAACAGCCCTCGTCGCCAATACAGATCTCGGCTCTGCCATTGCTAATATTACGGATGGTGATGAATTTAACCGGGCTTACAACCAACTTCTTCCCGAATTTTCTGCCGCGGCTCGTGAGTTTGTTCTTGCCAATGTTGATGGTGCCACAGGGGCTGTTGGTAGCCATTTGGACACAGCTAGACGCTCTCCAGAGAAAACAGGAGGGGCTTGGCTGCAGGAATTTGCCTATTTCGCGGATCGCGAACTCGCTGGATTGTCAGAACAATATCGCGGCGCCGGCTTTGGTTTTACAGGTGGTTTGGACACAGCCTTCGGTCCGTTCCATGCAGTGGGCGTGAATTTTGGTTTTGCCTCAACGGAAATTGAAGACGTTGGTGGGACAGACGAACCGCTGGACGTGATTACGCTTCAAGCCGGACTTTACGCGGGACTGGCAAGAGCCATGGGAAGCGGCGAGCTCGGTCTCGAGCTGTATGCCGGTGGCGGTTACAACCAGTTTGAACAAAATCGCGTTGTCCGCATTAATGACTTCTTTGGCCAAGCCAGCTCTGATTATGCCGGTACACATTTAAATGGTTCTGCGCGTCTCGGTTATGACATCGCTCTATCGGATCGTTTTTGGATTAGACCTTCAGTATCATTAGATTATTTACGCCTATCGGAAGACGGCTACACGGAAACAGGGACGGAAGGGATTGCCCTTGATGTCAGCAGCCGCGTATCCGAACGCGCCTCAGCCTCTGCCATGCTCAATATGGGCGCCAAATTCCAAGGAAGACGGACATGGATTAGACCTGCCGTGCGTGTCGGTTACAGACAGGCTCTGCTTAATGATCCTGTCTTGACGGAATTCGCTTTCGCCGGATTAAGCAATGCAGAACGCGCCACGCTTAATTCTATGGGCTTCCCGGATAGTGGGTTCTTAGTGGGCTTCTCCATTGCAGCGGGTTCAGAATATTCGTCTATCGGCTTTGATGTGGATAGTGATATTCGTGACGGCTTTATTCGTCATACAGGCCGCGTGGTTATCCGCCTCTTATTCTAAGAGCGTTTCCGATTACGTTTACGCAACATAGCCCCTATCTGTCGGGGCTATATGAACGTTATGGAGAGATTTCGGACAGTCTCGAAACACTAACAGAAGCCGCACGTAACGCGCCTTCCTCTGATACTCTTCAAGACCTTAAAAACAAATTTGCGCTGCGTTGGACCTATGAAAGGCAGGCTGGAAAACGTGACTTTGATGCACTTGGATATGCCCAGACAGCCTTTGCTGACAGCACGATTGAGGCAGCCTTGCGCCTCGCATGGGCGGAAACATGTAAACGGTATGCAATAAAAGCCGAACGACCGGATGGCCTTTTCATTCTTGGCTTAGGCAAGCTTGGCGGGCATGATCTCAACTTTTCATCGGATATTGATCTTATTGGCTTTTATGACCCCGATATATTGCCGGTCTCTGCGAATAAGGGCCAAGCTTTCATCACCAATCAGTGTCTAAAAACGCTGACGCAAATTCTTACTTCGCGAAATGGTCCTGAGCATATCTGGCGGGTGGATTGGCGTTTGCGGCCCGAAAGCTCCGGTACGGGCCTCACCATGTCCACGGCAAAGGCCGAAAAATTCTATTTCTTCCGCGCCCTTCCTTGGCATCGTTTGGCACTGATGAAAGCACGTGTAGTGGCGGGGGATAAAGCCTGCGGTGAGGCCTTTTTGGAGAGCTTAGCCCCCTTTATTTGGCCCCAAAATCTCGACTTTCGCGCCTTAGATGACCTCGCGGACCTAAAGACGCGCATCAATGCAGAGCACCCCGGCCTGATGCAAGAAAGAGAGGCCCACGCACCGATTACGCCATTAGCGGAAGGCTTTAATCTTAAACTCGGCTCAGGCGGCATTAGAGAAATTGAATTTATCGCCAATGCGCAACAACTCATATGGGGTGGCAAACAAACTAAGCTTCGGACGACCAATACACGAAACGCCCTGAGCGCCCTGACATCACTTGAGCATTTATCGCCCGAAGATAGCGAGACCTTACGTCAACATTACGTAAAACTGCGCGACATAGAGAACGCCGTTCAGATGTTACGGAATGAACAAACACATATTGTTCCTGATAACAAGGATGACAAAGACGCCCTCCTCTCTTTGACAGGCTATTCTGATTGGGAGGCACTCTCGAAAGAGATTTTTGACATTCGGCAGAGCGTGAATGGTTATTTTTCTAAACTCTTTGAGGCTGAAACCGTAGCAAACGCTTCGGAAACACATGCAACAGAGCTGACAACCTTATCGACCGTAGGGCAAGACATCGCAGAGTCTTGGCGTAACGGTTTTGACGCCCATGGCCTTCAACCCTCACTCAAGGGCAAATATCAAGCGCTGGGTGAACGTCTTTTAGATCGCGTTTTCAGCAGCGTCGCTGATACGGAAATGGCCTTAGAAAATATTGATCGTTTCCTGAAATCTATATCGCGCTCTGCTCAATATCTTGACCTCTTGGATAGGCATGAAGCGCTGTTGGACACGATCATCACGCCCTTGCTTCACTCGTCGCATATGACATCCCTTTTGGAGCAGTCACCGCATATTATTGATATCTTTCTTCTCCCTCAATTTTCTGAGACACCGAATGCGAGTGCTGTTTTATCGGATCAGGATTACGGTCTTCGCCTCGATCGTTTGAGGCGATTCGTAAATGAACATCTCTTTTATTATTATCACCGTTTTATGGAAAAGGATGACAGCCTTAAAACGCTACAAAACAATCTTACACAACTCGCTGAAGTCACGATTGAAACGTCTATCACCATCGTCAAAGAGGAGCTCGCCCTTGAACCCCTTCCGATGACTGTTTTAGGTCTAGGAAAGATGGGCACCCGCACAATGGCGCCAAAATCCGATCTGGACCTCGTCTTTATCTTTGATGACACTGTTGAGAGTGAAAAGGCGAGTCAGATCGTTAGGCGTCTTCGGACAACGCTGACGACGCCGCTCAAAGAAGGCATTGCTTATGAACTTGATATGCGTTTACGGCCTTCGGGTCGGAGCGGGCCACCCGCTGTAAAACTCTCAAGTTTTAAAAATCATCATGAAAACCGCGCCCATAGCTGGGAGCATATCGCCCTCGCCCATGCGCGCTGCGTGGCGGGTGATTTAACCCTCGGGAAAAAGGTGGAGGGATTTTGCCAAGACATACTCTCACGCCCGCGCAATGATGTGCAGTTTCTACAAGATGCAAAGATTATGTGGGGCCGCATCCAAGCCGAGCGTATTATGGAAACGGACGAAAGCCATTGTAATGCCAAGCTTCGTCCCGGTGGTCTAATGCAAGCCCAATATATTCAAGCCTGTCGCGCTGTGTTAGGATTACCCGTCTCAGACGCGTTAGAAGCCGCTATTGAATTTTGGCAATATCAACAGATTTGGGAGCGCTTATTAGGATTAAAGACCAAACCTTTCAGCCATGTGCCTGAACGCTTCCATCAAAAGGTTTTTCAAAACCAAGGCAAAAACCTTTCGCTTAAAAATTATATTCGCGCTCAGGCTAAACACGCCAAGATCGTTAGGTCTTTGACCAACACCCTATTTACTAAAGTCGAACTACCGGATGATGAAACGAGTTACCACATTGAGTGGATAACCTCTAAATAAAGCCCTTGCCTCAGACGGCAGAGACTCCATATTGCAAAAACGATTCATTCAGAGATTTTTATGGCCGCTGCAAAAAAGAAAGACCTCTTTGCTGAAAAAGCTGATGCTGCGAGTAAGGCTTACTCGGCCAAAGACATTCGTGTGCTTGAGGGCTTGGAGCCTGTGCGTTTACGCCCCGGTATGTATATTGGCGGGACGGATGATCGCGCGCTTCATCACCTTTTCGCTGAAGTTATTGATAACTCAATGGATGAGGCCGTGGCCGGACACGCGACGCGTATCGAAGTCGAGCTAGACGCTGACGGATATCTCTCTATTTCAGATAATGGGCGCGGCATCCCGATTGATCCACACCCAAAATATCCAAAAAAATCTGCGCTTGAAGTCATTATGACCGAGCTACACTCCGGCGGTAAATTCAGCTCTGATGCCTATGAAACCTCCGGCGGTTTGCATGGTGTGGGTGTGTCCGTCGTGAACGCTCTCTCTGATTTTCTCGAGGTTGAAGTCGCAAAGAATAAACAGCTTTACCGTATGGAATTTTCCCGCGGCAAACCCAAAAGCAAATTAGAAAAACTCGGCGCCATTAATAATCGCCGTGGCACGAAAGTCCGCTTCCATCCTGATCCGGAAATCTTCGGGGCAAAAGCCCGCTTTAAAGCCGCCCGCCTCTTTCGTATGGCACGCGCCAAGGCCTATCTCGAACCGGGTGTAGAAATCCGTTGGAAATGCGCGCCCGAGCTTGTCAAACAAACTGACGACATAGAGGCCGAAGCCGTCTTCCATTTCCCCGGGGGCTTGGCCGACTTTTTACAAGAGACTCTGGGCAAGAAAGTCACCATCACCTCAGAGCTTTTTGCCGGACGGTCGAAGAAAACAGACGGTCATGGCCGTGTCGAATGGGCTGTTACTTGGAGCCCAGAAGGGTTCGGAGAAGCCGATAGCTTTGTGCGCTCCTATTGTAACACTGTCCCCACACCGGAAGGCGGCACACACGTCGCCGGTCTTCGCGCCGCTATCACCAAAGGCTTGCGCGCTTATGCTGATATTGCGGGCATGGGAAAAAAATTCAGCCATGTGCAACCCGATGACGTAATGTTTGGTGCAGGCGCACTCGTCTCGGTCTTTATTTCTGATCCTGATTTTGTGGGGCAAACCAAAGACCGATTGTCCAGTTCAGAAGCGACCAAGCTGGTTGAAAATGCGGTGCGTGATCCATTTGATCATTGGCTCGCCAAGTCACCCAAGGACGCCAATAAGCTTCTGGAATGGGCCATTGAACGCGCCGATGAGCGGGTGAAACGCCGTAAAGCACGGGATGTGAAACGGAAATCTGCCACGAAGAAACTTCGCCTTCCCGGTAAGCTGGCCGACTGTTCCAATAAAGGCTCAGAGGACACAGAAATCTTCATCGTTGAGGGTGACTCGGCGGGCGGTTCGGCCAAGCAAGCCCGTGATCGTAAGACACAAGCCATTCTGCCGCTCAAAGGTAAAATCCTGAACGTTGAATCGGCCACCATGGATAAAATTCAACGCAATGCTGAAATCAATGATCTCTGTGTCGCGCTTGGCGTCGGCTTAGGTAAGAAGTTTGATACAGATGATCTGCGCTATGAACGCGTCGTTATCATGACCGATGCCGATGTGGACGGGGCGCATATCGCAGCTTTGCTGATCACCTTCTTCTATCGTTACACGCCCGGTCTTATTGAAGAGGGTCGCCTCTTCATGGCGATGCCGCCGCTTTATAAAATGACGGCTGGTGGGACGACTGTTTACGCCATTGATGACAAACACCGCGAAGAGCTGATGAACACGGTTTTTAAGGGGAAATCCAAAGTCGATATTGGTCGTTTTAAAGGTCTCGGTGAGATGAACCCGAACCAGCTTAAATCGACGACCATGGACCCGAAAACCCGAACCCTCGCCCGTA
The DNA here is from genome assembly GCA_964435725.1 of uncultured Algimonas sp. GTDB lineage: Bacteria > Pseudomonadota > Alphaproteobacteria > Caulobacterales > Maricaulaceae > Litorimonas. Next base: position 25,698 of record CAYTAJ010000023.1, read on the forward strand.
TCACGATTGACCCGAGCGCTCTCCCTACAACGGAGGCTCTTGTTGAAACTTTAATGGGCAAACGCGCAGACTTGCGTTTCCAATATATTCAAGACCACGCCCAATTTATCGAAGAGGTCGATGTTTAGAAATTTATATAAATGGTCGATTTATGGCGGCGGTAAAATTTAGATCGAATTAAGAGGCGTCCATGACAGCTTCGATAAATCAACAAATGAGTATACGTGATATTCTCACGCTAATTATTTTATCCCTTCTGTGGGGAGGTTCATTTTTCTTTGTCGAAGTCTTGGTTGATTTCCTTCCTCCCCTTACTATTGTAACGGCGCGCGTTACTTTGGCCGCTCTGGCGCTTTGGGGTTTTATCTTCGCGCTAAAGCTTCCTATTCCGAAAAAGCTCAAGTCATGGAAGGCTCTTTTTGTATTAGGGTTTCTCAATAATGCCCTTCCCTTTTGCCTCATCGTCTGGGCGCAAACACAAATCAGCTCAGGCTTAGCGTCTATTTTAAATGCGACCATTCCTTTCTTTACTGTGGTAATCGCTGGCATTTTTTTGATTGATGAGCGTATGACGGCCCTCAAAATGTTAGGCGTTTTGTTAGGATTGCTGGGTGTCATAGTTCTAATCGGCCCAGGCGCTCTCAAAGGATTGGACAACGCAGTTTTAGGAGAAATTGCTGTTATAATTGCGGCGATTTCTTACGCGATAGCAGGTGTTTATGCCCGGCGTTTTAAAGGTTTAGACATATCCCCTCTCGTCGTCGCGACGGGCCAAGTCAGCAGTGCCGCCATTATGTTGATGCCGCTTACACTGATAATTGATCAACCTTGGACATTTGAGCCACTCGCAACATCTGCTTTACTCGCAGTCTTAGGGCTTGCTTTTTTCAGTACTGTTATTGCCTATATTCTTTATTTTAGATTGATTGCCTCTGCCGGGGCCACCAATGCAGCGCTTGTGGCCTTCCTCATTCCCGTCTCTGCCATCATCTTGGGTGTTACCTTCATTGGAGAGACGCTTTCTAAACTAGACGTTCTGGGTATGTTATTCATTGGTTGCGGACTTTTGGTCATTGATGGACGTTTGTTTAAACGAGATAGCCCCTAACCATTTACAGGAAACAATCTTGGATTTCCCCGTGATTTCAAATAGGGAAAGTTATGTCCAATTTAAACGCTCTCATTCGCGCTCTTCCAAAAGCAGAACTTCACCTCCACATTGAAGGGAGCTTAGAGCCCGAACAAATGTTCGAATTCGCCAAACGGAATGATGTTAAATTGCCTTATGCAAGTGTGGACGACATCCGCGCGGCTTATAGTTTTAACAATCTTCAAGAATTTTTGGATATTTATTATCAAGGCATGTCAGTTCTACAGACCAAACAAGATTTTCATGACCTGACATTTGCTTACCTGCAACGCGTGAATGAAGATAATTGCCG
>CAYTAJ010000023.1:27239-29465 GCA_964435725.1 uncultured Algimonas sp.
AAAAGTTTTGCCCATGCCGGAGAGGAAGGCCCGCCGAGCTATGTCTATGAAGCGTTAGATGTTTTGAAAGTGGACCGAATTGATCACGGTAATCGCGCCTTAGAGGACGACGCCCTCGTTGAGCGCCTCGCAAAAGAGCAAATGGTCTTAACAGTTTGTCCGTTGTCCAATTTGAAACTCTGTGTCGTTGATGACCTAACAAATCATCCCTTGAAAACCATGCTCGATAAAGGTTTGAAGGCGACCGTAAACTCCGATGACCCCTCTTATTTTGGCGGATATTTGAATGATAATTATATCCGAACCGCTAAGGCTCTAAATCTGACACAAGAGCAAATATTTGAACTTGTAAAAAATAGCTTTGACGGATCATTCTTAGATGAATCTCGGAAAGTCGAGTTACTCAAAGAATTAGACGAACATTATACGTCACTTAAAAGTTAGATTTTAGCAGATTTCATATCCATTGCTTACCACCCTAAACTGTGTAATGAATTCTCAAAGTGAAAAATAGGGGATTTTCATGGCAGTATCAGCTTTATATCCGGCCAGTCCGGAAAACGTGCCAACAGAACTAACGAAAGCCACCAGCAGTTACAAACGCCACGCTTGGTTAGCTATGCTTGGTCTCTTTGCTTTTATGGCAATTTACTTTTTATTATTAGCAGGCTTTGCTTATATTACCTACACCAGTGGCGTTAAGCTGATCAGCAGTACCGACAATGATTTCAGCATTGGAACTGCGCTTTCCTTACTTTGTTCAGGCATCCTGACAGTCTTCATGGCAAAGTCTCTTTTTACAATGCGCAAAATGGGCAATCCAGACGGCATAGAAGTAACAGCTGAAAACCAAGCTGAACTTTTTAATTTCCTCCATAAGCTCGCTGATGAAATAGGGGCGCCGAAACCACACAAAGTCTTTATCACCAATGATGTAAATGCGGCCGTTTTCTATGACTTGTCTCTTTTAAACCTTCTTATCCCGTCAAAGAAAAATTTAATAATTGGGCTGGGCCTTGTGAATGTTCTTACACTGGCTGAACTAAAAGCCGTTCTTGCCCATGAGTTTGGTCATTTTGCTCAAAAATCTATGATTGTGGGGCGTTGGGTTTATATAGCGCAACAAATCATTTCCCATATTGTAAGCGTTCGAGATTGGTTGGATAAACTTGTAAGATTTATTTCATCAATAGATTTGCGTATCGCTTGGATAGGCTGGATCCTCTCTCTTATTATTTGGTCACTGCGGTCCTTGATGGATAGCTTATTTAAGCTTGTCATTATTGCCGAAAGGGCTCTTTCGCGAGAGATGGAGTTCAACGCCGACCTTGTCGCTGTATCCGTGACAGGAAGCGACGCTCTCATAAATGCGCTATATAAATTACAAGCTGCAGATCATGCTTGGCACACAGCCATGAACATTGCAGGGCAAACCGCCTCCAACAAATTAATAATTGACGATCTATTTACAGCGCAAACGACAACAATCAAAGAAATGCAACGCGTTCTAAATGATGACTCTTATGGAATCCCACCTCAGCCAACTGGTGAGTCAAAAGATCATCGTATTTTTGAAAACGCTGCCGCACGCCCTCCACAAATGTGGTCAACTCACCCTGCGAACTCTGATCGGGAAACCAATGCGAAAGCCGTTTATGTCGCAGCCGACATTGATGATCGTAGTGCGTGGTTATTGTTTAATGATGCCGAGACACTACGCCAAACAATGAGTCTGAGATTATACAATCAAGAAACAACAAAAGACTTTCAAGTCACGTCTCCCGTAGACGCTGTCGCCAAGAATTTTTCGAATATATCTTATTCTCCGGAATATCGCGGGGCCTATCTTGGCCGCAGTCCGGTCAGAGATTTTAAAACTGTTAAAGAGATTTATGACATGGCGAAAGTGTCAGAGGATACAATCGACTTAGAGGCGTTATACCCTGAAACCATACACGCTGACCTTAAATCTATTAGAAATTTAGAAACTGAGATAGAGACTTTGAAAGCTTTAATGAGTGGAGAGTTGAAACCATCGGGCGGAGTTATTCGACACCGAGGTGAAGATTTAACAAAAGAACAAATTCCCAATACAATAGAAGACATACAAGAGGAGAAAAAAGAAACACTCCATAACTTGATGCAACATGAAGCAGATTGCCGTGCGACAGCGCTAAATATAGCTAAACAGTTTGGAAATGGTTGGCCTGAATACCTCAAAAATAC
>CAYTAJ010000023.1:29565-31352 GCA_964435725.1 uncultured Algimonas sp.
ACATTATTGTCAGGTGAGGAATATGTTTTGCAAAAGAAACTCGATCTGTGGAATCGCTTTCAACTCGCGCATGGCGTGGGCCCAACATTGCTTAGAACCGCTGTCGCGTTATTAATTGTTGGTGGCACGTTCTATGCTGGCTTTGCCAGCTTTTGAGCCTCGTTTCGGAGCTATTTTCTCTTAGCGACGAAAGTCGCTATCCAGTTTTGGCGGGATTTTGCAATCTATGACCCAGACGTCATAGACGCGGTGGTCAAGCGCGCTGATGGCGGGCTTAGAGGCGAACATCCAGCCTGAGAAAATCTTATCAGAATTCTCAGCTTCTTCACCTGTGCCTTTCAGGCGCTTGTCTGTAATTTGTAGAAACGCATAGGTTTCAGGTATTTCTTCCGGCGGCCGCTTCTCACAATGGCGCGCTGCAATGGTCAGGCTGCCATACTCAAGTGTATCGCCGATTTTGACGGTGTAATCTTGTGTGGTCGCCGTCACCTTATCCAGTGTCCGCAGCACAATCGCTTCACCAACAAGGTTATTACCTGTGTTCGCAATAGCACTCACGCCAATCGCGAAGGTTGCAGCGGCAAAACCAAAGGCTTGGAATAGCTTAGGCATTAGGGTCCCAAGCCTCATAATCAGCCGCGACCTTGTCTCGCACGCCGCCACGATCCAAACTGCCTTTGGGTTTATAGGCATGGACAGTTCCCGTCAGATTCGGCGTATGCTCCAATTCCCAATCATGCGGCTTGTAACCATCTTCGGTCGGTGGAAGCTCAGAGGTATGGTTTAACCATCCCTGCCATCCGGGTGGAACGCGCGAAGCATCGGCGTAGCCATTATATTTGACCCAACGGCGTTTACGCCCGTCATAAGTCATTTTCTTTTCTTCAAAATAAGTATTGCCGAAATCGTCTTCACCGATTTTCACGCCTTTGCGGCTGATTTGAAAATTGGTGCCAAATGTTGTGCCATTCCACCAGGTAAAGATACGTTTTATGAAAGACATGGGTCGCCTTCGTCCTATCTGTGCTTTGTGGGCGTTATGCCCCCGCTCGGCCTTAAGGTAAAGCCGAGATGTGACCGAATTAGGGTCGTAAATCTGTCAAAAAGCAGACTGTGGTCTGTTTGCAACAATACTGATGATTCTACACTACCTTACGACTTATTTACTCAACGCTATGATTTCTACGTCATATAAGATTTTGATGAAAAAATTTACAGCACCTATAACGAGCTTGGTCATTCTATCGGGTATGGCTATTGCGCCTAACGCGGCGGCTCAAATCCGCGTGGATGCGCGTGTTCATGCCTCTTCAACCTCTTGTGCGCAATGTGATCTCTCCAATAAGCGTTTGAACGGCGTTGTTCTGAAGGATGTCAATTTTGCAGGGGCTCTGTTTAACAATTCAAACCTCTCAGGCGGGGAGTTTGATGGTTCTGACCTACGGGGCGCGCATTTCCGCAAAGCCCTGCTTTACCGTATTAATGGCGATAAGGTAGAAATGGAAAATGCCGTTTTTGAAGACGCGACACTAACAGAAGCCAAAGTCTCAAACTCAAACCTCAGGCTTGCGAATTTACGCCGCGCGGATTTATCCCGTGCAGAATTTCACGGCAATGATTTCACAGGGTCTAACCTCATTAGTGTGAAAGCGCCTGCCGTCGATTTTACCGGCTCTAATTTCCAGAATGCCCGCCTTGATCACATGAACTTGAGCGAAGCCAAGCTTGATGATGCAAAGCTAAACGGCGTGACCTTTGGATATGCCGTCTTGAGCGGCACGAGTTTG
>CAYTAJ010000024.1:0-6979 GCA_964435725.1 uncultured Algimonas sp.
TCTTTCATTGAGGATGAGCGTAAAGACACGCCAGTAATACCCCACTGGTTTTCGCCCAAATTTAAGAGATCATCGACATAAACTGCCTGATGAGCGCGGTGAAAATTCCCAACACCGAAATGCACAATGCCTGTGGTAATTGTGTCTCTATTATATCGGTAAAGTTCGCAATCTTTTGGCAAGTTTGATGCAGATAATCGGCTCATGATTTTGTCTCATAAGTTCTTGAGGCAGAAAGCACATCCCAACACGCGCCCATGGTGTGGTAATCTGTTTTACCAAAAGGCGATTTTTTATTATCTATCGCAGAGCCGTCGCGGGCCCGGACACGGAACCACGCGCCATGCTTATGATCAATCATATGATCCCAACTCCACCTCCAAATACGGTTATAGTTGTCGCGATATTTCTCATCTTGGGTCACCAAAAAAAGCCGCCAAGCTGCGGCAAAGCTTTCGGATTGAACCCAGAAATATTTCTCGGTGGCGCAAAATGAACCGTCCGGCGCAATGCCATAAGCAATGCCGCCAAACGCTTTATCCCAGCCTGTATCCAAGGCCTTGTCATAAAGGGACCGCGCGCGAGCGACCCATTTTTCATTTGGTCTTTCTTCATTAAGGATGAGGAGAAGCTTGGCCCATTCAGTTTGATGTCCGGCTTGAAATCCCCAAGGTTTGTAACGGTCATTGGGTTTATCAATATTAAACTCTAAATCGACATTCCAATCCGCATCATAATGTTCCCATATTTGTCCGCCGGATTGCGCTGCCAGCTCGATGGCAAACTTTTCGGCAAGACATTCTGCACGGTCTAAATATTTTATATCGCCACTGGCTTGATAGGCTGCGAGTAAAGCCTCACACATATGCATATTGGCATTTTGCCCACGATAAGGTGAGAGCGTTTTAAGGTTATCATCTCGCTCGTCAAAATACGCACCGGCTGCTTCGTCCCAAAAATAAGTCTCTACGAAATCAAAGACGTCTTCCATAATTGCGTAGGCGCGTTTGATACCGGCTTTTACGCAACTCGCTGCGGCCAGTAGAACAAAAGCATGACCATAGGTCATGACGCGCCGATCCGTAATAACGCCGTTTTCAATTAACCACGCATAATGTCCATTATCCTGACGGTGGCCCTTTTGTAGATAATCAAGTCCCCACTCTGCCCATTCCAAATGCTTCGGATTACCATAAAATTGATAAGCTGTGGCATAGTTCAGGACATATCTGGCAGAGCCCACGAGCTGACGCGCCTCGGGGGCGTAGCACGTGCCATCATCTAAAAAGCAGCCATAGAATCCGCCTTCAGGCGCGTAAATACGTGGCGCATAAAAACCGAGAGAGGACTGGATATGCGCATCCAAAAATTCCGCGCTCTCGAAGTCAGGGTATTCAGAGTGAGACATAACTTAGCCAAAAAGTTCTGAGGCGAGGCCCTTAATAGCCAGATAAGACATAAATAATGCGAAGATTAGAATAAGGGTTAGAATGATATTCGCGGTAAGCTTATTCTTATGTTCGCCCATCAAATCTTTGCGGTTCGTTAGATAAAAAATACACGCAACAGTGAGAGGTAATATAATCGCTCCGAAAGCTTGGGACATGACCATAATAGCAACGGGCCGTGCATTAAGTAAAGGCACAACAAGTCCCAGCAATGAGATTAGAAAGACCATGACACGATATTTTGGCAGCGTCATTTCCCGCTTTGTTTCTGTATAATCGCAGATAAGCCAAGGAAGCATAAGCACATTTGGGAATTGAGAAGATACTCCCGCCGCGACAATTCCTATAGCGAAAATGGCAACGGCAAATGATCCCGCTAGGGGTTCTAGAAGCGTAATCATCTGAGAGGCTTTGGATAGGCCCAACCCAGCAACATGAAGCGTGCCTGCGGCGGCTGCCATGACCGCGGCGCTGATAACAAACATCATGACCACGGCGACTATGGCGTCATTGCGTTGCGTTCGCGCATCGGCAAGCGTCCAGCCCGCTTCTTTGACGAGCGTGGTGCGGATAATAAATAAGCCAGAAAATACAGTTGTCCCGACCATGCCGGCAATAACAAGCCAAGGCCCTTTTTCCGCATCGGCCGCAACGTCGGGAACTGTCGGAATTAGGCCTTTAATAAGGTCGCCAGGCGGCGGCATCATCAGGAAGAAGTTAAGTAAAAAACAAGCTGCCATTACTGCAACGATGACGGCGAGGCTTCGTTCAAAGAATTGCGTTTTGCCATTCCAAAAAATAAAAAAGACGAGGGCAGAGAAAAAAGCGGCAAACCAGATGGGTGCGATGCCGCCATCAATAAATGTCTTTGACCATTCTGAACTAATATCTGCGACAATTCCCATCACGCCCATAACACTGCCTGCAACACCTAAGGTAAGGGCGATGATAAAATAGAGGCCGAGGAGGGGATGGATATGCTTCTTAAAAGCTTGCAAGGCCGTTTCGCCCGTTACTAATGTATAGCGGCTATAGATGTTAATCATGAAAAACGTACACAGGCATGATGCCACGATTGTCCAGAGTAGGCTCATCCCATAATCAGCCCCAGCTTTGGCCATGGTCGTAATGCTGCCTGTGCCGATATTAAATCCAAGCAGGAATATTCCGGGTAGAAAGAGCGCCAAGCCTTTCATGAATTTCTGTCTGAACGCCATATCCATTTATCCCCGATTGTCAGCTTATTATTAGGCTTATTGCTGTGCTGAGAGTGCTCTTATGACGCCTCGGATTTCCGCAACCCCTTTAAGACGGCCGATACCTGAATAGCCCGGATTCCCAGACTTTTCGATATCATCCATCATTTGTAGACCGTGGTCAGGGCGAATGAAAATGCTCTCAAGCTCAGGCGCTTCACGTTTGCGGCGCGCTTCCTCATCCAATAATTCTTTGATAACGGCGATCATATCAATATCACTATCGAGATGGCTGGCCTCATAGAAGGAGCGCTGTTCATCTGCATCGCGGCTGACACCGCGAAGGTGAGAGAAATGAATGCGTGACCCAAATTGGCGTGCCATGGCGGGCAGGTCATTATCGGGTCGACTGCTATAGGTTCCTACGCATAAGGTAATACCATTGGCCGGGCTGGGTTGATCGTCAAATAAGATATCTAAATCATCTGCGGTACAAATTATGCGCGGTAGGCCCAGCATATCGCGTGGCGGGTCATCAGGGTGTATCGCCAACTTCACACCTGCTGCCTCAGCGCGCGGCAGCACTTTCTCCAAAAAGGAAAAAAGATTTGCGCGAAGTGTGGCCGCGTCGACATCTTTATACTGGGCGAGCATATCACGAAAGTCATCTAGCCCGTAACTCTCGGTCATTTTTCCGGGAAGCCCGGCAATTATATTGTTTGTTAATTGCTTGCGCTCTTCATCTGTCATGGTTTCGAAAAGGGCTTTGGCCTCAGCGATTTCTATGTCGGTATATTCGGCCTCCGCATTTTCCCGTTTCAGAATGAAGAGATCAAACGCTGCAAATTTTTTCTGATCAAAGCGTAGAGCATAAGCGCCGCTAGGAAGCTGATACTTCAAATCTGTTCGGGTCCAATCGATGACCGGCATAAAATTATAGCAAATTGTCTTGATGCCACATTGTGCAAGGTTTTCCATGGTACGTGCCCAAGCCTCGACATACTTCTCATGGCCAGGTCGGGCCAGCTTGATATCCTCATGAACGGGTATGCTCTCGACCACAGTCCATTTTAACGGAGTAAGACCTTCCTTGCTGTCCTCGATAAGGTTCTTATATTCACGAATTTTGTCAATCGGCCAAACCTCACCTGTCGGGATATCGTGTAACGCACTGACAATGTCCGTAACACCTGTTTGACGGATTTCATCAATGCTCACAGGGTCATTTGGTCCAAACCATCTCCAGGATTCTTGCATAACTAACTTTCAGATTTTGTTTTTGATCCGGCTTTAATCATCAGACAGCTTATACTGCCAATGATGAGCGCCAATGAGAAAATTGCCAAGCGTCCGCCTGGTAGATTTGGTATGATGAGCATAGCGGCGATAAACGCAGCGATGGCCGCACCGAATGTTCCGATCACTTTCAATTGCGCCCGATCATTCCCCTTGCCGATTTCTTCTTCAAAATTGATTGGAGTTTTCATTTTTTCAATGAAGCTATCTACCGTGTTGCGATGTGCAGAGCCAATAGGCGGAGCGAATGGAATAGACAATAAAAACCCGACTGAACCCGCTATAAACACGCCAAAGAATTTCATTTGAAATGTCCAAGTTGCTTCTTCCCCGAAACCGAAAGTCGAAAGCGGCACATCCAAAAATGCCAGAACGGAAATAGTGAAAGAAAAGGCAATTGACAGTAACGCAGCCCACCAAGGTGTTCGCCGGATAAATAAGCCCCACATGAGTGGGATCTGGATAGGAGTCATTAGCAAAGCGCCGATATCCAACATAATCTCAAAAATTCCTTTGCCTTTCTGCTGTGCGAGATACAGCGCCAATAAAATAACTAGCACGCCCATAATCCATGTTAGTGTCCGTCCGTATCTTAGCAATACGGGTTCGGGTTTCGGTGTCCATTTAAAGCGTTTGACCAATTTGGGATAAATGTCTTTAATCATAATGGCGACATTGGTATTGAGCCCCGTATCCATTGAACTCATAGTCGCCGTCAGAATGGCCACCACAATCAAACCAATCAGACCAACCGGCAACACTTTCATACTGGCAATTGCATAGGCGGCTTCAGCAGGTTTACTGATACCCAGCGCCATGACATCTTCCGCGAACAATAGTCGCGCAGTAATGGGCGGGAGAAACCAAACAAGACCGCCGACAAGAAACAAAACTGATGCTAGAATTGCGGCTTTACGGGCTTCTCGGCCATCTTTGACAGAGAAATATCTGGGACCAGCATACATAGAATTAAAGACCAAGAACCCTTTTGTGACCATGGCGCTCGCCCATCCCCATGTGTAGGCACCTGCAAACAGTTCCGCGGAATTAATCATACGAAATTGATCTTTAAGGCCTTGGGCTTCGATTTGTTCGAACATGCCACTCACGCCGCCAAGCGCCTGAATGCAGAGCCAAGCTATGATTAAAGTCAGTGGAATCAATATCAGGCCCTGAAGAAAATCTGTCGCCATGACGGCCCATCGTCCGCCAGTGGCCGAATAAAAGAGCACGACGATCCCGCATACAATAATAACGTGGTAAATATTGTATCCAAAAACGGCTGAGCAAAAAATCCCCAAACCATAAAGGGCCATTGCTGAATAAAGTATGCGGATAGGGACTTCGTAAATCGCGTAAAAATTTCTGGTGACTTCACCAAATCGTCCAGCAATGGCTTCTGGAAACGTCGTGACCCGCATTTGCCTGAGCCAGGGCCCAAGAAACAGAAAGTTCAGGAAGAAACCAAACGCGTTTCCTAAAAAAATAATCATAACTGAAAAGCCGGACTCAAATGCGACACCTGCCGCGCCGGTAAATGTCCAAGCACTAAACGCACTCATAAAAGCACTGCTGCCGACGAGCCACCAACTGCCCTTTGAGCCGCCTTTGAAATAATCATCTGTATTCGCAGAAAATCTCCGAAAGACGATGCCTACGGCTACGATCAAAACCAGATATCCGACGATCACCAGATATTCGAGATTTGAAATTTCGATCTGAGACATTCTCTAGTTACCCGCCGAGAGCTTACTGACATCGACCCAACTGTCGTTCTTTCGGATAGTATCGATGATTTGCTGATAGCGGCTGCCCTCATCAAAGGTTGGATAGGGAATGTGGTCTTCACCTTTTATATCTTTGAGAAATTCGCGTGCGAGATAGTGCCAACACTGTTCGGTATCGCCTTTTACCGGCGGAATATTCTCTGTAATGTCAATAGGCAGGGGCATCTCCTGCCACGTTTTGCTTTCATCAAATACATAAAGTGGACCGTTACCATAATGGCCTCTAATGTAGATAGCGCCTTTGCTGCCGTAAAAAATAATATGGTCGTCATTAAACCGTGGCTGAAGTCCGCCATGTTTAAACAAAACTGATACGGGCTGGCTTGCCATTTCACTCTGAATGCGTGCTAATACCGTATAGCTCCATTCGACATTTGACTCGCCCCAAGCAAGGGACGGATCAGACAGGTTATCAGGAATATGATCGCGCCGGGTTTTGAAGTTATGGACGCCGCTTACGATGGGGGCTCGACCGAGATCGTCCCTGACATCTCCATTCACTGCAAGAATTGTTTCACCTATGATTGATGTCACAATCGATAATTTATGCGTAAAGTTATTGTTCAAACGGCCACCACCATCCTCAGCACGGTGAGACCATCCGAATGGGATATCTTTTTCTAGGTTAAAATGTGAAATACATTCTACTTCTTGCGGTTCTCCGATTACGCCTTCTGCAACGAGTCGTTTGGCATGAATGATGTGAGGCATGTAACGAAAGCTTGCGGCAAAGGCTGTTTTGACGCCTTTGGCTGTCGCCAATTCATATAGCTCACGCGTTTCACTACCATTTGTCGCCATGGGTTTGTCGCAGAAAACGTGCGCGCCGTGCGCGATAGCTTGCTTTATCGCGTCATAATGCGCGCCGCCAGGCGTCCCAATTGATACGATATCTGGATCGCAATCCTGGAGTGCTTTTGCCCAGTTGGTACCGCCATAAGGAATGGAAATAGCCTGGGTTACATCATTCACGACGTTCGGCGTTCTCCCGACCATCCCTACAATGTCTGCCCCTAAACGACGGAAGGCTTGCGCGTGGCCTTGACCGGCAAAACCCGTTCCGTGGACTAATACCTTTATTGGCTTGCTCACTATGTTTCCCCGACGTATGAGTTTTTCTTATTACCAAATTTCTATACCAAAATTTGGATTGGTTCTATACCAATGTTTGATTAACGAGGCAGGTAATGAAAATCACGAGCGCAGAGGTGTTTGTCGGAGGCCCGGGTAAGAATTACGTCACCCTGAAAAT
>CAYTAJ010000024.1:7079-17108 GCA_964435725.1 uncultured Algimonas sp.
GGACTCCCACTCTATCAACTTTTCGGCGGAAAGAGTAGAGACGGGGCGCTTGTTTACGCTCATGCAACAGGGCCGACATTGGAGACCTTAATTGACTCCGTCGCCCACTATGTAGAACAGGGATATAAAGCCATTCGCTTGCAGTGTGGCATTCCTGGCATGCCAGAAGGTGGGTATGCGACAGGCAAAGGCGGAGATACGAAACATTTTATTACCGAATATGGACGTCTACCGGATCAGGAAATATGGGATAGTGAAAAATATCTCCGATATATGCCCAGTGTTTTTGAAGCCGTGCGCGAAAAATTTGGTCCTGAACTGAAACTTCTTCACGATGTTCACCACCGCTTGTTACCGCGTGAAGCGGCGGCATTTGGTAAAGAAATAGAGAAATACAATCTTTTCTGGATGGAAGATCCAACACCAGCCGATGATCAATATGCGCTCAGGCTTATCCGGCAACATACCACTGTCCCGATTGCTATCGGCGAAGTTTTTAATTCGATTTGGGATTGCAAAGACATGATCGAAGAAGAATTACTCGATTTCATCAGAGTCTCTGTCACCTATGCCGGAGGTATTACCCACGTCAGACGTATCGTTGAGCTGGCGGCTATTCATAATATAAGAACAGGTTTTCATGGCGCGCCCAGCCATTCGCCGATTTCCATGGCGGCGCAGGCGCACTTGAATGCTTGGGCCCCCAATTTTGGTATTCAAGAATATCTGGTTCTGGGCACACCGGAATGTGACGCGTTATTCCCGTCTGAGCACTATGTTGAGAATGGCTTGTTCTATGTCAGTGATGCACCGGGCCTAGGCGTAGACTTTGATGAGAAAGAAGCCAAAAAATATTCATTTGATCGCCGTTATCATCCCATTGTGAGATTGGAAGACGGTACAATGTGGAATTACTGATGCTAGCGGATTAGTGCTCTATCCTCGAACTTATTCTCATTTCGTCTTATGTCAGGTTTAGGGGATGTTAGTGCCTAATGTGTTTTGGCCTTTCATCTGCCTTACAGTCTATTCTACTTTGTATGACAAATGCCTTTTGCGAATTTATTCGTCATTACCCTTGGAACCCCAAATCAATAGAGTTTTTTACAAGCTTGAGTATTCATGACAGTTTTATTATTCGATTAACTGTCTAATTCCATTGATTGTTTACATTAGATTTTGACGAAAATTTTCTTTGTTTGCTTCTAAACTGTCCAAAATTTGATTAAAAATCATTGGGCTGGGCAGAATGCGAACAAATACAATAATAACACTGGTTGCCTCCGCAGGGTTCGGATTGTTAGCCGTTTTTCTCGCGCGTGGATGGATTGATAATGCTATTGAAAACGAGTTCCGCAAAGTAAAAGCACCCTTACTTGAGAAAAGCGTTCCGGATTTCAAAACAGTCCCAGTCTTAGTCGCCGATGTTGATTTGGCCTTCGGCGATGGCCTTGCAAGAGAAGCGGTAAAACTTGTGAATTATCCAGAAGATGCTGTTCCTGCAGGGGCGTTCACAAGTTTTGATAATGTTTTTGACGGAAATGGCGAGCGTTTCGTTTTGACGGAATTAGCTTATAATGAGCCTATCTTAGAGACGAAGATTACAGGTCCTAACGCAAAAGCGAGCTTATCAGCTAAAATTCGTCCGGGTTATCGTGCGGTTTCTGTTCGTGTTGATGATGTGTCTGGTGTTGCTGGTTTTGTCGTCCCTGGTGATATTGTTGATATTATATATACGAGAGAACCTGAGACAGCGGCAAATCAACGTCAGTCAAATGGTGGAGCGGCCTCTGCCTATATCTCGGACGTGATATTGCAAAATATAACAGTTCTCGGTGTTGACCAGAACCAATCAGAGTCGACCGCATCGGCGGATGTGGCTCGTACCGTCACGCTGGAAGTCACGAATGAAGAAGGTCAGGTCCTGAATTTGGCCATGGAATATGGCGCTCTTTCACTCTCACTGCGTTCTATGGGTGAAACTGATCCAACCGTTGTCCGCCAAGTGAAATTATCTGACTTAGGTCCACGCAAACCAAGAACTTACTCAAAAAATACCAAACCAAAACCTGTCGCTATGGCACCAAAGAAGCGGCGCTTTGCCGACGTTACGGTTATTCGTGACGGCCTTCAAGACGAGGCTAAAGTGGAGCGTCTGACGGTCAAGCGAGATGTCACGCGCACAGATAGAACAGCAGAAGAGGCGAAATTACTTCTGTCAGAATTGGCGGGAGGCGAATAATGAAAAACCTAGTCCTAACAGCCGCGATTAGCGCAATTTTATTAGTCCCTGCGGTCTCTCACGCAACGTCTTGGGTGGATAATTCTGTGACGAATAAACGCACAGCCACGTCGGTCGTGAAGAACGACATGGTTGTGATGCGCACAGAAGTCCCTTTCAAAGAAGTGCGCGTGATGGATACCTCGATTGCGGATGTGATTGTTCTGACCGATCGCTCTTTCCAAGTCATGGGTAAAGCAGGCGGTAAAACCAATGTGATGCTTTATGATGATGAGCGTCAAATAATTGATATCGTTGATGTCGCCGTTGGACATGATCTGCGGGCCCTTAAAAAATCACTTTATGAAACTTTTCCTCGGGAAAAAATCGAAGTGCGTCCGCTTGCCAATGGCGTCTATCTTTCGGGTGAAGTCACGACGGATGCTGTTTCCAAACGGGCTGAAAAAATTGCGCAAGCCTATGCACCTGATAGCGTGACGAATGGATTAGTCATCAAAGACTCTCACCAAGTGATGCTTGAGGTTCGTTTCATTGAAGCAAGCCGAAAAGCCATAAAAGAATTGGGTGTTGGACTTTTGACAAGTCGCCAAAGCGGGCTTGTGCCTAATCCCGGAGACTTCAGCGCGCAAACAAGTGTCACAACTAATAACCCCGTTGTGTCAGGGATATTGCGAGGTGGCATTGGCGCGGCGGCCCTCGATGTCCAAATCGAAGCCTTGGAGGATAAAGGCATAATTCGTACACTGGCTGAGCCAAATCTCGTCGCAATGTCTGGTGAGACAGCGAGCTTTCTCGCGGGGGGTGAAATTCCGATTCCTGTCCCTGGGCAGTTGGGGCAGGTCGCTATTGAATATCGTAAATTTGGTGTTGGACTGGCTTTCTCGCCAACGGTTTTAGATGATGAAATTATTAATTTGAAAGTCGCACCGGAAGTGAGCCAGATTGACCCGACCACAGCCGTTCGCATTAGTGAAATAACCGTACCCGGCCTAAAAGTACGCCGTGCCAACACGACCATCGAATTACGAAATGGTCAAAGTTTCGCGATTGCCGGGCTTTTACAAGCCGAGAGTTCTAATAATCGCGCTCAAGTGCCTTGGTTGGGTGATATTCCAATTCTAGGCAGCCTGTTTAGCTCAACGCGTTTCCAACAAGATGAAACAGAGCTTGTTATTCTTGTGACACCGCATTTGGCCCAGCCGGTGAGTGATATAAGTGAACTCGCTTCGCCCATGGATGACATGATGCTGCCGAGTGATTTTAGCGCCTTTATTGAAAATAAGCTCGAGGGCGATTTCGGAACGGCTTTGGAGTAATCTCATGCGTATCAATAAATCTTTGTTATTAGGCCTAAGTTGCGGAGTTATTCTGTCGGCCTGTACCTCTAGCCGACTAGCGCTCGAAGGACAGCATGATAACTTTGGTTCTGCCAATAAGGCGAATATCCAAGCCCATGCTGTCACGCCAGATCCGGCTAAGAAAGCGGATACATACATCCCGGCAGATCGCGAGCGCGTGAGAGCGGCACGTGAAGCTTATAGAGAAGGTAAGGTTAAAGAGCTCGAACCTATGAGGTCCCAGTCTGATTAAGGCAATCTGGGTGCAAAGGAGAGAACAATGTCTCATCAACAAGACAAAATAATAGACAGAATTAAATCTTTTGGAAAAGAAAAATCAGGATCTATTGGTGTCTGGGCCGCCCTTATGTCGCCTGTGTTAATTGGTGGTGGCGCATTGTCTGTTGATATCGCGCGACTTCAAAATATGGACAATGAGCTTCAGTCAGCAGCGGATGCTTTGGCTCGTGTGGGGGCGGCTGAATTGGATCAGCGTTCTGATAGTCTGACGAGAGCGACACGCGCTATCCAAACGCTTATCAGCAATGATCAACGATTTTCAAAAGACGGACGTGCTGCAGTCGAAATTGCGACTATTCGCTACCTTAAAACGCTCCCTACGAACGACCACGAAGATATCATAAATCAACATATGACGGTGGTTCCCTCTGAGGCGAGGTTTGTTGAGGTAACGACGAAACCTGAAACAGTAAATACGTTTTTCCCGGCCTCTTTTTTGAGCAGCGTGACAAGTGTTCAGATGAGTGCACAATCGGTTGCAGGTTTTGATCAAATGATCTGTGGGACTGCCCCAGTCTTCTTTTGTAATCCTGCAGAAGGGACGTCAGACTCAATTTATGACTTAATGGAAGATCCATCTTTCTTGCGCCGCCAAGTCCAATTTAAAGTGCCGGGCGGGAATTCTCAATATGGACCGGGAAATTTTGGATACCTTGATCCTTTTGATAGCAATAGTGGAGCGAGTGTCATAACCGACGCTATAGCTATTGATAAAACGAACGCTTGCTATTCAAAATCTCGGGGCGTCCGCTTAAGGCCGGGCAATATTGCCTCTGTCAGTCATGGATTTAATACACGTTTTGACATCTATAAGGGCTCTTACAAAAAGAAGCGCACAGACCCCAGATACGCGCCTGCAGCCAATGTTGTGAAGGGCTATTCCGGTAAAAACAGTTGTTCAACCACGCCGAGCGGGGACGCCTATGGTATGCCGAACGATAAATGTTTCGAGAATGGAGCCTGCACCGAGGCGGGTGGCCGCATGGGCAATGGAGACTGGGACTTCATAGAATATATGAAAATCAATCATAATTATATGAGCAATATTACGATTGAAGGTACGACCTATAGAATTAATTATAATAATAATTCAATGACGCCTGCCGAGCCACCATCACGATATGTTCTGTATCGTTGGGAAATAGAAAACGATTGTGTGCCTGGGCCTAAGACTTATGGGAAATACTCAGGCACCGAAGAAGAGGGCCTCCCAACCTGTCACGCGTCGGGTCCGTCTACCACTGTGGATGATCGACGGGTTATACAAGCAGCCTTATTAAATTGTGCAGCGATTGAAGCCAGCGGACAGTCTATGGCGGGAAGAACAGATTATTTACCTGTTGAAACCTTTGTAAAGGTATTCCTCACAGAGCCGATGGGAAGTGGACAGGATAATATCATTTGGGGCGAAATCATCGGGCCGGTTGTCCAAGGCGAAGATTCCGTTTCAAATGACCAAATAGCGTTGGCGCGGTAATGTTCTTCCTATCACGATATAGAAAATGTGAAGACGGTGTAGCGGCTGTTGAAGCTGCACTCGTATTTCCTGTCTTAATCACAATCGGATTTGGAGCAATGGATGCGTCTATTTTGCTTATGCAAAATCATAAATTATCGACATCCTTAAGTTCTGCAGCCAATTATATGGCCTATGCCAATGCGCCAAGGCTGGTGGAAGCAAACGCTAAAAATATTGCCCTGACCGGAGAATTGAACGCAAATGCCAATCCGCTCATTTCGAGTATGTCGCCATCAGATATTTCTATAACCTATAAAGATATTGCGAACCCAGAGGTCGATGGTGTGCGTGATTATCGGGGAGAAGATGTCGTGAGGCTAGTAGAGATATCTGCATCTACGCCGTATAAAGGCATTGGTTTTTTGCGAACTGTTACCGGTGGAAATATTGCTGTTGCTGGAAGATTCGAAACACGTCTCGTGAGGGTCAAAACGTGGTAATTTTACGCAAATTTGTTCAGTCCGATAAGGGCGCTGTTTCCGTTGAGACATCTCTTTTAATTACAATCACAACGATTTTAACCGCGTGCGCAATTGAAGCTTCCCTTGCCTTATGGCAATGGAATTCAGCACAGCAAGCTGCAAGGCAAGGAGCGAGACTCGCTGCAACGTCAAATGTAATTGCGACAGATATAAGTACGATGACAGGTTTGAGTGAGTCCGTTGTAGCTGGAGATCCGCTCCCTTATTATTTGCGGACTTGTTCTGGTGCGACCGCTTCTTGCAATGTGGGTGGTTTTGACGAAACAGCATTAAATCTCATGGTTTTTGGAAAAGACGGCGACGGTGTTTGCGGTGCAACTACGCCGAGAGCACGTGGTATTTGTGACGTCTTTGCAGATATCCGGCCCGAAAACATTGAAATTAAATATGAGGCTTCGGGTTTTGGTGTTGCGGGACTTCCGGCTAAACCCGCGCCCATGATTACTGTCACTGTGCGAGATTTAGAGTTTGATTATGTTTTTTTAGACGCGTTTTTTCCAAATGTATTTTCGAAAATCCCACCCGTGAGTGTGAGCGTCATGAGTGAAGATTTAAGCAGTCAGGCTTAGAGGACTTAATCGTATGAAAAACCTATTAAGACGAAAAACGGACAAACGTGAAGATTGGTCCCAGGATGAGAGAGACGCGAAAACGTCACTCATTATTCCACCTTGCGATTTGTGGCATGATACTGATGCCGTTGAAAAACCTTCTTCACATGTTAAGCAAAACGAAGCGCCTGAGATTTTGATTGACGATGTGTCAGCGGACAATGATACTAAGGCGAAAGAAATTGAATCTTCAGCGACCCAGTGTTGGGCTTTTATGGGCGCTACGGGCGGCGTTGGTACAACGAGCTTGGCTGTACAATTCGCTTATGAATTAACTAAGCAGATATCTCAATTTGGACGCGGTGTTCGAAATGCAGACGGACCGCTTGTGTGTTTGATTGATCTTGACTTTGAAGCCGGACGGGTTGCGCAATATCTTGATATAGCTCCCGGTATTTCCCACGATGACCTTCTAAAAGAAGCGGGCCAAATTGATGCAGCCTACGCGCAAGCGCTTTTCGTAGAGCATAAAAGCGGTATGAGTGTTTTGGCGGCGCCTAACAAACTTGGGGCTAATCGCGAAATAAATCCTGCTACAGTTATTTCCCTCTTGGAAATCGCCTGTGAAATGTTTCCATATGTTATTTTGGATGTACCACAACATTGGCAGAGCTGGAATCTTGCCGCCCTTGGGGGTTCAGATTTCGTTGGCCTTGTGAGTGATTTGTCCATTCCATCCCTTAATGCGGCTCGTGAAAAGCGAGCGCAAATTGCGCAAATTTTCAACAATGAGAAATCCTGCGATTTTGTCCTCAATAAGTTTGAAAGACGTTATATGAAATCATCAATCAAACTGCCTGATGCTAAGAAGGCCCTCAAATCCGATATTTTTGGAACGGTTTGTTTGGAGGGTGAGGTAGCGTTGGAGGCCATAAATTGCGGCGTTCCCATCGGATCAATCCGTCCCTCCAGTCGTATCGTGAAAGATTGTGAAGTCTTAATCGATAAAATTCAGGAAGCGACACATCATGAAACAATTACTGAGAGTGCGATTGCGACAGGTAAATAAATAATATCTAAAACCTATCTTAACTCTATTACATAACCCTAGTTTTAGCTCTGTGCGTTATCGTCGAACAAACTTAGTTTAACGAGAAGAGATAAAGATGGGGCGGTTTTCGAGCTTTCTAACGGATACATCCGACGCAAAACCTGTGCTGGATCGCTCCGTTGAGTCAAAGCAAGGACCAGAGGTGCTTATAGAAACTGTGCCTGTGAAAGAGGCGGTCGCGCCTGTACCCGAAGATAAGGGCGTTTCAGAGAAAACGGACATTGATAAACCCAAAACTTCGGAAACGCGTGACCCTTTTATTGACTTAAAAATCAAACTCCATGGCCGCTTGATTGATAGTTTTGATTTAGGGGTTTTGGAAGATGAAGATGAAACTGTCGTGCGTCAGCGTGTTCTGGAAATCGTCAAAGTCCTCGCCGTCGAGGAAAAGCTTAAACTCAATAATGAAGAGCTTATTGTCTTAGCGGATGGCGTCTTTGATGAGATGACAGGTTTAGGCCCGCTTGAGCCCTTATTGGCTGATGAGAGAATATCCGACATCCTCATCAATGGTCACGAACAAGTCTATGTTGAAATGGGAGGAGAATTGGAACCCTCCACTGTTCAATTTGCGTCTGAAGAACATTTATTGCGGATTATCAATCGTATCGTGGCGCAGGTGGGTCGTCGTGTTGATGAAAGCCAACCGCTTTGTGATGCACGTCTCTTAGACGGTAGTCGTGTGAATGTGGCCGTCGCCCCTATCGCGGTTGACGGCCCGCTCATGTCTATTCGGAAGTTCTCGAAAAAGCCTCTGACTTTGGACAAACTCGTAGAATTTAACGCTATCCCTGATGATGTTGCGCAATTCCTTTGGGCCGCTTGCAAAGCACGGGTAACGATATTGATTTCAGGCGGAACAGGGTCTGGTAAAACCACACTACTCAATGCGCTCAGCCAATCAATTTCTCACAAGGAACGTTTAATCACGATTGAGGATGCAGCTGAACTACAGCTTCAACAACCGCATGTCGCGCGGATGGAAACACGTCCGCCCAATATTGAAGGGAAGGGTGAAATTAAACAACGCGGCTTGGTTAAAAACGCGCTTCGAATGAGACCTGATCGTGTGATTTTGGGTGAGGTGCGCGGAGAAGAAGCCTTCGATATGTTACAAGCCATGAACACGGGGCACGAAGGGTCTATGGCGACACTGCATGCTAATACGCCTCGTGATGCCATCAGCCGTTTGGAACAAATGGTGGCGATGGGTGACATGAAAATCTCTCCTGAAGCCGTAGCCGGACAAATAGCGTCTGCGATTGGTATCATTGTGCAAGCGCAAAGACTATCAGATGGACAACGCAAAATTACTTCTGTGGCCGAGGTGACGGGCATGGAAGGCAGCATCATTCAGATGCAAGAAATATTTAATTACACGCGCACGGGTACCGGACCGAAACATGAAGTCATCGGAGAGTTCAGGTCCACAGGTATTCGTCCAAAATGTTTGGAAGAAATCATTTGTCGAAACATTCCCTTGCCCGAAGGATTGTTTGAACCGCGTGTCATGCCCGTGGGGCGTATCCATGACGAGACGATAAAAGAGCGTGTAGGATAGATGTCACTTACGCCTCAAATATTGATCTATGGCTTGTTTTTCTGTGCCGGGTTTCTTGCGCTGCAAACAGCGATTGGTTTCGGGAAACAAGCATCTGTTGCTGTGAAGCAAGTTAATTCGCGCATGAGGCAGATGCAAAAAACGGATAATCACACTGAAGTCCTAGCGAAAATGAAGCGCTCGCGAGGCATCGGAGAGGGCGATACGCTCAGGCAATTTTCTGTTTGGGTTGGGCAATCCGTTATTCAGTCAGGACTACCTCTTGGGCGATATGGCATTTATGGGGTCATGTTCCTTTTGGCTTTTGTATTCGCTTTGTATTTAGGTCTCACAAAAGACTCACTCTTTTGGGGTGTTTTGGGATCTGTAATAGGTATTGCATTACCTATTTTAGGCTTGAAGTTCTTAGTCAATCGACGCCGCAATAAAGCGGTCGCGCAATTGCCTGAAGCGCTTGACGTAATTATTCGGTCTTTGGGGGCCGGGCATCCAGTTCCCGTGGCTATGTCACTTGTAGCGAGGGAAATGCCGGATCCGATTGGGTCTGAATTTGGTATGGCCAGTGATGAAGTGGCTTTCGGCGCGACAATACCTGCGGCGATCCAGAGGCTTTCTGACCGCGTAGGTCATGAGGACTTTGAATTATTTTCTGCCATGATCCGATTGCAGGAAAAAACAGGCGGAAACCTAGCGGAGTTATTAGCCGCGAATGCCAAGACGATTCGCGATAGACAACGCATGCGTTTGAAAATCAAAGCCGCCTCAGCGGAGGGCAGAATGTCGGCCGTTATTTTAAATGCCGCGCCTATTTTAATGTTCCTTGGTGTAAGTAAACTTGCCCCAGATTTTTATGGTGATGTCGAAGGAAACCCTATTCTGACTTACGCACTTTGGGGTGTGGTGATTTGGATGGGTATTGGGAACTT
>CAYTAJ010000024.1:17208-24381 GCA_964435725.1 uncultured Algimonas sp.
TTAGGGCCTAATTATTTCATACGGTGGAAACGGAGTCAGAGAACGGATCAGTGTCGCAAAGGCTTTCCGGATATGATGGATCTGCTCGTGGCCTGTATCGAAGCCGGACTTGGTTTAGATGCAGCACTCATTCGTGTCAGCCAAGAAATTGGCGGTCGTTACCCGGCCCTTAAAGTGAATTTGGAAATCATGAACCTCGAATTGCGGGCGGGGCGTCTACGGCATGAAGCTATGATTAACTTCGCGGACAGAATTAATCTCGAAGAAGCCAAGGCTCTCGCTGTTATGTTAAAGCAAGCTGAAGATATGGGCAGTTCTGTGGGTGCAGCCTTGCGGACATTTTCAGAAGATATGCGGGCTAAACGTATGTTAAAAGCGGAAGAAAAAGCCATGGCGCTTTCCGCCAAGCTCACTGTGCCGCTTATTCTCTTTATTTTCCCAACGATTATGGTCTTATTGCTTGTGCCCGCAGCGATCCGGTTGATGGAGTCTTTGGCCTGATATGCGTGGTTTTGCCGGCATAATCGTGGTTTCTTTCTTTGCCTCACTTTCCTTTGCGGTGAAGGCGAATGAGATCGAGTCTGTAACCGCAGGGATCCGCCCCTTTGTTTCAAACTCTACGGATGAATTAGGAGTGCTTCAAAACCTATTAAAGGCCAATAATTTGCGTGCCAAAGGGAACTGTCTCGAAGCTATACGGTTATATTCCATGATTGTGAGATATGATCCCGCTTTGGAACCAGCCATCATCGGCTTAGCGCAATGCCACATGACATTAGGACAAAATGATAAAGCTCTGACTGTTCTTAAAAACGCATCCATAAACTCGAAAGAAGCTAAAGCTCTAGAGGCATTGGCAAAAGCGAAGACTTTATCAGGCATAGAAAGGCTTACATTTTTAAAAGACCACACAAACTCGACTCAAGATGCTAGGCTCTTAAATCTATTGGGCAAAAGTTACGTCGAGTTATCCAATTTTGAGGAAGCCAAAGCGTCTTATCTTAAAGCTGAGGTATTAGGACAAAGCGAAGGTGTATTAGAGAATAATTTAGGAGTTCTGGAGCTCTCTAAAGGAAATATCAGTAAAGCCACTTCCTATTTCGCTGTGGCGAGACAAAAAGCACCGTCTGAAAATAGATTTGCTAATAATCATCGGTTATCGCTTCTTATGAACGGGCAATATGTTGAAGCCCTAGAAGAGTTGAATTCAAGCAATGCAAACCGTTTTCTCTATAAGGCTGCGCTGATTGCAGAGAAAAAGGGTGAGCATAGACTTGCAAAAATACTCTTGGAAAAAGCAATCGAAACCTCACCCACTTATTTCCAAGCAGCGGATTCAAAGCTGAACGGTCTTATCAACAAATAAAACCGACACCACATAGGGTGCCGGTTTTGCCATTCAGGCTTTGATTGGTTGACGGCCTGAATGACACCGGGCCCCCGCCTGCGGGTTGGAGAGAGAGGTGGGGCCTGTTCAACCCTATTTGATGTGGGGGCATCGAATAGGGAATGCGATTAAACACTCAGATTAAACACCAGGGTTTTCAATACCGAGATCGTTCAGTAAGCGTTCGACGTCATCTGCCAGTTCACCAATATTATAAGTCACATTCTCAGCGGTCGCGGCGCCTAAGACTTCACCCGTATGAACATTGACGAGTAAAGCCTTGGCTTTCGCGCTTTCCCAGCTTTTGCAATCTTCATGCACAATGAGGCCTGTCTCGCGTAGGGCTTTACCGCCGAAGCTGGAGAGGTGCGCATCAGAGTCGAGCCCATAGATTAAGACATGGGAAAACCCTTCATTGGCCGCCGTAATCCGGACTTCGTCAATTTTATTATCTGTATCCACACCATCAAATGGGATTTCAGGAATGTATTTCAAATAATCCCCTGCACTCAAAAGAGAGATGTTGGCGTCGGTGCGTCGGGATAAAAGCTCCCAATCAAACTCTTCACCAAAGGGCGTCGGTATAAGGCGGCCGCCATCCAAGCGCGCAATGCCGATCTTATCGCTGCGCCTAAGAACGGGTTCAGCAACTGCTTCGTAGGCAAGGTCTGAAATTGTTACACCAGATGGGTTAAACGCATCAGTAGCGGTTAAAGCGTTTGCCGTATTGGCAAAGCCTGTAATCAATGCGGCGATTGTTGCAGTTTTTAATATGGTTTTCATGACAGCCCTCCAAGCTATGTCTGTGTTGTCGATGATTATGATTTAGAGGGCGACTAGGGCAGGGCTTTGCCGGGGATGTGATAATTTCAAGGCAATGTTTTGGTAATGTGGCAAAAATGCGCGCAATTCAAACGATATGCGGTTATTTTGTCTAGGTTTTGCCATGATGCTGAGTTTAAAGAGAACCTATGATGAGTATCCATAAAAAGCACTATGTTCTTTTCATCTGCCTCGCGCTCATTGTCCCTAATTTTTACGTTGCTCATAGTGCTGCCAAAGACACTTCAGAGTCACGGCGTAGCGTGAAGGCTATACAGGAGTGGGTACCAAAACTAGACACACAATTAGCGGATAACGGCTTTGAGCTAGGCGCTCCAATTTTTCTGCGCCTTACAAAAACGACAAGTAAAAATGACACGACGGGATATTTAGAAGCCTTTGTTAAAACAGAGAGCGGCGAGTTTAAATTTTTTAAACGCTGGGAAATTTGTACTTATTCAGGGGCATTAGGTCCGAAGCTTAGAGAGGGGGACGGTCAATCGCCGGAGGGTTTCTACTTTGTGAAGCCCTCATCTATGAACCCACAGTCTTCTTATCATTTGAGTTTTAATCTTGGCTTTCCCAATCTCTATGATCGTGCGCATGGCCGAACAGGGAGTTTTCTTATGGTGCATGGCGATTGTGTGTCTATTGGGTGCTACGCGATGACCGATAGAGCTATTGAAGAAATTTATACCTTGATGGACGCGGCCTTTAAGGGTGGTCAGCCCTTTATTCGCACGCATATTTTCCCGTTCCCAATGACAGCGGAGAATATGCAAAACTTCATAGATAATCCAAATTACGAATTTTGGGAGAATCTCAAAGACGGTTGGGATATGTTTGAAGAAACGTCCCGACCTCCAAATGTAGACGTCGAGAACAAGGTTTACATTTTTAATTAAGTCTTATTTCCTCGACTCAGCGAGTTTCATACCGGCTTCGACGGCTTTTAACTCTTTCATGAATGCTTTCACTTCGGCTGTAAGGTTGTCAACGGCGTGTTCACGCGCCTTGTCAGTGAGTTTTCTCTTTTTGTCAGATTGATCAATAGCTGTGGAAATACCTTTTTTGTCGGCGAAGGCGCTCGCCGTGCCGTAAGGGTAACCATTGCGTACATCAATCATCATGGCGGTTGCCGTTGCTTCGATTTTCACATCACGTGAGGGCAGTATAAATAGGCCGAGTACGGAAAGGTCCGCGAGTTGAAGAGCATTTCGTTTGCTATCGGATACATCCATCACTTCATATATCAGGACATAATCAAGATGTTGTCTGGCAGCGCCACGCCGAATTTCCTCAACAACATTTACCTGAGAATTGCGGTGTCGCTCAGGATTGACCATGCCCGCCACGAGGGGAGAAACGGGAATAAAATCACCATAACGTGCGCCCAGTTCTGATCCCATATCTTGCCAATGCTCTGCTTCGTCTATCGGGAGGCTGATAAGGCGTTTCTTATCAATACGAGCTAAGCCAATACGCGCGGGGAAACGCAAATTCGGTTCAACAGCTGCAATATCTCTGACTTCTTGGTCTATGGTTGTATGGAATGTGACGTTATCTGTATATCCTGCCAGATAATCTTGCCCTGATGTGTACTGGGCCGTGTGCGTGCAAGCGCCCAAAATAAGAGTGGCGCTGATGATTAGGGTTGCCTTTAAAGACATGAAGACCTCCAAATAGGTAACCGAATGAAATGTGATTGCGACGGAATTACGGATAAATAACGTCGATAACTTGGCAGACCCTCTTTTTTCTAATAGCGCATATCTTATGACACATACGCGCCGCATTCTTGGATTGGACCCTTCGCTTGTGGCTTGTGGATGGGGATTGATAGACGTGACGGGGAATAAGATGACCCATGTTGCACATGGCGTGATCCGTCCCCCGAAGAAAGAACCTCTGGCCAGTCGCCTGACTTATTTATTTAATGATATTACCGATATCATTACGACACACGACCCGATTGAAGCGGGCGTGGAAGAAGCCTTCATGAAAGATAACGCTATGAGCGCTTTAAAGCTCGGCCAAGCCCGGGCGGCTTGTATTTTGGCGGCAACAACTCAAGGGTTAGGTGTCGGCGAATATGCGGCGCGCCTAGTGAAAAAGTCAGTCGTCGGAACCGGAACGGCGGATAAAGCCCAAGTCGCCCATATGATGAATATCTTATTGCCGGGAGCCGATGTCAAAGCCGGGGATGCGGCTGACGCGCTTGCAATCGCGGTAACACATGCGAACCATAAACGGTTCTAATTATTTTTTAGGCGGCATCCAAACCGGTGGTTCCGGATTGTCTATTGGCGGATAGCTAATCGGTGGCTCATTAATCGGCGGCTCATATACAGGCGATTCACTGATAGGCGGTTCAGAAATCGGTGGAAGAAGGGATGCCGGTGGTTCCGAAATAGAGGGCGGGTCGCAACACTCAATCTGCGGTCTTAACGGTTGTGGCCTCAGAGGCGGTGGCGGAACGGCGACATATTGAACAACATAGCTACAAGGTTGCTTGGCAACGTCGCAAGGCGACGTCACAGGGCCACCATAGCGAGAGGCTTTAAGCTCTGTCTGACTAGAGTAGCTGTAGTGCGAGCTCACCTTTTGTTGATAGCTATCTGCGCCATATCGGTCTGTGTGAACATGACTGCTGCAAGCGGTTAGGCTTAATCCAATGAAGCCCCAAACTAGGCCTTGGAATATATATGTTTGCGATACCATCAAAAGCTCCGATTCCCTCCAGCGATTTATGGTTAATGAAAAGTTATTAAAGTTTTAATAATCTCGGATAAGGCATCAGATAAAAGCTGACATTGCGTTTCGTGGGCAAGGCTCTAAACCTTGCTTTATGAGACAACATCAGAATCACATATTGGACATCCACGCATGATTGGCATGGTATCAGGCATTTGTCTTATGGCAGGTACAGGCGAAGCCATTATTGATTGCGGCGGCGTTGGCTATCTCTTGCAATGTGGGTCCCGCACGCTTGGCCATTTAAGCGAAGGCGAGGCTGTCTGTCTTCATGTTGAAACGCATGTGCGCGAACAATCCATAACGCTTTTTGGTTTTCATTCTGAAGAAGAGCGGGCTTGGTTTGTCCGATTGCAATCCGTGCAAGGGGTTGGTCCGAAAGCGGCCCTCGCGATATTGGATATTCTGACACCGGGTGAAATCCTATCAGCGGCGTCCTTGGAAGATAAGACGGCGTTTGCTCGTGCCTCTGGCGTAGGACCGAAACTCGCCACGCGGATAGCGACCGAGCTCTCAGGTAAAGCGCCGCCGACGGGGCGTGGATTTCAGCCCGCCTTTACCCCGCCAAGCAGTGGCGTATCATCCGGCGCAGAACGGAATGAAGGCCTGTCTGATATGCGCCTTCGCAATGATGCCGTGAGCGCGTTGGTAAACTTAGGTATTGGTCAGAGCGAAGCTTTGAAGGCTGTCGCGCAAGCTTATCAAACTTTCGCAGACGATCCTGATTTGGATTTACTGATTAAAACCGCGCTGAAGGAACTCGGCAATTGAGTGAAGACCGTATCATAGGTGCTGAAGGGCAAGTGGGTGATGGGCGAGACCGTGCCTTGCGGCCTCTATCCTTTTCTGACTTTGTTGGGCAGAAATTTGCGATTGCAAATTTGCAGGTTTATGTCGAAGCGGCACGCCGCCGTGAAGAACCTTTGGACCATCTGCTTCTTTCGGGTCCGCCGGGATTAGGTAAGACGACATTATCTCAGATTGTTGCACGTGAGTTGGGTGTCAATTTTAGGGCGACGTCCGGTCCCGTGATTTCAAAGGCCGGTGATCTGGCTGCGTTACTCACAAATCTGGAGCCGCGTGACGTTCTTTTTATTGACGAAATTCACCGCCTCAATCCCGTTGTTGAAGAAGTGCTTTACCCAGCCATGGAAGACTTTGAGCTCGACTTGATTATTGGTGATGGCCCTGCGGCGCGGAGTATTAAGATAGATTTGGCACCCTTTACATTGATTGGCGCAACAACGCGAGCTGGGCTCTTGGCGACTCCACTAAGGGACCGCTTTGGTATTCCGGTTCGCCTTGAGTTTTATGATACAGATGATTTGACCTCTATCGTCGCAAGAGCGGCCGGAAAGTTAGGCCTTAATATGACAGCAGAAGGTGCGCGGGAAATTGCAGGCCGCGCAAGGGGTACGCCACGCGTTGCCGGGAGGCTCCTGCGGCGTGTCCGTGACCTCGCTGAACATGAAGGCCATGCCGTTATTGATGCGCCTGCCGCCGATCAAGCCCTACGCCGTTTGGGGGTCGACAATATTGGTCTGGATAAACAGGATATGCGTTATCTTCATGCGCTGACGGAAATGTTTGGGGGTGGACCTGTTGGGGCGGATACACTGGCGGCAGCATTGTCAGAAGCACGCGATGCACTGGAGGATGTCATTGAACCCTACCTCATTCAGCAAGGGTTTTTACAGCGCACACCGCGAGGCCGCGTGGCGACACCGCGCGCCTTTGCACATTTAGGATTAGATGCGCCCGTACAAGCCATTGCGCCGGATTTGTTTGAGGGAGGGGAAGATGGCTGAAAACCCTAAGTCAGAAAATCCGACAATGGGATGGTTTGAAGGGCGCGAGCATAAATACTCTTTGCGCGTTTTTTATGAAGATACAGATTTCACGGGCATCGTCTATTACGCAAACTACCTCCGGTTTTTTGAACGTGCGCGGAGTAGTTATTTTCGTCTTGTCGGGTTTAATCATTCTGATCTGTGGGACTCTGACGACCCGCTCGCTTTTGCTATTCGCAAGATTGAATTGGATTATAAAAAGCCGGCCCGCATAGATGACCACCTCACCATTGTAACGACTTATGATCGTTTTAAAGGAGCGCGACTTTGGGTGTCTCAGGCGTGTTATTGTGGAGACGAGTTATTGGTAACCGCCCATTCAGAAGCCGCCAGTATCACCCCAGAAGGGCGCCCCAAACG
>CAYTAJ010000024.1:24481-31091 GCA_964435725.1 uncultured Algimonas sp.
TATTTTCCGGCTATCAAAGAAAGTCTAGAGATTATTTATCAACCTATAGCTAAGCCGCGACCGGGTATTGTGGCCAAGCTGGGAGATAAAAATCAAAATTGCCCGACTCTCGTTTTGCACGAGGAAAGTCCGTCCTTTGAAGATTGCGGTATTATGCAAAAAAACGGGTATCGCTTCATCAATAATGCGCGTGATATTGGTAAATATTATGCGCAAAGATATGGAACGCCCTTTCCAAGAGGCGGGTGAAGCTGTCAGTTTAACGCTCTATTAAGTCTTTCTTGAAGCCTGTTTTTAAGAATTATCGTCTAGTTTCTAATTTTACTTGTAGATTGAGAAGTAGAATGCGGGCGTTAAAATTTTATAGATCATGTGAGAGAGGTAATTTCGGCTTTGTGGCTGCCGTATGCGTTTTACCCATGCTAATGGGTGTCGGTGCGGCTATTGATATTACACGACTATCTCAAGCTAAAACAAACTTACAAGATGCCATTGATACGGCAGCTCTTTCAGGGGCGGTTGCCTATATGCAAGGTGATGAGCGAGACATGAATGAGCAGGGTCGCCAGGTTTTCAATGTTAATGCGGCGCGCAATCAAAACCTGACAATCAAGAATTTTGACATGAAAAAACAAACGGGCGACTTGGTTTATGCGGAGGCTGAAGCAAAATTACAGCCTATGTTTATGGGGGCCTTTGGTTACCCTATCATGGATATAAAAGTGACCTCTACGGCAACTGTTGGACAATCTGTGGGAGCAGAAGTGGCCTTGGCTGTTGATACCACGAATTCAATGGCCTTTGGGTCATCATGGAATGATACAATGGGGACCGTTGAGAATATCCTTGAGGATATGAAGAGCTTTTCTGGAGATAACAACTTTTATTTCACGCTCGTCCCATTCCAAGATCGTGTCAATATCGGTGAAGACCGCAAAAACTGGGTCAAAACAGGTCATATTAAAAATTCTACCGATAGCTTTGACGATGATTGGGATGACCAATGGGATAATGATGATTGGGATGACGACGATGACTGGGAGGATGATTGGGATGGGTGTGTAGAGCCTCGTCACGAGGAAGTTGGTGACTATGATTGGATGCTGACAGATGCGAAACCCACATCAAATAAGTTTCTTCCAACCCATGAAGACGCGGAAATGTCTGATGGTCGTGACCTGAACTGCCCGAAAGTCTCCATTACCGGGCCGACTAATGATATCGATGATGTGATTAAGGAAAGCAAAAAGCTGAAAAAAGGTGGCACCGGCCGTTATGACGTGGGTTTGGCTTGGGCTTGGCGCGCTATGTCACCGGAATGGCGTGGGAAGTGGGGGGTAAGTAATTATCCAGCTAAGTATACTCAGGCAAATAATTCTACAAAACCCAATGATAAAATTAGAAAAAAATACATCGTATATATGACTGATGGGCGTAGTAATGCATTTAAACTCGAAGCTATGAAAGAAGAAAGTTGGGGTTATAATAATGGCTCCAAGCAAGCCTTCGAGCATATCGCGGAATTGTGTGAAACGATTAAAGCCGATGGTATCGAAATCTACATGCTTCAGATTCCGGGCAACTCTAATGCAACGCCTTATTTTGAAAGCTGTGCTTCCTCACCAAGTCATCATATTATGGTGGACGAAGTCGAAGATATCTCTTTTGCTTTTAATAAGATTAAGACATCGCTTTATGCAGAGGTCAGAACCGTGAATTAAACCCCACGAATACTTCGTAATTTTAGCCTCGCCAAAGCGGGGCTTTTTTATTGGTCATATTTCGCCCTTTACAAAGTTTCACCTATCGATTAAATACGTGGGAAATATCCCACGATTAATATTGTCTCAAAGGACTTTCTGATGAGTGAAGACATTCTAAACCGCGCAAAAGCGCTCGCAGACGCGACCGGACAATCGATTTCTACGATTTCCCGTAAACTTTTTAATGATGGTAAGACTTTTGCTCGACTGGAAGCTGGGGGCTCTATCACGACAAAGACATTGGAGCAGGCTTTAGCCAAGCTCACAGGTTTGGAATTAGAGGCACAAGCTGAGTCGGGTTTGGTTCTTTCGCATTTGGACCGTCTTGAGGCTGAAGCGATTCACATTATGCGTGAGGTGGCCTCACAATCAGAAAACCCCGTTATGCTTTACTCTGTCGGTAAAGACAGCTCTGTGATGTTGCATTTGGCGGAAAAAGCCTTTTATCCGTCACCGCCGCCTTTTCCACTCATGCACGTCGATACGACATGGAAGTTCAAGGAGATGATCGAGTTTCGTGATCGCCGCGCCAAAGAGGTCGGCATGGAACTTATCGTTCATATCAACCAAGAGGGCGTTGAGCAAGGCGTTGGACCCTTCACACATGGGTCTGCCGTTCATACCGATATAATGAAGACGCAATCGCTTAAGCAGGCCCTGGACAAATATCGTTTTGATGCGGCCTTTGGTGGTGCGCGTCGCGACGAAGAAAAATCCCGCGCTAAAGAACGTATTTTCTCTTTCCGAAATGAGAACCATCGTTGGGATGCCAAGAACCAGAGACCAGAGCTTTGGAACCTGTACAATACACGCGTTCATAAAGGCGAAAGCATGCGCGTCTTCCCGCTCTCCAATTGGACAGAACTCGATATCTGGCAATATATCCACCGGGAAAACATCGCTATTCCTGATCTTTACCTGTCAAAGAAACGACCCGTTGTTGAGCATGATGGGGTGCTTATCATGGTCGATGATGATCGTATGCCCATTGAAAAAGGCAATGAACCTGAAATGCGGTCAGTGCGTTTCCGAACGCTAGGGTGTTATCCTCTGACAGGGGCTGTTGAAAGTGAAGCAGCCACACTACCAGACGTTATTCAAGAGATGCTTTTGACGACGACGTCGGAACGCCAAGGTCGCGTTATCGACTCTGACGTTGGCGCGTCTATGGAGCAGAAAAAAGAAGAGGGGTATTTCTAATGGCTCACCTCGACGCACTTATTGCAACAGATATTAAGGCCTATTTACAGGCTCAGGAAAACAAGTCCTTTTTGCGCTTCATCACCTGCGGGTCAGTCGATGATGGGAAATCAACGCTTATCGGACGGCTGCTCTATGATTCAAAACTGATTTATGAAGACCAGCTCGCCAGTATTGAAAAGGATTCTAAGAAATCCGGCACGCAGGGCGATAAAATGGACTTGGCACTATTGGTGGACGGTCTGGCCGCTGAACGCGAGCAAGGTATTACCATTGATGTGGCTTATCGTTTCTTCTCGACGGACAAACGGAAATTTATCGTCGCCGATACGCCGGGTCACGTTCAATACACGCGCAATATGGCGACAGGGGCGTCAACGGCTGATGTGGCCATTCTTTTGATTGATGCGCGTTATGGCGTGCAGGAACAAACGCGTCGCCATGCCTTTATTGCCTCAACGCTTGGCATCAGCCATGTGGTCGTTGCGGTCAATAAAATGGACCTTAAAGACTTTGATCAATCTGTCTTTAACGACATCGAAGTCGATTTCCGAAATTTTGCTAAAGACCTTGGGTTTGAAGAAATCACCTGTATTCCCATGTCGGCTCTAGATGGCGATAATGTTATTAAACGCTCAGAGCGTTCCAATTGGTATAAGGGTAAAACTCTCCTTCAATATCTCGAAGAAGTAGATGTTGAGAAAACATCTTTGGAAGCGCCTTTCCGTCTGCCAGTGCAATGGGTGAATCGACCTAATCTCGATTTCCGGGGTTTCTGCGGCACGATTGCATCAGGTGTCGTGAATGTTGGTGATGAAATCATTGTTATCCCTTCAGGTAAACGTTCGCGTGTCAAAGAGATTGTGACCTATGACGGTAATAAGAAAACAGCCCGCGAGGATATGGCGATTACGCTAACACTCGAAGATGAAATTGATATTTCGCGAGGCGATATGATTTGTGGTACGGACGCCCCTGCTGAGCAAGCAGATCAATTCCAAGCACAAATCATTTGGATGGATGAGAAGAAGCTGTTCCCAGGCCGCCAATATATTTTGAAGACAACAAATACGAGTACGCCTGCGTCTATTACAACGCTTAAGCATCGTATTGATATTAATGATTTTTCCGAAGTTGCCGCGAAAACACTAGAGCTCAATGAAATTGGTGTGGCAAATATTAGTATGACAAAACCGGTCGCGTTTGATCCTTATAAAGATAATCGTCAGACAGGGGCCTTTATCCTTATTGATCGCCAAACAAATGCGACTGTTGGCGCCGGTATGTTAGAATTTGCACTCCGCCGCGCACAGAATGTCGTTTGGCAAGATATGGCGACGGACAAAGCGGCACGGGCGTCTCAGAAAATGCAGAAGCCTGCACTCCTGTGGTTTACCGGTCTTTCAGGCTCCGGAAAATCAACCATTGCCAACTTGGTCGATAAGAAACTTCAGTCGATGGGTAATCATACTTACACCCTAGATGGAGATAATGTTCGCCACGGTTTAAACCGTGACTTAGGCTTTACCAAAGCAGACCGGATTGAAAATATCCGCCGTATTGGTGAAGTCTCCAAGTTGATGGTGGATGCCGGCCTTATCACAATGGCGTCTTTCATTTCGCCATATCGTGCGGAACGTCGCGCTGTACGTGACCTCTTGGAAGACGGAGAGTTTATTGAAGTCTTTATCAATACACCGCTTGAAGTGGCTGAAAAGCGTGATGTTAAAGGTCTCTATAAGCGCGCGCGTGCAGGAGAGATTAAAAACTTCACCGGTATTGATAGTGAATATCAAAATCCTGAAAATCCTGAGATTGAGATTGATACAACAAAAGTCAGCGCCGAAGCTGCCGCTGAACAGATTGTATCATACCTTAAGGATAACGGATTTCTTGATACATAATACGCGACACGGAACCTAAGATTTCTATGGCCGATTTTGATGTTTTTAATGGCGACGCAGACGGGATTATTTCTCTCGTCCAAATGCGTTTAGCAGAACCGCGTGATGCGCAACTTATCACGGGCCGTAAACGTGATATTCAATTGTTGTCGCGTGTTGAGGCAGGCGCGGGTGACCGTGTCACTGTTTTAGATATTTCGCTCTCTAAAAATAGAGAGTCTCTAGAACGAATTTTAGGGGCAGGGGCAGAAGTCTATTATTTCGACCATCATCATGCTGACCCAATTCCAAAACATAAGAATCTAGAAGCCTTTATCGATACGTCGCCGGAAATGTGTACGGCTTTATTGGTTGATGACTATCTGGGTGAAGCCTATCGCGCATGGGCCGTGACAGCCGCTTTTGGAGATAATTTCCCCCAACTGGCAAAGAAAAAAGCCTCGCACCTTGATCTACCGCTTGAGGATTTGGCGCGTCTAGGAATGCTCATTAATTATAATGGTTATGGGGCGGATTTATCAGACTTGCATTTTAATCCCGCTGATTTGTTTCGTGAGTTGGTGAATTATGAAACACCTATGGATTTTTTGGCGGCTAATACGGCCACATATTCTTCGCTAGAGACCGGGTATGAAGCCGACCGCGCTGTTATGACAGAAGGCAAGTCTGTCGTTGATACAGAGACGCATTTCGGTTTAGTCTTACCCGGTATCACCGCATCACGTCGCATGTCTGGTGTTTATGGCAATGACTTGGCCCAGCAATTCCAAAACCGCGCTCATGCGATATTAACAGAACAAGACGGCGGATATCTCGTCAGTATTCGAGCCCCATTATCGAACCGTTCCGGCGCTGATCAACTTGCTATGCAATTTGAAACGGGGGGTGGTCGCAGCGCTGCAGCCGGCATTAATCACTTGCCCGATACAGATTTGGATAAATTCTTAGAAGCGTTTCAGAAGGCTTTTACGACCTAGTGTAGGTCTCACATCCTACCTGTCTCGAACCCCATTAAATTGGCGAGATGAACGAGCACCATAAAACCTGTTGCGATACTCCCAAGGGCGATAATCATCCAGGGCATACGGTGTGGTTTAATCGTCGGCTTTTCAGCGAAATGCTTACGGAAACCAATAATGGCGAGACCCGCGAAAATAACGAGGGCTATAAACGTAAGGGTTAAATCCTGTGTGCGCGTCATTCATCAACTCTAATTCATTCCGCTGGTGCGTGTTCTTTGGTCTCAACAATAGATAAGTCATTCTTGACGCGCGAGGGGCTAACACCGTGATCCGTCTTATGCCAGTAAAAACGCCGCGTGTGTAACTCTGTTAAAGCCCTAACCGTAGGCCAGAAGAGGAGGACCCAATAGACAGGCATTAACAGCGCCCATTTAAGAAGTTGAGGTTTTCCAGCACGATAAGCCCCGACCATACCGATTAATATACCAACAGAAAGACTTAAGCCGAGAGCAAAGAAATAAGGTGCAGAAAATGGCATGCGCCAATCAAAGGCCCAATACCCCATGATATAAACAAGGCCTCCAACAAGGACAGGCGTATAGATGAGAGCACTTAACACACTATAAGCCAACGTGAGTTGCAAAGAGAGAAATCGCGCGACACCATAAACGTTCAGTGGGCGCAGAGGGCGGTGCATGTGAACCAACCAAGTTTGTACATAGCCTTTCATCCATCGGGCGCGTTGATTATGCCACATCTTAAGTCCCGATACGGCCTCTTC
>CAYTAJ010000025.1:0-1617 GCA_964435725.1 uncultured Algimonas sp.
AAAGGCCTCTTTCTTTTTATCCTCTCTTGGCAACGATAGGATTATTTTTATTTATATAAAGATGTAAAATCTGCTTTTACCACTCAAGTATCTTGGTTTCCCTCATATGCTTAAAAACCATCTCTGCTTCTATTGGTTTTTGGCGTTACTTTAAGGCGTTGATACCACAGTCACCACTATTTAGTCAAAACTGAAACCGGCATTTTATAACGGAAGAAGGCCAGCCTTTCA
The DNA here is from genome assembly GCA_964435725.1 of uncultured Algimonas sp. Taxonomy (GTDB): domain Bacteria; phylum Pseudomonadota; class Alphaproteobacteria; order Caulobacterales; family Maricaulaceae; genus Litorimonas. Next base: position 232 of record CAYTAJ010000025.1, read on the forward strand.
CACGCACCTACGCCGCTCATTTTGATCAATATCTTAAAGCGAACAGCGCGCGTTACTCCGTAGCGGTTTGAACAAAGAGAAAAATCTATTTGGAATTTCAACAAAATTGACCGCGGTCAATTTTACAGAACACACTCTGATTAGCTTTCATTTGAGCCTCGCGTGAATCGACCCGATTTGCGCGGATATCAAAATTTTAAGGGTTGAAGTGACTATGACACCGCAAGCAAACTCCCAATATATGAAGAGAGATGACTCTCTGATTTTTATTTCCATCATAATGGTGTTGGGCCTAATTTGGTCAGCCTTCGCGGCCAAACCGACGGAGGTTCAGACGATCCTATATCCAACTTTGGGTATGCACGGCTATATGATGATGTTTGCCTTTGCGCTTGGTATCGCGGCGGTGGTTTATAAAGTCAGTAACGGCATGCCGCAATTTGATCAGTCTGAATATGAAGACGGGGTGATTAAAGCGGGCGTTATTGCCACAGCCTTCTGGGGCATTGCCGGGATGTTGGTGGGGGTCATTATTGCCCTACAACTGACTTGGCCGAACATCTTTTATTTTGAAAATGCGCCTTGGACAAATTTCGGACGCCTACGCCCACTGCATACCTCTGCGGTGATTTTTGCCTTTGGCGGTAATGCCCTGCTCGCGACGTCTTTTTATGTGGTTCAAAGAACCTGCCGGACACGCTTAGCGGGCGGTATGTGGCCTTGGTTTGTATTTTGGGGTTATCAACTCTTCATCGTTCTCGCCGCAACCGGCTATTTGGCCGGTGTTACGCAAGGTAAAGAATATGCCGAACCAGAATGGTATGTCGATATCTGGCTGACTGTGGTCTGGGTGGCATACTTACTCGTTTTCCTTTGTACGCTTGCCAAGCGTAAAGAACCGCATATTTATGTCGCGAACTGGTTCTACTTGGCATTCATTGTGACGGTTGCGATCCTTCACCTCGTCAACAACCTCGCCCTACCAACAAGCTTTACAGCGGCGAAAAGCTATTCTGTCTTCTCAGGCGTGCAAGATGCGATGACACAGTGGTGGTACGGCCATAATGCTGTGGGCTTCTTCCTGACTGCCGGCTTCCTCGCCATCATGTATTATTTCATTCCGAAGCGCGCAGAACGCCCAATCTGGTCTTATAAACTTTCTATTGTTCACTTCTGGGCTGTTATTTTCATCTATATTTGGGCCGGCCCTCACCATCTTCACTTCACTGCCCTTCCGCAGTGGACACAGACACTCGGCATGGTCTTTTCTATCATGCTCTGGATGCCGAGCTGGGGTGGTATGATTAACGGTCTGATGACCCTCTCAGGAGCTTGGGATAAGCTTCGGACTGACCCTGTCCTCCGTATGCTTGTTGTCTCTGTGGC
>CAYTAJ010000025.1:1717-3251 GCA_964435725.1 uncultured Algimonas sp.
TTCCAGTGGGGCTCTAAACGTACCGGGCCAGACTTGGCGCGTGTTGGCGGAAAATATTCAGATGAGTGGCATAAGCTTCACTTGGAAGACCCAAGAGCTGTTGTGCCTGAGTCTATCATGCCGCCCTATAAGTTCCTCTCTAACCGAGAGCTTAACTACAAGGTTATGGATACGCATTTAAAAGCCAATAAGGCTCTAGGTGTGCCTTATACAGATGAAATGGTCGAAAAGGCTGTGTCTGACCTCAAAACTCAATTGGACGAATTTGCGGACGATTATGACGGCTTTGTCGCGCGTTATCCGAACGCTGTCATTCGAGAATTTGACGGCAATCCAGACCTAATCTCCGAGATGGATGCTCTGATTGCTTACATGCAAATGCTCGGCACACTTGTCGATTTTGATGAGTACCAAGCTGAAAAGGATGAGAACTTACGATGAGCTACGATATCCTTGCACATTTCATCAAAATGGGTGGAACGGTCTTTTTTACAGCCTTCTTCACCATAACAATCCTTTATGCCTTGTGGCCCAAAAACAAAGCTCGCTTTGAACGTGCCGCACAACTCCCTCTAGTGGGCGATGATCGCCCGGAAGTGTGAGACTTAATTATGTCAAATGATCCAAAAATCGACGAACATTCCGGCACTGAAACAACCGGACATGAATGGGATGGAATTGAAGAGCTTAATACGCCAATGCCGCGTTGGTGGTTATGGGTATTTTATGCGACTATTATATTTGGTGTTGGTTATGCGATTGCTATGCCCTCTATCCCATTGCTAAATTCACACTTCAAAGGCGTACTGGCTCACTCCGATAGAGCCGCAGTGGCAGAGGCCGTGGATACTATGCGCTCAGAGCGGGCAGTTCTTGGCGCCAAACTCACAAATGCATCTTTGGAGGAAATTCAAGCAGACCCAGAGCTATTCCGTTTTGCCATGGCGGCAGGTAAATCGGCCTTTGGCGATAATTGTGCAACATGCCATGGTTCCGGTGCCCAAGGTTTCAAAGGCTACCCTAACCTAAATGATGATATCTGGTTATGGGGCGGCACTTATGATGACATCCGTCACACCTTAGAAGTTGGCATTCGCGCTAATCACGAAGAGACCCGCATTAGCCTCATGCAAGCCTATGGTCGTGAAGGACTTTTAACTTCGGATGAGATTGATGACCTGACACAATATGTTCTGAACTTATCGGGTAATGCGACTGATATGGATGCTGTTCGTCGCGTATCCGGGCTTTTCCAAGACCAATGCAGCTCCTGCCACGGCGTAGAGGGCAAAGGTGATCAGATGCAAGGCGCTCCTAACCTCACTGATAATGAATGGCTCTACGGGGGCGATGCCGCAGATATCGAATATACTCTGATCAATGGACGCCAGGGCGTGATGCCAAATTGGAATGAACGCCTTAGTCCTGAAACAATCTCAGCTTTAGCCGTTTACGTGCATAGTCTTGGCGGGGGTGTTGACACTGCGATGGGCTCTCAAATGGATGATGCTCAATAAGTGAGTACCAATGACAA
>CAYTAJ010000025.1:3351-6825 GCA_964435725.1 uncultured Algimonas sp.
AGAGGACCTCATAAAAAAGGTGCCACGTGGGAGGGCCGCGGCGACTGCATTGATTGTCGTCAGTGCGTCGCCGTTTGTCCTGTCGGCATTGATATTCGCGATGGCTTACAACTTGAGTGCATCGGTTGTTCGCTTTGTATAGATGCCTGTGACGAAATCATGGTTAAGGTTGACCGTCCCAAAGGGCTAATCGCCTTTGATACTGATGCCAATATTCAGCGTCGACTGAGTGGAGAAAAAAGCCGTTACAACCTAATTCGTCCTCGTACCGTTATTTATGCTGTTTTATTCGCAGTTGTCGGCTTGATAATGTTGTACGCTTTGCTCAATCGGCAGACACTAGACATGAACGTCCTTAGAGACAGGCAGCCTAATTATGTCACACTTTCCGACGGAAGTATTCGTAATGGATATACAATCAAAGTCTTGAATAAAGCGATTGAACCTAGACAATTATCTTTAATTGCGGAGCAACTACCCTCGCCTGTCATTACGGTTGCGGGACAGCGCCAAGACGAAACGATTGTATTAAATGTTCCAGCGGATGAAACTCGTGATTTCAAAGTCTATGTCAGTGAAGATGACCTAGCTTCACTTGAGCAGAAAAGTGACTTTGTTTTCAAACTCGTTGATAACGCGACAGGTGATGTAACCACTGCGCGCGCAATCTTTATTAGCGGAGGCGCAAAATAATGGCAGTTACGCAAATGAAACAAAAAGAACTTACCGGCCGACATGTTCTCATCATGCTCGTGACCTTCTTTGGAATACTTATCGCTGTAAATGTTTATTTTACGGTGATGGCGGTCTCCTCCTTCCGTGGTGAAGATGTTAAAGGGTCTTACCGGCAAGGTTTAGAGTATAATCAAACGATTGCCGCACGTGAGCAACAAAAAGCCTTAGGCTGGACTGTAAAAGCCAATCTATTGAGCGACATTCAATCTGATAAAACGCTTATCGTTCAATTCAAAGACAGTAATGACATCTCGATAAATGGTCTCACAATTGAAGGGGCATTACGTCATCCAACAGACTTACAACAAGATAAAGCTGTCACGTTCGAGCCCAAAAATGACGGACGTTATGAAATTGATCTATCTGGCCTAAATGGGCAATGGCAGTTGCGCGCGACAGCAACGAACGGCGAAGATACCTTCCTATTCGAGCACACAATAATTACTGAAATTACTGAATAATGGGTGTTGTGGAACCGATAAGGGGTGAAAAGATCGGGTGTCCCTCCGGGCTCCAAGACACGCCTATTTCACATATTGATCCGAGAGGGCGAGATATTGACCTTTCAGATTATGTTGTACGTCCTGACCGCGATACACATGTTTTGGAGCTTATCATTCAGGGAGCACATTGCTCAGGCTGTCTTAATAAAATTGAACGCGGTGTCTCAGAACTACCCAGTGTCAGCCGTGCGCGAATGAACCTGTCCACGCTGCGTCTCAAAGTCATCTGGCACGGAGACGAACTGACAGCGAATGATATTGTCAATAAATTAGCCGATTTAGGATTTGGGGCGGCGCCCTTCACGGTCAGCGAAGCGCAAAGCCAGTCTGAAAAAGAAGCAAGATTTCTCCTACGCGCTATCGCGGTCGCAGGATTTGCAGCCATGAATGTCATGATTTTATCGATTTCTGTGTGGTCTGGTGGCACTGAAATGAAAGAGTCGACCCATACCTTATTCCACTGGATATCTGCGCTTATCGCATTGCCAACCGTATTCTATTCAGGCCGCCCCTTCTTTAGCTCTGCCTGGACGGCACTCAAGAACAAGCAAACGAACATGGATGTGCCCATTTCCTTGGCACTCATATTGGCGTGTAGTCTCAGCCTATATGAGACCATTATGGCGAACCCCGATACTTATTTTGATGCCGCTGTAATGCTTTTATTCCTTTTGCTAATTGGACGTTACCTCGATGCGAGATTGCGCCTTAGAACAGGCGACGCGGCAAGACGCCTTGCGGCCTTACAAGTTACATCGGCGACTCGCATATTAGCGGATGGAAAAATCGAAACTGTACCCGCAGCCGCCATCAGTCCCGGCGATAAGCTCTTAATTCCTGCCGGGCAGCGTATTCCCGTTGATTGCCGAATTTTAAAAGGACAATCAGATATTGATGTCCAGATTGCGACTGGCGAGACCGATCCTTTATTCTGTACGGTTGGCGATGTTATTTATTCAGGAACAACAAACCTCAGCTCACCCCTAACTGTCGAAGCGATTGCAACCTATTCAGACAGTTTTCTCGCAGAGATTACCTCACTGGTAGAGCTGGGAGATCAGAAGAAAAGTCGTTTTGTAAGAATTGCTGATAACGCGGCTCGCGCTTATGTGCCCGTCGTTCATACAATATCACTTCTAACTTTTATCGGGTGGTTTTGGATAAGCGGTGATCTTCGCACCGCTGCTCTAAATGCGATAGCCGTACTTATTATTACATGCCCCTGTGCCTTGGGTTTAGCCGTGCCGGCCGTTCAAATCGTGGCGGCTGGGCGTTTGTTTAAACAAGGTGTACTGATAAGATCGGGTGATGCACTCGAACGACTGGCCAAAACGAAATCAGTCATTTTTGATAAAACAGGAACGCTTACGACAGGGAAGTTTGCTTTACTGAATAAGGACGCCATTAATCCCTCAGACTTGAGTGTCGCGGCCTCTTTGGCAAAGCATTCTAATCACCCTATCGCACGCGCACTCCATCCTTACGCGGAAAATATGGATATTGATGGTATTCAAGAAATTTCCGGCCAGGGTCTTATGGGGGATACGAAAGGCGAAACACTCAAATTTGGATCGGCTACATTTGTTGGAAAGACTGATATGGCACAGACACAGGGCGTGAGTTGGTTGAAGGTGGGTGATAAAACTCCCGTGCCGTTCGAATTTGCAGATCAAGTCCGTGAGGATGCAGCAGAAACGGTTAAAGCTCTTTCTCAGCAAGGTTTAGCTTTATCACTACTCTCAGGTGACACACCTGTTATAGCTAAGAATATAGCTAACAGCCTCGGCATCAAAGAGTGGCGAGGTGGTGTGGCACCCAAAGACAAGATGAATGTCATCCAGAGACAAAACTCCCAGTCCCTCTTTCCTCTCATGGTCGGAGACGGAATTAATGACGCGCCTGCCCTTGCCTCTGCCAATGCATCGGCGTCTTTAGCCACTGCCTCTGATATTTCGCGCTCAGCCTCAGACATCATTTTGCAGGGCGATAAATTAAGTGGCCTGCCCTTTGCGATTGATAAAGCCAGAAAAGCGCATAAACGGGTTGTTGAAAATCTCGGGCTCGCTATTCTCTATAACATGTTAGCGATACCTTTGGCGATTTTTGGATTTGTGAACCCCCTTATTGCAGCGCTTGCAATGTCCGGATCGTCATTGATTGTGACCTTAAATGCGCTTCGGATGACACGCTCATGAACGCACTTTTATGGTTAGTGCCGATTGCTTTGATAATGGGT
>CAYTAJ010000025.1:6925-10040 GCA_964435725.1 uncultured Algimonas sp.
GCCATGGCTTCCAGTTTAGAATACTGGCAGACATGCGCCGTATTCCGATCCGGCAAGCTTATGACGCCTTCAGACTTCAACGCCGTTAAGCGTCGACTGACGGTTTCAATACTTAAACCCAAATAGTCAGCAATATCCAAACGGCTCATAGGAAGACGAATGTCAAATTCCTCACCCTTACGTTTTTGACGCTCTGCAAGCATAAGAAGAAAGCTCGCGACTTTCTCTGACGCCGTTTTCTTGGTCAAAGTCGTAATAAGATTTTGAGCTGCATCTAATTGCCCGCATGTTATCGCGAATAAATCTTTTTGCAGCTCTTGATCTTCACGAACGTCTGCCATGGTTAGACAAACGATATTAGATGTGGAGACTGTCACGGCTGTATCTTGATATTGTCCGCCCGCGGCTAAACCAAAGAAATCACCTTCTGTATAAAATCCCGATATCTGACGTTGGCTATTTTCCAAAAGCCGATAAACCATGACGACACCGCTATTTACACGATAAAAGCCTGTTACCTCATCCCCTTGATGATAAATGGTTATGTTGTTTGGATGAACGCGCCCGCGCGTTTTGCAAACTTGTTTATAACCTTGGTTGGTCTCTGAATTTTCAGTTTTGTGTATCACGCTAGGGTCCCGTCTAAGCGAAATGTGTAATGGGACATTAGAAAAAATTCATAATGACGCTAGAGCGGGAAACTACGTACGTAATACTACGTAGATTTATGCTGTTTCTACAGCTTCTAAAAGTTGGATGACCTCAATCAGGTCTTTAGGCGCCACGGGATGCGTTAGTATCTTTATACGTTCCCCGGGAAACTTATCACCCGCTCTAACCGCAGAATTATAGGTGGTTTTCAGAACTATACCTGGACGTTCCGGGGCAAACATGAGTTGGTTTAAAAGTTTATAGAGCGATGGCTTATCCTGGTTTAAATCCAACAGAACAATATCACGCTCTCTTACGCGAACAGTCTCCATAAAGTCTTGTGTTGTTTCAAAGCTCCTCACTAAGCAATTGCGTGTCTCCAACAATATTTTTGCCGAGAGCGTTAACGCCGGATCACCGTCAACAATATAAACGGTCTGTGGATGTGTAATGACATTCATTGGCTCTACGCACTCGTTTCACGAACGCTTTGATAGACCTCATGCGCAATATAAAATTGACGACCGTCAATTATGACGCAATTGTTAGAAAAGCCGCTCTATTGTAATAAAGAAATCCGAACTAAATCAGAAAGCGATTTTATATTTAGCTTTGAAAGTAATCTGGCGCGATGTGTTTCAACTGTTCTGACAGATAAGCCTAAGTCACTCGCGACAATTTTGTTAGGTTTTCCTTGTACGAGTTGCTCCATAACTTCTTTTTCACGTGGCGTCAGTTTTGAAAGTTTAGCTTGGGCTAATGCCTTATCTTGGGAGTCCTTTTGGGCTTCTATTTTAGACTGATTTAGGCGCCTTAAAATTTTCAAGACATCTGTGGCTTCAAAGGGCTTTTCAACAAAATCAGTCGCGCCTTTTTTTAAAGCTAAAACAGCCATAGCGACATCGGCATGCCCACTCATCATTACTATTTTCAAATCGGCCTTTATATTTAAAACCTCGGATAATATTTCTAAGCCATCACGGCCGGGCATCTTCACGTCTAAAAGAATAGGTCCTGATACGTCCTTTACATTCGTTTTTAAAAAGTCGTCGCCACTTTGGAATGTTTGACACTCAAAGCCGTGCATATTTAGCATGAGTTCTAGGCTATCCCGTACGGCTTCATCATCATCAATTATAGTAATTATATCAGACATGAGTTTAATCTAGCTATGATATTGGCAAGGTTAAGTGAAAAATTGAGCCCTGCGGCACATTAGGTTCCGCCCAAATACGTCCTTCGTGATTAGCTATAATGGACCGGCTTATAGAGAGACCAACACCTAATCCCGTCGTTTTAGTGCTCGAGAATGGCTCATATAGCTTTTCATATTGCGCCTGTGTCATTCCCTTTCCTGTGTCTGATATGCTTATCTGAAAATTATTCTCGTCTGATTGAAAGCACTTTATCGACAAGTGCTTTATATCGACTGTTTGCATCGCTTCACACGCATTTCGAAGAAGATTCACGATGACTTGTTGAATTTGGATGTCATTGATTAATACGTCTGGTAGATTCCCCTCAAAATCAATTTTATGCGTTATACCGTCATTCTTGAAACTCGGTAGCGTTAATTCCACAGCGGTTTCAATAACAGGACCAATGGCTTGAATGCGTTTATCCATGTCCCCTGTTTCAATGAACTTTCGCAATCTTGATAAAATTTGAGCTGCGCGCTTTGCCTGTTCAGACGCTTTGACCATAATATTTTTTAAGCGCTTGGGACTCACATCATTGGCCTGTCTTTCAAGCAATATTATCCCAGCCTCCGTGTAATTCATGACAGCAGTCAAGGGTTGGTTCAACTCATGCGCTATAGTGGCCCCCATTTGATCCATGGCAGACACGCGAGACAGATGAAAATGCGCCTGTTGAAGCGATTCATATTTCTTCTGCTGTTCGTAGCGATAGGATAGATCACGAATAATACCGACAAATCCCCGCCCGTCTTCGCGCGATAGCTCCCCTACGGATAAATACATAGGGAAAACAGACCCATCTTTTTTACGTCCACTGACTTCCCGCCCGATGCCAATAATTTTTGGCTGGTGAGTCTTTTTATAATTGGAAATATATGTGTCATGGTCGGCGTGATAAGGTTCCGGCATAAGAAAACTGACATTTTCCCCAATAGCCTCTTTTTCCGTGTAACCGAAAATTTTAGCACAGGCTGGATTATAACGTTCGATAATGCCTTTATCAGTAATAATAATAACGCCATCGACTATCGTATTTATAACCGCCCGCAGTTCAGAGTGAGTCGTATCCTTTGTCATAGAGCCTATATAAATCGGCTTGGAGATGAGTGAAGCCCTTATCAAAAATTTTTAAGGAGCGATCATAGGTGATAACGTCCATGTGATTGGCACTGAGAAGAATATTATGACACTAAAAAGCATGCATAATGATTTTCTGAAATTGGCACTCTCTACTGTTACTTTATTCAGTCTTGTTTTTATAAGTT
>CAYTAJ010000025.1:10140-18533 GCA_964435725.1 uncultured Algimonas sp.
TACACTCGGCCCTAGAATTCGGTGTTAAGCAAGTCGAATTTGATATCCGTGTCGCCAAATGCGGTACACCTATGATTTATCATGACGAAGCAGCTCGAGGCGCTGATGGAAATACTTATCATATTTGTGAAATTATGGCGGCAGATTTTGCGCAAGTTGGTGGTGATTTTTCTCATATGCCAACGGCCGATACGCTTTTCTCAGAAATAGCAAACCACCCCAATAGGGACTGTAAGCTTCTGATAGATATTAAAGATGCAGGGTTCGAAGAAGCTCTCTATGCCCTCGTTCAGGCGCATGGCCTTATATCTCGAGTTATGTGGGTGAGTTGGCTGCCAGAAGTCCTTTATGCCATGAACGACATAGAAAGCGGCCAGGCGTTATGCCTCAGTCATTGGTGTCGCCGTCCGGGAAGAAATACACGCGCTATACATCACGTTTTTTCGGCCGCAAAAGGTCACATTAAGAGACCTAAACGGAACCTTGTTATTGGTGAGCGTTCCGGATGGTTCGTCGATGGGCCTGTGAGGGGTGAACTACGCAAAATTATCACCGACGTTTGCGTTCCGGCCGGGCAAGTATGGCCTGACCTTGTGAAGCAATATCAAGAAGATGATATATCAGTTTGTGCGTTTTCATACACAGACATAACCGCATTAGAAAAGGAAAGTAAGCGTTTGAAACTCAATAGCTATTTTATCGACAATAAAGTGCCGTTTGACGCTCTAAAAGCTTAGCCCCCCTCAGGCATCATTAACGGGATCTGGGGCTTTCTCGTCTGTTGGAATAGCGTATCCGCCCTTTAGCCACCGACCCAAATCAATATCGGCACAGCGTTTGGAACAAAACGGCTTGAACTCTGCAACAACAGAATTCTTTTTGCAGATTGTACATATTTCTTTTTTCATACAACTACCGATCCGCAGTGATTGTGAAGCCTGCAATATCACTCGTTTTAATATTATATCTAGGCCCGATTCTTTCATTCAAAGACGCTTCCCAGTCTATAATGCGTCCCATCAACCAATCATGAGTGTTTTGCGAGACCTCAAGAGTGAATTGCGCGCCACGATTATTCAGCGCCTCCCGTTCTAATTGTCGTAGGGCTCTTAGAGCTAAGGTTTCGATTGTTGGCTCACTAAACCTGTTAGTTATCACCCTATCGAGGGGTTGATAATCTAAAGAACGCGTGAGCTCTACACAGCCAAAACGGGAGACAGGGGCAATTTTCACTATGGCAGGGTCGTTCTCAAAAGCTCGCTCAAGAGCTTTCAAAAGCTGATTGCGTTGCCGTGTCTGTCGCAAGTTAGGAAAATCAATAACGACTAAACCGCCCAACCCCCTTAATCTGAGTTGAGATGAAATCAGATTGGACGCCGCTATGCCGACATCAAGAGCAGAAGTGCCCTGTCCTTTATCAACATCAATTGCCAGTAATGCCTGCGTTTGTTCAATAGTTATCGAGCCGCCACCTTTTATAGCAAGGTCTCGTTCAATAGCATTGTCAATTGCGGAAACTGAGGCCTCATCAAATGTGATGTTTTCAAAACGCTTTGATAATCGTTCTTGTAAGTTGAGTTTTTGAATTGGCCCAGGCTTACCCGAATCTACAACCTCGATAAACTTCACAACCGCGGCTTTATCGGCCTCCGCCGCACGGGAAACGGACACTTGTAAAAGCTGCCCTTCTGTAAGTCTTGGCATTCCGGATTGGCGGGTAAAACTCAAAAACCCTGGCTCTTTTCCTCCAAGATCAAGGAAAGCGCCATTCAAACTGGGTTCGAGCGATTGTATGCGCGCAAGATAGATGTCTCCCGCCTGCGGAAGGTGTGCTTGGCTTTCTCGCGATAGATGGAGTTCAACAAGGCGCCGCCCTTCATAAACCGCAGCCCGCGTTTCGCCTATGGCGTTTTCAACAACAGCGCGTCGTTTCATGGTGTTGATATTCCATGGGCTTTCAAGAGATTTCGTGTCTCAAGTAGAGGCAGTCCAACCACATTTGAGTAGGATCCGGATAAGGATAGAATAAAGGTATCGGCAAAGCCTTGAATGCCGTAACCTCCGGCTTTTCCCTGCCACTCGCCTGACTGAATGTAATAGTCTTTTTCTGCCTTGGAGAGGGTTTTGATTTTAACGCGTGTCTGTATGACTTTACTGTGTTGATCTTGCTTCGGTGACATAACAGAAATTCCTGTAAACACACGATGGGAGCGTCCTGATAGCAGATTGAGGCAATATTCTACATCGTCAACAGTCTCAGCTTTTGGTAATATACGGCGGCCGACGCCAACAACCGTATCTGCGGCGAGGACAATATCTTCGGGGTGTTTTTCTGAAATGGTGACGCATTTCTCGCTGGCTAGCCTCAACGCATGTGCACGTGGAAGTTCACCGGGTATAGGGTCTTCGTTAATATCCGCCGGAATAACAGCATCCGGTTTAATGTTGATTTGATTCAGAAGGGATAATCGCCGAGGCGATGCGCTTGCCAATAGAAAGCGCATGATTGATTATTTAAAGCGGTAAGTAATACGACCTTTAGTGAGGTCATACGGGGTCATTTCAACCGTCACACGGTCACCTGCCAAAACGCGGATGCGGTTCTTACGCATACGGCCAGCAGTATGTGCAATAATCTCGTGATCATTAATGAGCTTCACACGAAATGTTGCATTCGGCAGAAGTTCCACAACTTCGCCTTCAAACTCCAATAATTCTTCTTTAGCCAAATCTAATCCTTTTAATCACTTCGCCTCAACAGGCTGTTTCCGAGCCGTATATAGGGATATTTTATCAATATAACAGGGTTTATTACCGTTATTACGGCTTAAGGCGTACCAAAGTGACGAATAAGTCTGTTTTTTATGAGGTCACGCATGGCTCTGTAATTATTCATGATGGCTCGTACATCCAAAGAACCCTCCCCAGGCTCGGGCAGAGGCCAGTGTAAAACTTGTGAATCGGTTTCTGCAAAATATGCTTTTGCCGCTTCAAAGGCTGGTGATGTGAAAGCAATAACGACATCAAAGGTCTGACTGCCGAAACTGTCCAAGGTGCGTGGTGAATGCGCGTCTAAATTGGCTCCAACCTCTGACATAACATTTGCGACCAATGTGTCCGCTTCGCCTTGGCTCAGTCCGCAGGACGCTATAGTCCCAATCTCAGGATAGTGCTTTCGCATGAGGCCCTCAGCCATTGGAGAGCGTACCATGTTCATTTGGCATATAAACAAGACTGACTTGGGTAGAGCCATATCAAGTCCGCCTATGCAAAGCGCAGATTAATGTAAAAAGGCGTCGTGAGGTATTAAAGTCTATCTCAATACTATTACGCAAACCATCCGTCAGCATTCTGGATCCTTCATTATGAAGTCCGCGCCGCCCCATATCAATGGCTTCAATTTGAGCGGAGGTCGCCGTACGAATGGCATTATGATAGCTTTCGCAAATCATAAAATAATCTTTGATAACACGCCTAAACGGTACGAGTGAAAGTTTGTAGCTTCCTCTATCGCCACCATTTGTGCGTTTTACATCTAATATAAGACGGTTCCCATCCCCTAAAGACAGCGTAACGGCATAGGGCCCGCGCGCACTTTCTAATGGACGAAAAACATTGTCTTCTAACAAATCAAATATTGCAACGCGCCGTTCATGTTGCATTTCAACAGAGTTTACCGGCAAGCTTTCATCATCGATATGAAGCTCGGAAATATAGTGTTCCTGCTCCTGATTAATGTCGCTCTCACCCGTCATCTATCAACCATCATGGTCCGGAACGGCTTTCGTCAGCCAAGGGTCACCTTGGTCTAATAACATTACGTCCAAACATTCCACTGTGAGCTTTATTTTTCCATGCCCTGCAAAGTTAAGTATCACCTCGCCAGAGGGGGCCTCCACTTCTTCAAACTCAATTGATAAAAGAACCAAAAAAGCATCCGTTTTAGTTTGGTCAATCCCACTACTTTTTACTGACAGTACGCTATCAAAACGAAGGCCTGACATGATGCGGCTTGGTTTCTTCGCTTCTTGGCGAAAACGCTGCAAACCCAATGTAAAGGAATGTGATTTCGAATCATACATAACCCCTTCAACACGCAATATTGCATCCTGAACGGCTCCAGAAATAACTTCGACCCCCTCAGAACTTTCAGCTTTTAGATGTAAATGTCCGTGTTCCGGCATAGTTTCTATCCATCATCAGGCATGCGTTCAATTTTAGCCCCGCATTGACCCAACTTAATTTCAATATGTTCGAAGCCGCGATCTAAGTGGTAGACCCGACCAATGTGTGTTTCGCCCTTAGCCGCCAGCGCACAATTAATCAGTGAGGCAGAGGCCCGTAAATCTGTAGCCATGACAGGAGCGCCGCGGAGCTGTTTTACACCCCTCACCACGGCTTCTCGACCACGAACCGTAATATCCGCCCCCATTCTCGCCAATTCAGGGCAGTGCATAAAACGGTTCTCAAAAATGTTTTCACGGATAATGGAAACACCATCCGCCAAACACATCAGCCCCATAAATTGCGCTTGAAGGTCTGTTGGGAAACCAGGGTAAGCTTGGGTTTCCATGTCGACAGGTTTTGGTCGACCGCCGCCCCGTTGAATTAAGACTGTGGTTTCGTCTAAACTAACCTTAGCACCCGCTTGTGCAATTAAAGGCCATAGAGACCCTAAATGATCTGATCGAATATTTGTCAAGCGGACCGAACCTCCTGCGGTGGCCGCCGCAAGTGCATAGGTACCCGCCTCTATTCTGTCAGGTACAACGCTGTGGGAGACACCTGAGAGACTGGAAACACCCTCAATTTTGATTTCAGATCGTCCTGCACCATAAATCTTGGCCCCCATAGCGTTGAGACACTCAGCCAAATCAATTATTTCCGGCTCTCGTGCCGCATTATTGAGTGTTGTCACCCCGTCAGCCAGAACAGCAGCTAGCATTGTATGCTCTGTCGCGCCGACTGAAATGAATGGAAAGGTAATATCAGCGCCTTTAAGGCCGCCTTTCGCCTTAGCGACAACATAGCCTTGATCCAGTTTGATTTCGGCACCCAATTGCTCTAGGGCTTTTAAGTGAAGGTCAACAGGTCTGGCGCCAATAGCGCAACCACCCGGTAAGGAGACACGCGCTTTTCTTTCTCGAGCAATAAGAGGCCCTAAGACATTAAAAGTCGCCCGCATTTTCCGAACCAAATCATAAGGCGCTTCTGTACGACTGAGTGACTTGGCATGGAGGCTCATCTTCGCGCCCGGTCCTTCTTCGACGTCAACACCAAGATGCGCCAATAATTGGCCCATGAAACGCGTGTCACGCAAACGCGGCATATTTGTCAGCTCAACAGGCTGGTCGGTCAAAAGGGATACGGCCATGAGCTTAATGGCAGAATTTTTTGCACCGCTGATCGCGATTTCTCCATTAAGCGGGAATCCGCCATTTATGACTATTTTATCCATGATGTTTGCCTATTGAGTGAGTCTCTAGAGCGCAAGTCAAATGTCACGCTATCTCATCTGTCACTGAAAAATGCGACTATTCAATGTTTGAAAATTGACGTCAGTTTGACTTAGGTTTGTCAGATTGTTTTTCTGCGGTCTTGATTTTTCTTGAGGCTTGCTTTCGGCGCCTTAGATTGTCTCTCAAGGATTGGGCCAATCGTTCTTCACGACTCAATTTATCTTTTTTGGATTTTGTTCCGCTCATAACTCTCATTATTTCCATGCCGGTACTGAATCAATGCAAGTGCTGCATTGTTATTACGGACTTGATTTTTGCGTTTCAATGATTCAAATTGTTCCTTATTTGTTCTGGATACAGGATTGTGGATAAGTCTGTTAATATGAGTGTATATGCCCGTGGACATATCAGAGCGGAACAAAGGCGTTTTCGACGCGCATCAGAAGGTCGCGCTTGGTCTGTAAAGGAGTTACCGCGATATTATTATCACCGAAATTTTTGCGATATGCTGACCCATGTTAGCACACGCTATACCGACATTATGGAAGCTGAACACACGGCGTTCATTCGTGATTTTGAAGCCCTACCCTTCCACACGCAATGCACCTATGCAAGGCTAGCGGGTCGCAAAGGCACAATTTTCAATCGCCATCATTTCAACTATCCAGAAATCGAAGATATTCCCGCTCAGTTTGATATTCTCGCAGAGTCCGGTTTTATACGCGGCATTCAAGATACTGATCTCGGGGAACATTTAAACGCTCTCACGAAACCTGAAATCACGGACTTACTGGCAGAAAGCGTATGTGAGACACAATATAAGCGATCTTGGAAAAAAGCTAAGCTTGTTGATATCGCGACAGATCATTTGAACTTCGAAGACCTAAGCAATCTGCAGGACTATTTCGTCCAATCAAGGTTAGACGCCTTTAATTACCTTCTATTTCTATATTTTGGAAAAATTGAAACCAGTTTGCAATCTAAGACCTTAGGAGCACTGGGTCTTGTAAAGCCGGCTAAGTCAAATATACCAAAGAAAAGCTTTCAAAGCGCTGCGCACGCTAAGGCAAGCTACTTTTATTCCAAAGCCTTAAGCGATTTTGGGTCGCTCAATTATAGCGAGCTTTGTCATCTATCAGACAGTGTTGAGACGTGGCCTGACCCTGTTGATGAGGCCAATTGTTTAAACCGTGGAAAACTCATTGAAAAACTAGGCCGTCATTTAGAAAGACAGGGCCAGCTTAATGAGGCGCTTCAGCTATACGCGCATATTGACAACGCCGCATGTAATGAACGTGTTGTGCGCATTCGATACGCGCGTAACGAGGGTGATGATCGCGACTGGTCGCGTGAACGCCTCGAGGGGATGATTGAAAATCCAGAGAATGAAAACGAGCTCGTTTTCGCGCAAGATTTCTATCAAAGAAAGTTCAAGAAAAAAAGGACAAGCAAAGTCACTGACCTGCTGAGGGAGAGTAAGATAATTTACTTGGATGAAGCGTTTAAAAATGCGCCTGAACGTGCAGTTTTAATCCATTACAAGGAAAAAGGTCTCGAGGTTTATCGTACAGAAAACCGCCCTTGGAAAACACTCTTCGGTCTTTTGTTTTGGGATGAAATTTTTAGGGAGGAGAGCCCGTCGGGGTGGCGTACACCCAATAGTCTTAAAACAGGCTCTTTTTATGACAAGCACGAAACTATCATCGAAGAAAAGCTCGCAAAACTTAACAATCATAGCGAAACAACACTTCACCTCCTAAAGACAATGGCCGCGAATTACGGGGAACTAAATGGCGTCTTTATTTGGGGTAGCCGTTCATTGGACAGAATTAAAGCCCTTATAAAAAATGCTCCGCATGATGCCTTAGCGGGCATTTTGCGATTAATGGCGAAAGATTTCGTCAACATGAATGATGGGTTTCCCGACCTCATGTTGGTCGAGAACGGGGGGCTTCGCTTTATTGAAGTTAAAGCAGAAGGTGATGTGCTTCGTCGCAATCAATTGACACGTATACAACAGCTTAGAACAGCCGGATTTAAAGCCGAAATTTTGAGAGTGGGATGGCATATAGATCCGCATCAGACCTATGTTGTCGTCGATGTGGAAACAACGGGCGGGCGGGCCGGATTACACCGCGTTACTGAAATCGGTGCCATAAAAATACAAAGCGGTGAGATTGTTGATGAGTGGTCCAGCCTGATTAATCCTCAGCGCTCAATTCCTCCAAACATAACACGAATTACGGGTATAGATTATGAGATGATCAAAGACGCCCCTGTATTTGCCGAGATTGCCGATAGCTTTGAGGCCTTTATGGGCGATGCCATCTTTGCTGCTCATAACGTCAATTTCGACTATGGGTTTATCAGTGCAGAATTTCAGATGATTGACCGAAAGTTTAGCCATCCTAAAATTTGTACCTGTTCTTCTATGAGAAAACTCTATCCCGGATATAAGTCTTATGGCCTTAAAAATCTCTGCCAAGAGTTTCAGATAGACTTGAAAACGCACCATCGTGCCCTCTGTGATGCGAAAGCCGCTGCAGAATTGCTCAAGATGATTAATGACAAGCGTTTAGACATGCAAAGTGACGCATAAATTAGGCGTAGAATTCTTATTAAAAATAAGCAAAACAGACTCATACCCAAACCCGGAGGTTACGTGAGTCAAACATCTGCAGACATACGCCCCATTAAACAGGCTGATGCTCTTGAGGCTGTGCATGGTTTGATAGAAACCCGTCTGGCAGCGCTTATTCCATCCGATAAAACTTGGCCGGTGCGCCTGCATGAGGCTGAACGGCATGCCCTACTTTCGCCCGGTAAACGCTTTCGTCCCTTACTATGCGCTCTGATTGCGCATGGTGCGACACAGGATGCCATATTAAGGCGCGCCGCAATTGATGTGGGCTGTGTTGCCGAAATGGTCCATGC
>CAYTAJ010000025.1:18633-19971 GCA_964435725.1 uncultured Algimonas sp.
CTTACCGACCTCTCTGTCGGACAAAAAGAAGATCTAAAAGACTTTGCTTATCACCTTGGATTAGGCTTTCAATTACTGGATGACTTGAAAGACAGTTTGATGGATGACGCGGAGGCCGAAAAGTCGGTAGGGCGTGACGAAGGGAAAGCCACAATCCTTGCATTATTAGGCTCAAAACAGTCCAAGGAAAAATTGGAGTCCTATCTCACCTCAGCCATAGCGGCCCTTCATCGAGCGGGTCTGCAAAACTCAACGGTTCTAGAGGCGGCTATCGATCGCCAATTTTCTTTCCTTAAAACGGTATAGTGTCGTCTGACGGACATATGTCACTTCTGTCGGTTAACAAACTGACCGTCAGCTATGGCGCCCATACGGCACTGGACAACTTATCTCTCGATATCAAAGCGGGAGAACTGGTCGGCGTAATTGGGCCTAATGGGGCTGGAAAAACAAGTTTTATCAAAGCTTTATGTGGACGTGTGCCTGTAGACGGGCAAGTTTCAATTAATGGACATAGTATCAAAAGAGGCCATGACAGGCGCGCTCTTATTGGGCTCGTGCCGCAAGATATTGGGCTCTATGAACATCTTACCGCGCAAGAAAACCTTGATGTTATGGCGCGTTTACTCTCCGTGCCACGTCGTGAAAGACATAAATTCGTAGACAAGGCCCTTGAAAGCGTAGGGATGACCGAAAAATCAAAGTCTTATGTCAAAGACTTATCCGGTGGAATGAAGCGACGAATTAATGTTGCGGCCGCCATCATGCATGATCCAAAATTGGTGATTTTTGATGAACCAACAGCCGGTATTGATATCCCCGCTCGTGATACCGTGCACCGTCTTGCCAGAGAACTCGCTGAAACAGGTAAATCCGTCATCCTTGTAACCCATGAATTGGAGCAAGCCGAAGCGCTTTGCGATAAAATTTTACTCCTGAAAAATGGACAGCGCTTGGCCTATGAAAGCCCTGCTTCGCTTCTATCACGTTATTACGGAGACAAGAGAGAAGTCTTAGTCCGTTTTGCGTCTCCTCCCAGTAATGAAACACTGGGTCAAATGCGGCCTTTCGAGTTCAAACAAGGCGAGCTGCCGACGATTTGGAAATCAATGACCCAAGCCAGTGAAGTATCTTTTGTTTCTGCTTTTATGACAGCTCTGAAAAACGGAGATAAACTCGTCAGAGAAATTACAGTCCGTCGGCCAAACTTAACGAGGCTAATGCATGAGATTGAAACATGCGAGGAACGCCAATCATGATATTGGCCGTTCTGAAAATCATGTGGCTGAGGCTTTGGCGCGATAAAGGCGCTCTTGTCTTGGCGTTTATCTTGCCTGG
>CAYTAJ010000025.1:20071-27055 GCA_964435725.1 uncultured Algimonas sp.
GGCATTCTGGCACGCGGACAATCTGTCCTGTCCCTTTGGCCGGTCTGGACTGTTATATTCGGAACATCTTTGTTATTGATAAGTCTTGCGGCGATAATCTCGCACAAGATGATGAGAGTTTGATTGACGCAGTCGGAAGTCATAAAGTCTAAGCCCTACAACTGGGGGCCAATATTGGCTTCGCTAGTTATCGTGGCATGGGCTGCTGTTCACATTTATAGTGTTTTCTTCCATCAATTGGGCAGTCCAGTTTGGCAGACGATCGGTCTCATTGCGCTGCAATGTTGGTTATATACGGGCGTTTTTATTGTCGCGCATGACACAATGCATGGTTCATTGATGCCGCATCGACCGAAGCTTAATGCCTTTATCGGAACCGCTATTCTCTTTGTTTATGCTGGCTTTAACTGGAGAAAAATGCGTGAGGCGCATCACGCGCATCATCACCACTCAGGTTTAGCAGGCGACCCGGACTTTAATGTTGAAAACCCTAAAGACTTTTGGCCCTGGTATGTGAAATTCTTCCGTCAATATTTTGGCTTACCGCAATTACTCGTCTTGGTCGGTTTTACTCTGGTTTATATTTTCGTTTTTGGCGCTTCATATATCAATACAATCGTGATGTGGGCCGTGCCAGCCATCCTAAGTTCCGTTCAGCTGTTTTATTTTGGTACATACCTGACGCATAGACATAGTGATGAGTTTAAAGATGAACATAATGCGCGCAGCAATAATTACCCTAAATGGCTATCTTTATTGACCTGTTTTCATTTCGGATATCATCACGAGCACCATCTGTTCCCACATGAACCATGGTGGCGCCTCCCTGCCCGCAAATTTGAGAGCCAATCGTCATGACATGGTATGTCGCCTTATTCATCGTAATCGCGAGCGTCATTGGCATGGAGGTTTTCGCTTGGTTTATCCATAAATATGTCATGCATAGTCGGTGGGGTTGGGGATGGCACGAAAGCCATCATACTGAAACTGAGGGATATTTTGAAAAGAACGATCTATATGCCGTCTGTTTTAGTGTGATTGCGGCCAGCTTATTCATCATTGGCTCTATGGGATATCCTGTGCTTTGGATGATTGCTCTTGGGCTCACAATTTATGGTGTGCTTTACGGCATTGTTCATGATGGATTGGTACATCAACGCTGGCCATTCTTTGTACATGTTAAAGGTGGCTATTTAAAACGCCTGGTACAAGCACACCGCCTTCACCATGCTGTTCATGAACGTGATGGTGCTGTGTCTTTCGGGTTTCTCTATGCCGAAGATGTGCGCTCCCTAAAGGCACAGTTGAAAGCCAATCAATCAAAACAATCAGAGAGCACCTCCGCGCAGTCATGACGCCTTTCGGGCCAGAGGCTTTATTGGAATGTTACCGGCGCGGGGTTTTCCCTATGTCTGACTCACGCACAGACCAACAAGTCTTTTTGATGGACCCTGACCAAAGAGGGATAATTCCCCTTAATGGTTTACATATCTCGCGGTCTTTAAAGAAATTTATGGCTAAGTCCGACTGGACGTTAATCTATAGCAATGACTTCCCATCTGTTATTCGCGCCTGTGCTCAACCTGATACAGGTCGAGAAAGCACTTGGATCAGTGAAGGTTTAGAGGGGCTTTATCTCGAGCTTCACGGAGAGGGTTATGCCTATTCAGTTGAGGTTTATGAAGGCACGAAGCTTATCGGAGGTTTGTATGGCGTCAGTCTGGGCGGTGCATTCTTTGGCGAAAGTATGTTTTCACGCGCGACCAATGCCAGCAAAGTTGCCTTAGTGGGTTTGGTCAAAGGTTTAAATGAACAGGGATATTCTTTATTAGACACTCAATTTTTGACACCCCACTTAGCGACCTTAGGAGGCATCGAAATTCCGAGTGCTGAATATCACCAACACCTTAAAAGAGCTCTTAAACTCAAAGCAGAATTTCCCGTTGGAAAGACAAGTGTGACAAATTTGATATAGCCATCCAAAAGCTTTTAATGTTGGTGTTGTTCGACTTGACGCACGTAAGACTCTGTCTATGTTGCGCGCAAATTAGCGTGTTGAATAAAACAGTCTATTGTTGAAAAGAAAAACTGCTTGAGCTCTTCTGATAACATTACCGAAGTATCTGCCGATGAGGCTGTTGACGTTACCTTTAAGGAATTAGGCCTTGAGCCAAAGATCCTCAAAGCCCTTGATGATATGGGCTATGAAAAGCCAACCCCCATTCAAGCGCGCGCTATACCTGCGGCAATGCAGCAAAGAGACGTTCTTGGCATTGCGCAAACAGGTACAGGTAAAACAGGCGCTTTTACTCTTCCGACAATGAATAAGTTATCCAAAGGGCGTGCTCGAGCGCGTATGCCCCGCTGTCTTATCATCTGCCCGACCCGCGAACTTGCCGCTCAAGTTGCCGAGAATGTTGAGCAATACGGGAAGTATTTAAAGCTAGAGATGGCCCTGTTGATTGGTGGCGTATCTTTCGCAGATCAAGACAGAAAGCTCATGAAGGGCGTTGATATTCTCATAGCAACACCCGGGCGATTGTTAGATCAATTTGAGCGCGGGAAAATCCTTATGACAGGCGTTCAAACGCTCGTCGTTGATGAAGCCGACCGCATGCTGGATATGGGCTTCATTCCTGATATTGAAAAGATATTCAAACTCACGCCTTTCACGCGTCAGGTTCTATTCTTTTCCGCGACAATGCCAGGTGAGATTAAGCGCTTAGTCGACCAATTCTTACATCAACCTGTAACCATTCAAGTTGCTCGCCAATCAACAACGGCAGAAACGGTAAGGCAACGCATTATTCGTATGCCTTCCTCTGACCCTAAGCAAAAACGTACAGCCTTGCGTTGGGCCATTGACCAAGAAGATGTCGATAACGGCATCATTTTTTGTAACCGCAAAAGAGACGTTGATATTGTTGCGAAGTCTTTGACAGTACACGGTAAGTCTGCCGCACCAATCCATGGCGACCTGGCGCAATCTCTTAGAACGCAAACATTAGAGTCTTTTAAAAACGGTGAGATTAAATTCTTGGTTGCCAGTGATGTTGCAGCCCGAGGACTTGATGTGCCGAGCGTGAGTCACGTCTTCAATTATGATGTTCCTAATCATTCAGAAGATTACGTGCATCGCATCGGTCGGACAGGACGTGCCGGTCGTGAAGGCGATACCATTATGCTCGTCGCCCGTCTGGATGAGAAAAACTATCAGGACATTTTAGACCTCATTAAAGTCGATGCCATTGAAGAGATTGATGTTCCCGGCATTGAAGATTTTCCAAAAGACGGCGGACGTCGTAGACGCGGCGGCAGTGATAAAAAACGCGGCCGTCGCAGTGATAGAGACAGAACACGCAAGACTTCGAGCCGTTCAAAAAATAATAATCTTGATCAACCCGAAGATATTGCATTAGACTCGGAAAAGTCAAAATCTTCAAGGCGAAGAAGAGCCTCTCCAAGAAAAGACGAGAAACCTCAAGAGACCCAATCAAAAGAAACCAAAGCTAAGCGCTCTCATAAAAAACAAACAGAGCAAGAAGAGCGCAAGTCTTCTGACACGGGTAAGAAAAAGTCTCGTTATAAAGACACCTTACCAGAAAATACCGAAGTCGGTTTTGCGGGTGTCGTTCCGGACTTTTTTAAGGTTTAAGCTCTGTTCTGAGAGAGTTTACAAAACTCTCTAATTGGCTCAACATATCAAAAACAACCTCATCGGACTCTTGCGGCAAACAGTGTCCTGTACCGGGATATGTCTTATTTTGACAGTCAGGAAGACGCTCTGAACAAACACTGACATTTGTTTCAGTCGACACAAAGTCATCGACATCAGCAGATATAATGAAGACAGGCGTTTCAATATTTTCCATAAAACCATCTTCACGAATATAAAGACTGCTTTCAAAAAACTCAGCACCCCATTGATTTGTCACATCGCCCACCCTTTCATTTGGGTGATTTGTAAAAGTCGCATCACGAAGATAGAGACGTTTAGGATTTGAACTGCAATGTTCTATGCCTGAAATTGAATAGTCTTCGACAAACGGCTTCCAATTATCACCGCCAGGCGTGTAGCGCTTGGCTTGGCCGATTTTTCGCATAAAATTCATCAACCCTAAGGCTTTATCAAAATCCATATTACCTGCTTTGGGCTCAATGGCAGGCGCAACCAAAAACAAGCCATCGAAGATTTGCGGATATTCACCTGCTGTTCGTAAAGCTACATGCCCCCCAAAAGAGATGGCCATAGGAATGATTTGGCGTTCTGTTTCAAAGTTCTGGCTTTTGATAAAAGCGTCTACGTCATCGGCATAAGTTCCAAAATCATCGACCCAGAGTTTCTCAGGTTGCTCAGGAAAATGCCTGTCAGATCCGCCCTGACCGCGAAGATCTAGCCCCATAATGTGAAAACCCCTCTCTGCGAGACGGTCAGCGTGTTCGCCATACATTTTAAGCGTTGCGGTATATCCGGGTATGATAAGGATTGTTGTATCTGCTGTACCGCGATTACCCGTTTCTCCCCATCGCAACCCTGTACCGTCGGCAGTTTCAAAACGACCCCAAGTCCAATCTGATGGCATTGGCGGTACAGTAAAGTCATCGACTTGCGCTTGGTAAGCCTTGCTCACTTCAAAAGGCTCATATCGTTTTTCGGGCCAAAACAAGGCAGCAACTATAGCCAGCAATAAGCCAAAGATAAGGATGAGTGTTATCTTACGCATTTTGATACCCATAAGTGGCTTTGTAATGTGGGTCCGAAACAAAGCCTTCATGCCATTCTGCAAGTTTAGGAGCGCGATTCTGCCAGTTTAGATGCCCTGCTCTGAAACTGGCATAATCAAGGGCTGTTACAATCGCGAGATTGCCATAGCTCCACGGACCTCCCAACCATTGGCAAATACGTTCAAGCGTATCGACACTATTGAGTATCGCTTGCTCATGGCGCTTAATCATGTCGTCCCAGTGCAGAGGGTCAGGCCGTACAATTTCATAACGATAATTATAAACCGCATCTGCAAGGCCATCCCCCAGAGCATGTTGCCATTTATTCAAAAAGTGCAGATGACCATCTTTTGGCAATATTGGAGAACTGCCGAGGGAGTCTAAATATTCACAGATAACGGGACTATCAAATAGGTATTGTTCTGATTGCCATTCCAAAGCTGGGATTTTACCGAGAGGATTATCACCCGCTTTGTAACCATTTGCGCCGTCTTTATCCGGATAGACCTCTTCTACCTCAACATTATGGAGTCGTGCCAAAATCATAGCTTTGCGTGCATAGGGCGAGATAGGATGACAAATCAGTTTCATAACTTCGCCTAGCATATTTTTGAGCAAAAAAAAGACGGGTCTGTCTCCAGACCCGTCCAGTTATGGTGGTGCAGCCCCTGACGAGGTCTGCACACTGGTAATCTGTGAATCCGGTGGTTCGGTCTTTGGTTCTGCTGCTTCGGCAGTCAAAATACGACGAGTCTTTTTAACAGCGATATTTAGGCGACCCATCATATCGGGCAGCTCTGTAATGTCGAGTTCATAAGTCTCGCCGCCTTCAATATTGGCCTTCAAATTTGGTTTTACGGATAATGTATATTTTCCGGGTGCAAGGTCATCAAAAGCATATTGCCCAAAGGTCGAGGAATATGTCGTCCTGTCTTCATTTTCACTTTCGAGCACAAGGTTTGCGCCTTCTACGCGTTCTTCGCCCCGCGTAAACTCGCCATCTTGATTCTCATCGACATAAGCAAAACCCGTAATCTGTCCACGTTGATGAATAGGTAGGGAAACAGAACTGATCTGGCCATCACCAATCGTGACGCGAGTTTTGGCATCACTTGATAAATCATAGCCGAGAGGAAGGCTCCGCGCATCTATGTGCACTTCATACAAACCCGCTTTAATGTTTTGGATTGTGTAATATCCATTGGCGTCAGAGCGCAGAACAAGACGTGTATCTTTGATCTTGATAGGGATACCCGGCAAAGCGCGTTCTTCGGGTTGACGAATATTATCGCGGTTTTCATCTAGGAAGACCTGCCCTTTTAAGATGCCTCTTCCTTCTTTTGTTTGGCTATAGCGACGTTTTTCATTGAAATCGAAACGCCCATCCAAGACCAAGCCAACGCGGTGGTCGCCTTTTAGATTATTTCTGTAGGCCAACCCAAGAGACATATTTTTCCCAAGGCGAACTTTACGTCCATAGGACAGCGAGAAGAACTGATCACTCTGAGAGCCTTGGTTTGAAGACACGGATTGTAAAATGCCAAGACTTGCCGTCACCTTGTTCTTTTCTCCAAACAATTCCCCAGACTGGAATCCAGCGGTAATGCCGCCCCTTACAGATGTACCGGTGTTGTTAGACCAGATAGCAGAAACGGATGGTGCACCTGACACGGATGCGCCTTTGGGCAGTGGATATGTGTAAGATTTCGTATTGGCGGTCAGCGCTATTGCGTTATTTGCAAGTTCCCCGTTGCGTTTGTCATGTGTAAATTGTCCGCGTAATGTCACATCTTTAACACGCGCAAATGCGCTGACGGTTAATTGCTGACCTGACACGTTTTGCTCGGGCAAGTTCTTTAATTTTGTATCAAATAGACGACCAGAGGCATTTACGTTGATACCGCTACGACCTAATTCGGCACCAAGCCCCAATGAGATTTGATTGGTTCGGCTTTCTTGGCTACCCGTCTGAAACACGCCTGTTTGTGCAGTTTCAGCCCGTAAAACAGCGGTTGGATTGCGTAAAAGCCCCTCTTCAATATCAGGCGAGTAGCGAGCACCGACACCAAGTCCTAGATAATCCAAACCTTCCGACTTAATCTGTTCAATACGATTATTTTGCGCTTCCTGCTCCGCTTCTGTGAGTTCTTCTTGAGCCTCTAGTGCAAGGGTAGAGCGCGTAAATTCAACACCTTCATATTGAGCATTTACGTTAAAACGCAGATCTTGACGGGCTTCATATTGCGCTTGTGTACCAAG
>CAYTAJ010000025.1:27155-30907 GCA_964435725.1 uncultured Algimonas sp.
ATACCGCGAATACGTTGAATACCAATACCGTCCAGCTCGCGAAGGTCTGTTGCGTAATCACCGACACTGCCTTTTGTCCCGTTTATATGTGCAAAATCGACGCTGAGCCACGTCGGTTCTAATTCTTTGCCATTTGTCGGAAGATCAGGAATTTCATATCGGAGGCGTCCATTATAAGGACCGGCATAAGCGTCAAGAGTTACCGTATTGATTGAGTCCGGACTCAGATGGAACGACAATGACTCTGTTGTAAACTTTGCCGATTTCGCCGCTTCATCCACTCTTTCCCCTGGGGCGATAGCACCGGAGAGCCGATCGTCCAGATTAATATCAATGCGAGAGGAACCGCCCTGAACCTTAACATGCGTACCTGTTAGCGCTTCCAACGCACTGACGGGTAGAAGTAGGTTGATTGGGTCGATGTATGAGACATCTTTGGAAATACCAAAGGGTGCATCTCTAAGCTTAATAAGGCCTGTATCCAGATTTAATGACAGAACAGCACTATCTTGAGCCCGTTTGATTTGCAGAATTGCACCACCCTCAAGCAAAGTGAGTGTGTGTCCTAATTCTTCGGCAATGGGACGAATGGGCAGTAAAAGCACTGGCCCAACAGATTTGGCCTGAACGGACAGGTCTTGAAGCGGAAAATCATTCACATAGATTTCAAAACCTGTTGCCACACGCAAACGCGCATCAAGTTTGAAGTTTAATTCATTGTTTTCTTTGTTGAATTTTGCTTTTGTTCCTGAAAGCACAGAGATTGCATTCGGGGTTAAGAAGTATCCACGATCACTCACTTCACCAAAATGTCTCAACTTTCCGAGCGCCCGTCCATCAGCCTTGACAATACCTGTATCGGTGTACAGCTCCATGACAACACCGTCTTGACTACGTTTTACGATTAGAGCGTTAGTTTGGCTGTCATATTCAACTTGATTATTCAGGGATGTGAATATTGGCATGGCATTGACATAGAGCTGCCCATCTTCGGCACGTCGCACGTCTGTATTAGAGAGCGTCTCACCGTCTAGGTTGACAATAATAGAGCTATCAACTTCAGCTATGAGCGTTGTGTTGATTTGCGGGAGCTCCGCAGTAGGAGGAGACACTGCAGCCTTTTGTTCCACTACGTCTTTCTGACTCGCTTCAGATGGTGTGATATCCTCAGCAAAAACAGATGAAACGCAGGCGAATACAACGAAAATCGCTATAAATAACGACTTTAAATTATTGTTATTCTTGTATTTTTTACTTCCTAGCACTCCGGAAGCTCCGTGCGCTGGCGACAGGTCATCTCAACCGAACAAGTCGTTGTGACTTGAACAGGAACAGGCGACCAGCCACCGCGAACGGAGCTGTAAACATCAACGGAAGGAATGGGTGTCGCCAAATCAAAACGGAACTGCTGTTGCAGCCTAATTTGGCGTGAACCCAAAGAGACAGTCTCTAACATCATTTTCGACGTCATTTGACCGGATATAGACGGTTTCCCGCTATTCTCATAGCTTTCTATAGGGATTGGGGCTCGGCATTCACCTTTAACCCACCAGGCTTTCTGAGCCTGTTTATCGACAATAAAGGCGGTATCCCCGTCAATAATGTCCAAATGCGTGACATCATCAGCCGCAGAGGCTGTTGATCCTGTGCCGACTATACTGCCGATCACAAACAGAGATGTGAGAACAAATAGTCTCATCTCGCTCACTTATTACCAATTCACACCATAATTACGGTCTAACGCCGCGTTTATGAGAGAATGTATAAGCGAATAGGGTTTAAATCAGGTTGACTGGACGTTAGCGATAAGGGGCATTTCTGTCAGGAATAACGGGCATAAAAGTTAATGCACTGCGGATAAATCCATCAAAGGATGAAATTTAGTCAAAAATCTCAACGTCAACGGACTTGTTAGACATCTTACACAAGGCATCAGCCACATGCGATGCGCGTACTGTCAAAGCGATACAGAAAAATGCTAAAAGAGGAGCCCGTAGAAAAGCCATTTGGATAAAAAGAAACACCGCAACTGTCATAACCACGAACACTGCTGCAGCGATAGCCATTGCAGTTTGCTTGTTAGCAAAAATCAACGGTATAAAAATGATATACGCTATTACTGAGATCAGTCGTATCAAAATTTCGATATCGTTCGAGTCGTAAAATGCGAGGTTGAGAGCATTGTAAATTAGCGCAACACAATAGAATAACCCCAAGATATTCTTGGGTTTTTCAAAAAAAGACAGGCTTGGATATCTACGAGCCTGTTTCTCCGCATTAGCACGGGAGAAAATTTCCGAAAAACCAATCTCATCCATCGTATGGAACTATTCCCACTCAATCGTTCCGGGGGGCTTGGATGTTACGTCATAAACGACCCGGTTTACGCCGCGCACTTCATTGATGATTCGCGTGGCCGTTTCACCTAAGAAATCATGGCTGTAAGGATAATAATCAGCCGTCATACCGTCTGTTGAAGTAACAGCGCGTAAAGCCAAAACATAGTCATATGTCCGACCATCCCCCATAACACCGACGGTCTTAACCGGTAATATCACTGCAAAAGCCTGCCATATATCATTGTAAAGGTTGTGTTTTTTAATTTGGTCAAGATATATCGCGTCAGCTTCTCTTAAGATATCCAAACGTTCTTTCGTAATCTCACCCGGACAGCGAATAGCCAAGCCCGGGCCTGGGAAAGGATGACGTTCTACGAAGTCAGCGTGTAATCCAAGCTCACGCCCTAAGGCACGCACCTCATCTTTAAACAACTCCCGCAAAGGTTCGACTAATTCTAAATCCATGCGTTCCGGCAAACCTCCCACATTATGATGGGATTTGATTGTGACTGACGGACCACCATCAAAGGACACACTCTCGATAACATCGGGGTATAAGGTGCCTTGTGCCAAGAATTTAGCCCCCCCGACAGACTTCGCTTCGCGCTCAAATATATCAATGAAGGTGCCACCAATAATTTTTCGTTTTTGCTCTGGATCACTGACACCGTCTAACAGCCCTAAGAACTCATCCCCTGCATCCACATGAATAAGATTGATGTCATAGTGATCACGGAACAATGACGTCACCTGCTCGCTCTCCCCCTTGCGCATCATGCCTGTGTCGACATAAACACAGGTCAACTGGTCACCAATGGCCTCATGAATGAGAATAGCCGCGACAGAGCTATCAACACCGCCTGACAGACCGCATATAACCTTTCCCTCACCTACTTGAGCCTGAATGGCAGCAATCATTTCATCCTTAAAGGCCGCCATCGTCCAATCGCCTTTAAAACCAGCGATATTATGCGTGAAGTTACGAAGCATCTTGGCTCCGTTTTGCGTGTGCATCACTTCGGGGTGAAATTGAACGCCATAAAATTTTCGGGCTTCATCCGCTATTGCCGCATAAGGCGCATTTGGTGATTTTCCAATAATATCAAATCCTTGCGGTATCTTATTGACGCGGTCGCCGTGAGACATCCAAACGCGTTCTTTTTCACCGATAGCTGCAAGTCCCTCAAACAATGGGCTCTCCCCGACAATCTCCAAATCCGCACGTCCAAACTCTTGCTCATCGGAACTCTCGACAGAACCGCCTAATTGGGCGCACATAGTCTGTTGCCCATAACAGATGCCAAGAACGGGTACACCGAGTCCCCATATCGCTTCGTGGGCGCGCGGAGTGCCTGTACCAATAACACTACTTGGCCCACCGGATAGAATGACGGCCTTAGGCGAGAATTTTTC
>CAYTAJ010000026.1:0-23721 GCA_964435725.1 uncultured Algimonas sp.
GTCATCCGTCCAACGGGATTGATTGATCCCCCTGTTGAAATCCGCCCGGTCTCTACGGATGGTGCCAATCAAGTTGATGATGTGATTGACGAAGTGAAACGCGTCGCGGCGCAAGGCTTCCGCTCGCTTGTCACAACCCTGACGAAAAAAATGGCCGAAGACCTCACCGAATATATGAACGATCAAGGTATTCGCGTGCGTTATATGCACAGCGATGTCGATACGTTGGAACGGATTGAGATTATTCGCGATCTACGCCTTGGAAAATTTGATGTGCTGATTGGCATTAACTTACTGCGCGAAGGCCTCGATATTCCGGAATGCGCTTTCGTCGGTATTTTGGATGCCGATAAAGAAGGGTTCCTCCGCTCTGAGACCTCCCTTATTCAAACAATAGGCCGCGCTGCGCGAAATGCAGAAGCACGCGTTGTCCTCTATGCCGATAAAGTCACAGGCTCGATGGACCGCGCCATGGGTGAAACCAATCGCCGCCGCGAAATTCAGATGGCGTATAATGAGAAGCACGGCATCACGCCAAAGACTGTCTTGCGCGGTGTGGCCGATATTGTCGGCGACTCAGAAGCTGCCGCCAAAATTAAAGACGACGCCAATAGCTATACCCCATCAGGCCGCCGCACCAAAAAATACCTCGAAGCCGCCGAAAAAGAACAAGAGCCTTATATGGGCGGAAACATGGTCGCCGTCATGGCCGACCTCGAAAAACGCATGTTCGAAGCGGCAGAGAATTTGGAATTTGAGGAAGCGGCGAGGTTGAGGGATGAGTTGAATAAAATGAAGATGGTGGCTGAAGAAGCGGAGGGGTAATTGAAGCTGTTTAGTTCAATTAGATATTTCCTGACGGGACATGATGCGAGTATCGATTTAAATGATTACAACGCTGTGAAGAAAGCTCTTAGTATTTTGCAATGGCGTATTCCATTATTTGCTATATCAACATACCTCTCCTGCGTCATGATTGGTAGCAAAGTAAGTGTGGTATTGGCCTTCATTATTGGAGCCCCACTATTTTTTCTCTTTTTGGTTTTGTCTTTCATTTCATATGGCAGACTTATCCGGTCAAATGCTATGTCCTGTGACAATTGTGGTCTGTCCCTAGTTAGCAACTGGGGCCCCATCACAGTTTACTACCAGTGTAAAAGATGCGGAGCAAAACCTGGTGAAATATTAAGAGACTGATGAAACTTCTCAAAAAATATTTTTGAAGATTAAAACGATTTAAACAAGAACTACAGTGAACAGGTGCTTTTTCCCGTTTACAAGAAGTCTTACCTTGCTGTCCTCCTCCTACCCGCCTAGTCATTTTATATGAAAACATCACATATTTTATCTCTTCTGGCCTTGAGTGGTCTTTTAGCTGCTTGCGCGACGCCTAAAAGCAATGCTCAACTTCGCAAAGCTTATTTCAAGACACTTCCCAATAAAAATGCAGAATTAGATACTATTTTATCTAAAAGAGACCCTGCAAATTGCGAGGCGGAGGAAGGCGAAGTAACGCGCGAGGCGCAACCTCTTGTTCGTATTCCACCTATTATGCCAATGGGCGCTAACACCTCAGGGTCTTGCGATATGCAATTTGATGTAAATAAAGCAGGGCAAACTGTGAACATTAAAACGTTAAGCTGCACTGATGATATTTATGATTACGCATCGCGCCGCGCTTTATCTCTATGGAAATATAATCCACGCGTAATGAATGGTGAACTTGCGGGAGAATGCGGAATAGAAAATACAATTAAGTTTCAGCTAATAGATGAAAGAGGCAAGGTTATTTAATAACCGCCCTTACTTTTTATCTACAATTCAAGCCAAGACCTCCACCTCACAACTTCGTTGATTGAAGCTTTGTGGAATTCACTTAGACTGAAATCATGAACCGACGCTTTTTTATATCTGTTGCAAGCCTAACCTTGCTTCTCCCCACTTCACTTTGGGCGAGTGAAATAAGCAATCCTGCACTTCACAAAACGCATGCTAATATCATCGACGATTACCCATCCGTCTCTCATATCTCTGCACAGCAATTATCGACCCTCACAAAAGCGGATGTTGTTTTATTTGATGTGCGGGAGATGAAGGAATTTGATGTTAGTCATTTAGACGGGGCCTATCAGGTTTCACCTTCGATTTCGGCCAAAACACTCATGACTGAATTTGATGTCGACTGGTCCGGTAAAACCGTGGTCTTTTATTGTTCTGTCGGGCGACGCTCTTCTATTTTGGCGGAGCGTTTACAGTCAGGCCTAAAACAAAATGGCGCGGCACATGTCTATAATCTCGAAGAAGGCATATTTGGCTGGCATAATTTGGCCTTGCCTCTCACCAATGAAAACGGAGCAACAGATTTCGTTCATCCTTATAACGCTTTTTGGAAACGTATGGTCAACCGCAAAGAGCTGGCGCGTTACAAACCTTAATCATTCTGACTCGACTCTTTGTCGCACCCTCCCCTATAATAAATTAAAAAGGGGACATTATGCCAAAGACACATATTTCGCGATCTAAAATCATCAATGCACCTGCGGAGAAGGTGTTTAAAGTCGTCGGCAATCTGGATGAATGGGAGGCCTGGTCACCTTGGATGATGATGGAACCGGAAGCGACCGTTACAGTCGCCCCCGATGGGCAATCCTATAGTTGGCACGGTGAGCGCGTGGGCGAAGGCAGCATGGCCATCACAGAGTCCGTGGACAATCAATCCGCCCGTTATGATTTGACCTTTTTAAAACCGTTTAAATCCCACGCCAAAGTCGGCATGGATTTGAAAGTTGTTGAGGGCGGTACGAAAGTAACGTGGTCAATGGATAGTCAACTGCCTTTCTTTTTGTTCTTTATGAAGGGCATGATGGAAGCCTATGTCGGCATGGATTATGAGCGCGGCCTGAATAACCTCAAAGACTATGTTGAAGATGGTGAGGTTCATTCCAAACTGAATTTCATCGGCGAGAATGATTATGCTGGGTGTAATTACGTCGGCATCAAACGCTCCACAACAATTGCGGAAATGCCTGAGTTCATGAAAAGTGATTGTGAGAGACTTGCGAGCTGGGGCGCAGAAAATGGTTTAAATCCTGCGGAAATGCTCTGCATTTATCATGACTATAACCCAATAAAAAATCGCTGCGCTTACACGGCCGCTATTCCCTACTCAGAAAAACCTGAAAATGTCCCGTCAGATTTTGTTGAAGGTGCGCAAGCGCCAACGAAGCTACACACAGTCGAACATGTCGGTCCTTATGAACATCTCGGCAATGCTTGGGCGACGATGTATAATATGGTGCAATCCAAACACATCAGACCGAATAAAAAATATCACCCCTTTGAAACCTACGGGAATAGTCCGCAGGACACGGCACCGAACGATTTAATCACGCGAATAAATTTCGCTGTGAAATAAAAAGCGGGCTAAGGAGCCCGCTTTCTAGTCTTAAACAAATGTCGTTTAGCTATTGCCGCTATGCGGCAACAACACTTGGTTCACAATGTGCACAACGCCATTGTTGCGTTTTACATCTGCCGTCGTGACTTGGCCCCAATTACCGCTTTCATCTTTGATGTAAACGCCACCATTTTTCACTTTGGCTTTTAATTTAGCACCGCTGAGTGTCGTAATTTCTGCCTTACCCCCATTTGCCTTGGCAAGCGCAATCACATCTGCGGCTTCAAAACTACCCGCCACAACATGGGAGGTTAGAATATTTGTGAGTGTAGCCTTGTTCTCCGGCTTCAAGAGAGTCTCAACCGTGCCGTCGGGCAGAGCGTCAAACGCCGCATTTGTTGGAGCGAATACGGTAAATGGACCGTCACCTGATAATGTGCCTGCAAGGTCTGCCGCTGTTACAGCCGCTACAAGCGTTGAGAGGTCTGGTGTCGCTACAGCCGCGTCAACAATCGTACCTTTGTTCTTTTTAGCGTAAGTTTTTCCAGAACCATAATTTGAACTGGAAGTGTTATAAGACGCTGTTTGAATAAGCGAACTATTGGCTTGCTTAGAACTACAATCACCAGCAACAGACGAGGTGGCGAAAGCAGCACTGGCTGCCAAGAGGGTGAGCGAAACTGTTCC
The DNA here is from genome assembly GCA_964435725.1 of uncultured Algimonas sp. Lineage (GTDB taxonomy): Bacteria > Pseudomonadota > Alphaproteobacteria > Caulobacterales > Maricaulaceae > Litorimonas. Next base: position 4,085 of record CAYTAJ010000026.1, read on the forward strand.
GCGACGGACGCGGTTTGTGAGGTTAGTCATGGAGAAACTCCGTCTAGTATTAAGGCCCCCGATTATGCGAGGATGAAAAAGCTACGCGTAACATTTCAAAAACGATTGAGGCTTACGACAGTGTAATGTTGACGAAACCCTTACGTCATATTTTTGCGACATAGTGACCCAAATATCGAATTTACGAAATCTAAAATTGCAAAGGCACCCTACAAGTTTTCACCCTGTCGTAGACCAAATATAAATAATTTAGCTGTATTCATAATTCCCGAATATTGGGATAAGCATAATGTTGGATAGTTTTCTAAATAGTTTCACAGATTATGCGGTCTATTTCTTTGGCGTTTTAGGCGATCCAACACGCCGATTATTTGGCCTTTTTTTATTCACTAGTATTATCTTTGCTTATCTCGTCTATCGTCGAAATAAGTCCTCGGGCAGCTTCCTATCGTTTTTATTTCCCAAATTCGTTTGGTCACACCCAACCGCATGGCTCGATGTACGTTATTTCTTTTTTCACGGCTTAATCGGACATTTTCTCTTATTCAGTTTGAATGTGACACTCTTTGTTGTTGGTCTTAATATTGGCTCCGCTTTCAATGCTGCGGCATTAACAGAAGCGACATCACAGCTTTCACCAATCGCGACTTTTATCATAGCCGCAATCGCTTTCATTATTATCACGCTAATCAATGATTTTATGAGTTTTTATTTGCACTATCTGCAACACAAAATTCCATTACTTTGGCAATTCCATAAAGTGCACCATTCAGGTGAAGTCATGCACCCGCTTTCTAACTTTAGAGAGCATCCCATTGATAATTTAACTTACAAAACAATCATCGCTTTGGTCACGGGGTTAAGTTGGGGCTTTATCATTATGCTCTTAGGCTACGAACCTGATCAACCCACGATTTTAGGAATCGCTTTAGTTGGGACGCTTTTCAACCTTGCAGGTTATCACTTACGCCATTCCCACATTTGGTTAAAATGGCCGGGTATTTGGTCTAAGGTATTTGCAAGCCCGGCACATCATCAAATCCATCATAGTCGTCATCCCGACCATTTGGATAAAAACTTTGCTTTCACATTTCCATTTTGGGACGTGTTGTTTGGGACATATGAAATGCCGGAAGATAACAAAGATGTTGAATTTGGTATCGTTGAAGACTCATCAGAATTAAATTCCTGTTTGAACCTGTATTTTATTCCATTTCGCGATGCTTACCGCTTGATGCGATATGGCACGGCTCATCCGGTGCAGGAGGATTTAAGCCAGTCCTCTATCCGTTCCACAAACCTTGTCCCAGAAACGGAAGTATAGCCCGTAATTTCCTTTGAACTTTGTGTGATGTAAATTGTGGTGGCTGGCTGTTATTATATGACGACCCCACCATCCCTTCACCCAGCTCTCCGGATAGACTTCCCACCCCGCATGATTAAAGACGGCGTTGATTGTCATCAGCATCAAAAGGAACAGGGCAACGCCCACATGGAGAGGAATAAATAGAGCCATAACGGGTAGAAGCCAGGCGGCACTCGCAGCCTCAATTGGATCAAAAGAAAAGCTGGCCCAGGGCGTTGGTTGAACGGATCGGTGATGGCCCTCATGTGTCCATTTAAATAGCTTCCGGTGATGCATCAGGCGGTGTGTGAAATAGAACCATGTATCTTGTGCAAACAAATAAATAACAACTGAGATTAAGAGATAACTCCACCCCCACAATCCTTGCGGCATTCCACTATAGAGCTCTGTACCACCCGCTTTCCACACCTCAATTACGATGGCGGCCGGCAGAGCATAGATAAAGGCACTGATTGTCGAAAGTTTTATCTCATTCCGAATAGTCGCACGTGTCGGTTCACGTTTGGATAAACGCCGCGCTTTTTTTGGGTCGCGTTTCCATAAAGACCAATGGATTGGCCAAACTATCGCAAAATAGCGCCCTATAATAATGACTGTGAATGCGAGATATGTGATGAGTGTTTGCTGCCCATCAATATTCAAAATTGGTATCTGCCATCCATCCATGGATTGGATATAGCCTATTCCTTCTTCTTGGCTATATCCAAAGTGTCGCTATTCACCGCGCTACGCTAAATCTAAAATTGACCTGCGCGCCTGACTGTTCTTAAAGTCCCAGCATGAGCACTGTTATTCTTTCTATTGATCAAGGTACAACTTCGTCTCGAACTTTAGTATTTTCGCCAAAGGGGAACATACTCTTCACAGCCCAAGAAGAGTTTCCTCAAATTTATCCTCAAGATGGCTGGGTAGAACATGATCCTGAAGCAATTTGGGAAACAGTTCTAAACACGCTTAAACAAGCGTATAAATTCGCCAAAGATAACGCACATGAGATTGCAAGCATTGGCATAACCAATCAGCGCGAAACAACCTTGGTCTGGAATAAGGATACAGGTATATGTCTTTACAATGCTATCGTATGGCAAGACAGACGGACAGCGGATATATGCCGCGCCATGGCCGAGACTATGCCAGTAGCAGATCTAAATACCAAAACAGGCTTACTCCATGACCCATACTTCAGTGGCAGTAAGATTGCGTGGATTCTCGATAATGTTGAAGGTGCCAGAGATTTAGCTAATCAAGGTAAGCTCGCTTTTGGGACCGTCGACTGCTTTCTCATTTGGCGTTTAACAGAGGGTAAAACTCACGCCACAGATGCCACCAATGCCAGTCGGACCAACCTGTTTAATATCCACGCACAAGAGTGGGACAATGAATTATTGGAACTCTTCAATGTCCCGGCCTCTGGCCTCCCCGATGTGAAAGATTGTGTCGCTGATTTTGGCACTTCCACGGTCTTGGACACAAACATTCCTATTCTGGGCGTCGCAGGTGATCAACAAGCCGCCGCAATTGGGCAAGCCTGTTTTGAGCGCGGTGATATTAAATCGACCTATGGCACGGGCTGTTTCGTCATCCTCAACACAGGGGATAAATGTGTGACGTCAAAGAACCGTCTCCTATCAACAGTCTGCTATCGTTTGGACGGCAAGACAACTTATGCGCTTGAAGGATCAATTTTTATCGCAGGCGCAGCGGTGCAATGGCTTCGTGACGGCATCCAAATTATCGACCATGCCAAAGATACAGAAGCGATGTGTCGATCTTTGGATGACAATAAAGGTACATATCTTGTCCCCGCTTTCACGGGGCTAGGAGCGCCTTATTGGGACCCAGAGGCCCGCGGTGCCATGTTTGGCCTCACCCGCGATACAGGGCGTGCCGAAATCGCGCGCGCAACAGTCGAAAGCGTCTGTTACCAAACTTATGACTTATTCTCGGCTATGGCGTCGGACGGCGTCAAACCCACAACCTTGCGCGTCGATGGCGGCATGGTCGCCAATAGCTGGATGGTGGATTATCTGTCGGGTATTTTAGGCATTCCTGTCGAACGCCCCAAAGTCCTTGAAACGACCGCCTTTGGTGCCGCAGCCCTTGCCGCACTTGGCGCTGGCGTTTTTAACTCACTCGATGAGGTTAAAGCGGCCTGGCAACTTGATCAACGCTTTGAACCCAATATCGATAAAGACATGCGAGAGCAGGTCCTTGGCGATTGGAAATCCTGCATTGGTAAAGTCCTGACGAAAAAGTCTTAATTGGGTGACATTTCAGGCTTTGCCTCGCGATTTTGTCACGCTATAGACCGCCTAGACCAATGGGGGGATAGCTCAGTTGGTTAGAGCCGTCCGCTCATAACGGATTGGTCGGGGGTTCGAGTCCCTCTCCCCCTACCATTTTCCGTATTTCCACTTTGATTCAATCAATCTGACTATTATCGTCGGATAGCCGGACTCAATTATTACAAATTAACAAGGGAAGTATAATCCTCACGATTCCGTGATAATTCTAAACATACTGTAATTTATTGGAAATATACTGAAAAGATTTTCAGGTCCATAAATTTAAAACAACTTCAAAAGGGATCACAATGAAGCATAAATTTCTAACAAGCTCTTTAATGGCTATGAGCATGGTTTTGGTCGCTTGTGGCGATGAAAATAATACGACAAGCTCAACCCAACAACTCACACCTCTATCGGTGAGTGCGGGTGCAGATAAGACATCCAACGAACGCGACAACGTCGAAGTCGAAGGCAGCCTAAGTGGCGCAACCTCTGGCGCAACAATTACTTGGTCGCAAGTGTCTGGACCTATGGTAGATTTAAACAATGTGTCGAGTTTAGCTATCGAATTTACGGCCCCAAATGTAAGGGACTCAGCCGCAATTGTCTTAAGGTTATCTGTTTCTGACGGGCCAGGACGAACGGCCACAGATGATGTGTCCATTACCATTGAGAACGTCACTAACGGCCCTGATGGCCCTTCTCCACAAGGTATTCCGGATGATGGGAATGACCGAAGAGACCGCGCCCGTAATGACCGTGAAAACCGTCGAATGCTCGATAACCGTGAAGTCCGCACTTATGATGGTTCCAATAATAATACAGCCAACCCTGAATGGGGCACGAGTTTTGCTCATTTACAGCGTCTAGCCCCAAACGATTATGCAGATGGTATTGATGATCTAGCAGGTCCAAGTCGTCCAAGTGCGCGTGTTGTTTCAAATCAAATCGTCAATCAGGATGGTGGAGTGTCTATTCCCAACACATTCGACACGACAGACTTTGTTTGGCAATGGGGACAATGGATTGACCATGACCTCGACCTTACCGATGGTGCAGAAGAGGATGCAGACATTGTCGTGCCAACAGGTGATGTATTTTTTGACCCACAAAGCACAGGCCTAGAAGTTATTTCATTTAGCCGTGCCCTATTTGATCCAAACACAGGGTTTACAACAGCCAACCCACGCGAACAGGAAAATGAAATCACAAGCTGGATTGATGGGTCCATGATTTATGGCTCTGATGATGAGCGGGCCGAAGCCTTGCGTGTTGGCAGTGATAGCCCTTATCTCGCGACAAGTGATGGTAACCTTCTACCTTTTAATTCAGACTCTCTAACGAATGCGAATGGCTTTGTTACTGACCCAACCGCTCTCTTCCTTGCAGGTGACATTCGCGTGAATGAGCAACTTGCCTTAGCAACGATGCACACATTGTTTGTACGCGAACACAATCGCATCGCTGAAATTTTAGAAGATGATTTTCCAAATAATACCGCGGATGAGATTTTCGAAGCGACAAGACGTCTTGTCATCGCGAAGCTACAAATCATAACCTATGATGAGTGGTTGCCAGCTCTCATTGGTGATAACGCTATTCCCGCCTACACAGGTTATGACTCTTCGGTGAATGGTACAATTTATAACGAATTTAGCTCAGCCGCCTTCCGTCTTGGACACTCAATGCTTAATGAGCAGCTATTGCGACTGGATGCAGATGGCAATACGATAGAAGATGGAAATGTTGATTTGGCCAGTGCCTTCTTTACCGCGCATCAAATACTGACAGAAGAAACATCTCTTGATCCAATTTTGCGCGGTCTGGCCACGCAAATTCATCAAAAATTAGATAATAAAGTTGTTAGCGATCTTCGGAATTTCCTATTTGGTCAACCAGGTGATGGGGGTCTTGACTTGCCATCCCTAAACATCCAGCGCGGTCGCGATCATGGTGTGCCTGATTACAATACAATGCGAGTTGCTATGGGCTTAACAGCCGTCACTCAATTTAGCGAAATTTCATCGGACACTGATGTTGTAAACGCTTTATCGACAACCTATTCAACAGTCGATGACATTGACCTATGGGTAGGAGGCCTTGCAGAAGACCCCGTATCAGGATCACAGCTCGGAGAGTTATTCCAAGCAATAATTGTAAGACAATTCACAGAAGTTCGTGATGGCGACAGATTTTGGTATGAAAATGACTTGACCAATGATGAGCTCAACAGAGTGAGAGGCACAACTCTCGCGCAAGTAATTCGAGCCAACACAGATATCGGTAGTGAACTTCAAGACAATGTTTTTGAAGCGCCCTAAAAGGTAGGAGCTTAAATCGAAGCGGCGCCCATGAAACCTAAGTCAGGATCTGCGAATTCACTTAAAACCGGTAACGCTTCCATAATTTCCGCCTCACTCAGCCCAAACCAACGGCCGAGTGTGGCGGCATATTGCTCTACGGCAACACTCGGAATGAGGCGACCATTGCCAGAATCCAAATCATGACCAATATCATAAGGTGGGATGTCTCCGTAGATATTACCGCCATTAACGGCGCCACCAACAACAAAATGATGCGACCCCCATCCGTGATCGGTACCATTTCCATTTTCAATAAGCGCGCGACCAAAATCAGACGCAGTAAACAACGTCACATTATTTTCTAGACCGAGTTCAACCATGGCATTGTAAAAGGCAGCGATAGAATTTGCGTAATCACGTTGATGGCCGCTCAGATCTGCTGCCTGATTGTCATGCGTATCAAATCCGCCCATACCGACAAAGAATATCTGTCGACTCATATTCAAGGCACTGCGAACATTAATCGTCTCGGCGATGGTTTTTAATTGAGTGCCGACAAAACTTTGCGGGAAGACCGTTCCTATTGGAAGGCCCCCTCGTAAGGCATCTGCAATTTGTTCATTTGAGGTAAAAGCCCGATTATTGATGGTTGCAATATCGCGTTCAAAAAGGTTGGTATTTGAGAGGCCAAGATTGCGGTATTGTTCTTCCAATAATTGCGCAGCTCGCGCCGAATCTTTGGCGGTGACCAGCAGTCCCATATCAAAATTCTTTAATCCATTGACCTGTTGAGGACCCGTTGGATCTAAATTGAATTGAGGCGAATTTTGACCCGCAAGGAAAACGGAATTTCCGAATGTTGAAATCGCCGTAAAGAGCGACTCCTGACCTGTTGCGGACGCGGCAGCAAAATCAGCAAATCGCCCTCCCCAACCGAATATCTCGCCTTCGGGTGCAGAGCTCATCCAAGTTGATTGCTGATCATTATGAGAAAAGAGTTTCGCTGGAGACGGCTTGGCCCCAGTTTCAAATTCGTCGGCATCGATAGGCTCTAATAAGGGTCCGACATTCCCGACAATAGCCGCCTTTTTGCTATCGAATAGTGATTTCAGGGGCGCCAATTCTTCTGGCAAGGCAAATTCTCTTCCATCGAATTGACTCTGATTATCCGGGGTGAGTTGAAGGAGGCGATCTCTTTCTCTTGTAGAGCCTCCAGCAAGACCCTCATACTCTCTGAAAATACCAGAACGGTAATTGGCTAATGAGTTATAGTTTGATTGGTCGTAGGGCAGCACCGTGTCATGGCCATCCTGTCCACCAAAGAAAAAGAGGCAAACAAGTGCTTTATATCCGCTTGTATCTGCGGCGTGGGCTTTACCCGCTCCCAACGCCGATAGCAGACCCGTTGTTCCTGAAAATGAGAGCGCCCCGGCGGCAGAACTATGGGCTAAAAAGTGACGTCTATTCATCATGTTCAATCTCTTATTTCTGTACCAAATAGCCGGGCGAAGTCATGGTCATTGTTATTCCAAGAGTGATACGTGTGAAGCGATCTTCATTTTCCGTGCCTGCTCTGATTGGAACTTCAGCCATAATATCTGATAAGCGTTGTCGTTCTTCTTCACTCAAACGGTTGCCGGTCAACAATAAATCCAGATGATTGATTAAAGCATCCGTATTATCGGCTATGCTGAACTCATAACTATAGTCTGGTTTCACACCACCATCATTGTCACCCGAGACGTTCTCAGCAAAATCATAGATAAAAGCATTCATAATGTTGATGTAAGCGATAGAGGTGCTTTCATTGACTATCTGAAGTTCGGGAGCTGTCAGGCCGGCCTCCCCCGTTTCACTATTGGGCGCGACATAGCCCGGACGGAAAAAATTGAAAACTGAAGGCGAATAGAAGGGAAACTGCCCCATTTGTCCGAAACCAAATGTACTTCCCAAAATAGTTTCATCCGCGGAGTCCGGTGTGGTTTCATTGAACGCGCGCGCCCAATTTGTAAAACGTATGACCGGCTCACGAACTTTACCGAAGGTAACAGGCACGTCTTCTGGTGTTCGGATTGCGTTCTCATCAAATAAGATAGCAGCCAAAGTAGCAGACAGATCACCGCGTTCGCCCGTCCCTATAGACGTTCCATCAGGCAGAACGAAAGTGCCGGCCTCAAAGGTGATCGCCACTCGCTCCACATAGGCCGGTTCAGGGTTAGAGGTCACAAAGCGCTGGATCAGCTGTCGGGAAACAAAAGGGGCGACATTGGGGTGTTCAAAAATTATATCCAATGCACGGTCAATACTCTCAAAACCACCTGTATTGGCCGAAATAGTCTGACCAAGAAAACTCTTTTCGAGATCAGAGTGAAAGCCGTCAAATACCTCCATTCGCGTGTAAAGCGCGTCATCATTTTGCAGAACGCGGAAGAAATCTGACCCAGCCGTACTCATGCCCGTGAATACCCGCGCTAATCCTGTGATATCATTATTATCAAAGGTTTCCATAGGGTTGCCATCGCTACCAAGCTTTGGCGTTCCATCCATGTTCAACTCATTCAGGCCGATTGTAAAAAGCTGCAGGAGTTCACGCGCATAGTTCTCGTCAGGAACTCGGCCAGAAACCGGATCTCCTTTTGGGTTGGCCAAATAGGTGAGATAAAAAGCCATCGCTGGCGAATAGGTTACCTCTTCCAATAAATCGCGATAATTGCCAAATGCATGGTCCGACAGGGTATCCATATAATACCCCATAGCGGGCGGATAATTAGCCAACTGTCCGCTAGCCGACACGACAATCAATTCGGAGAGTGCGAAGATCATTCTTTGCCGAAGCTGATCTTCTCCGGCAATAGCGGCATCAAAGAAGAGATCACTTATCAACCGCCTCGGTATTTCGGTGTTAGGGGGCAGACTTGCCTCATAATCCAACATAGGTTGAAGATACTGCGTTTGTGGCTTTTCCAACTCAGATTTGAACCAATCAGACGCGCGGGTGCCTGTTAAGGACGATATATCTTCACGGGTCGGACCAAAAGTGCTGCGCGCCAGAAATCGAGACGTTGCATCCTGTGTTTCAAACACTTTCGAAGCTGGAGGTGGCGGCGGGGGAGGAGGAGGAGGAGGTGGAGAAACAGAAACATTCCCACCACCGCTTCCGGAGGAGCCGCCACCACAAGCGCTTAGAACAAGAGCAGAAGACAAAAGTGATGTTAGTAAAACCTGACTAATCCAATTTGTCTTTTCCAACATCGCTTCCTCTTTCTACTCATCTAGCAAATATTAACGGTCAAAATTATAAAATCCTTCGATTATCGCCTCTTAGTAATTAGAGGCCCAGAGTGAGTACTTTGGATGCAACGCTAGTACATTTTTTATTTATCTGCAAAACTCCCCTCCTCTTATCTAATTTCCTTTTGTCTTATCTCATGATTAGATTGACAAATTCGCAGAGCAATTTCCGCGTGTCTCGCGGATCAATAATATCCTCGACAGCAAAGTTTTCTGCCGTACGAAAGGGTGATGTCACTTTTGCGAGACGCGCTTTAATCTCGGCTAAGTCCTGTTCGGGCGTTTCTGAATCCTCAAGTTCTGCACGATAGGCAACCTCTACGCCACCTTCCATGGGAAGGCTTCCCCAATCCCCGCTGGGCCAAGCGAAACGATATTGATAACGGCTGTGGTTCGACATGGCTGCCCCTGCAACACCGTAGGCCTTGCGGATAATGACACTCGCCCAAGACACGCTCGATTTATAGACATCGTTCATCGCATTAACGCCGTGCCGGATCGTGGCTGTGCGTTCCGCCTCTAAGCCAATCATAAAGCCGGGGTTATCAACCAAATGAATAACAGGCAGACCAAATTTTTCTGCTAAGTCCAAAAAGCGTTTTACCTTTTGCGCTGTATCGGCTGTCCATGAGCCACCTAGGTAAGTCGGGTCCCCTGCCAATACGGCAACTGGCCATCCATCAAAACGAGCAAAGGCTGTAATTGCAGCGCGTCCCCAGCGACGACCCATTTCAAAGACGCTTCCCTTATCAGAGACGGATTTTATAATCGTACGCATGTTGTAAGCTTTGTCTTTTTCTTTTGGAATAATGGACAAAAGCGCTTCATCGACGCGGTCATGCGGGTCACTCATTGGCTTTCGTTCTAATGGCCCTCCAATATAGGATGGTAAAAAGGATAAGAAGTTTTGCGCCATTGCCATGGCCTCGGCCTCGGTTTTAGCTTCATCATCAACCACACCATTTCGCGTATGAATGTGAGAACCGCCGAGGCTTTCTTTGTCCTGATCTTCACCCAGAGCCGCAACGACAGCGGGACCCGCTGTAAAGATTTGTGACAAGCCTTTGACCATGACGGAATAGTGGCTCGCTACAACTCGTGCAGCGCCTAACCCCGCCGTTGGCCCTAAGGCGAGAGCCACCACTGGCACAGTCTCAAGATTTTTGACGACATGTTCCCATCCCGGTACATAAGGCACATAGGTGAAGCCCATTTGTTCCAGCATTTTCACGGAACCGCCTCCGCCTGTCCCATCAATCATGCGGATCAACGGCAGACGCATTTCCGCCGCCATTTGTTCGGCTTGGGTGAATTTACGGTGGATGGACGCATCCGCGGCACCGCCGCGGACTGTAAAATCATCGGCAGTGGCGACAACAGGACGACCCGCAATATCCCCCCGTCCGAATATAAAATTTGTCGGACTAAAGGCTTTTAAGTCGCCATTTTCATCATATTGGCCTTTGCCTGCGAGCTTTCCGATTTCCCGAAAAGACCCATCATCAAGCAAATGGGCTAATCTTTCTCTTGCGTTAAGCTTGCCTCGGGCCGCTTGACGGGCAAGCTTGTCCTCGCCTCCCATTTTTACTGCCATGGCTTCACGGATGTGTTTTTCTTCAAGTTCTTTTTTCCAGCTCATAGGGCTTTGTGTCAGACAGAGTTCATCTTGCCAAGCTAAGCTAAGCACCTTAGCCTCTTTTAAAAATGGAGACCGATTATGCGTAAGTTTATTTTAGGATCAGTCGCAGCGTTAAGCTTGACCGCCTGTAATTCTGGGGGGCCGACCTATATTACCTCTAGTGAAGTCCCACAGCCCAGCATGAATGTCAGTGCCACAGGCACAGTTTCAGCCGCGCCTGACCGCGCCATTGTGACGGCAGGTGTTGTCAGCGAAGGTAAATCAGCGCGTGAAGCCATGATCAATAATGCAACACTTATGACCACAGTATATGAAGAATTAGAAGCCGCGGGTATCCCGCAAAAAAATGTGAACACGAGCCAATTATCATTGCAACCGCGCTATGATTATCGCGACCGTCAAGCCCCAAGAATTTCGGGATATGAAGCGCGAAACACGGTCACTGTAAAAAGTGAGACCTTGGACACGGTCGGTGCGATGCTTGATGCTTTGGTGAAAGCGGGAATCAACAATATTAACGGTGTATCCTTTTCCATCTCTGATCCTAAAAATGCACAAGCCGAAGCCCGCGAAGAAGCGATTAAAGAGGCGAAAGCCAAAGCCGAAGCGATGGCAAGTGCAGCAGGTGTCAAACTTGGCCCTCTTCTAAGTATGAGTGAGAATAATTTCAGCGCGAACCCGCGCCCTATGATGATGGCCTCCCGAATGCAGATGGAAAGCGATAGCGTCACACCTATTTCAGCCGGGGAGCAATCACTACAGGTCACCGTCAATATGCGTTACGCGATTGAGGAATAGTGCCTAAGCTCTAAGAACATCCTTCGGGAAAGTTGATCGCTGGCTCAAGGCCGATACGAAAGAAATTAATAATATCCGGCTTTCCTTGCTCAAATATAACTGAAACTTTGTCACTTAACCGAACGACCAAATCTTCCTCAGGGTAGGTATAAAAATTAGGTTTTCTCTCTGAATGCCGATAAATTTTCTCAGCATCACCAAGAGTTGTTCCAATAGAGACACCTGACTTTGTAGAAATATTATCATCGACAACATCAAGCCTCTGAACGGTGTCATCGACAACCATAAACACGACTCCGCAATTCGTGCCATCAACGCATAGATAATAACAAGTATTAGGTTCATCCCAATACTCCTCAATCAATTCCCCACGTGTAAACGATGACTTAGCTTCTTTGGTACTCATACCAAAAGTTACGCCGCCATATCCATTCTCATCCACATATTCTATATGACCAGATCTCCCTTCGGAAACTGACGCGGAAGCCGTACCAAATGAAGAAAGCGTGAGAATGAAAATAGTAAAGAGTATTTTGTTCATAGGTATCAGATTGTTCCCTTGCCAGGATAACTTAAAGCACCACTTACCCAGATATTATGGAGATAATATGTCAACAAAAAAGGCCGCTTTGCGCGGCCTTGTTCTCGTGTAATGTCGGTTTGCCCTAATGCACAGGTGGAACAATCACCTCATTATTTTCGTCGAGTAATACGACATTCGGGGCATAATTTCGCGCCTTTTCAGCTTCCATCTGGCAATAGGTGATAATGATAATTTTATCGCCGAGCTGCACACGCCGCGCCGCTGCACCGTTTAGGCCAAAAGTCTTTGACCCCCGTGGAGCGGTAATAGCATAGGTCGTAAAACGCTCCCCATTTGTGATATTAAGGATGTCCACTTGTTCATTCGGCAAAATACCGGATCGGTCTAAGAGGTCTTGGTCGATTGAAATCGAGCCTTCGTAATGTAAATCGGCTTGTGTCACCGTCGCCCGGTGAATTTTGCCTTTCATCATGGTCAGAAGCATGCTGCCCCTCCTTTCCGTTTGTAGGCCCTATATAGGTATCACAAGGCGGTTGCAAAAGGTGATACCATAAAAAGAGAATTCTCGTTTATTAGGCGTTCATCTTCGGCTAAACGCGCTCATATGACTGAAAAACCCGATATAGCTGTCCTGATTACCGGGGGAACCTTGGATAAGGTTCATGACACACTAACCGAATCCTTGGTTTTCGGGGGTGGCGGGAAAACACGCGTCAAAAAAATCCTTAAAACCGGACGGACAGACTTCCCGCGCCTGCAAGTGCTCATGAAAATCGATAGTCTTGAAATGACGGATGAAGACCGAGACTTCATCTTTCAAGCGATAAAGCGTACGCCTGAAGACCGCATCGTCATCACTCATGGCACAGGCACGATGGAACTGACGGCTAAATATTTGGACGGTAAAGTGAAGGATAAAACTATTGTCCTGACTGGTGCCATGCGACCCCAAGCGTTGGGGAAATCAGATGCGAGTTTTAATTTTGGCGGCGCTTTGATCGCAGCGCAAACTCTGCCTGAGGGCGTCTATGCCGTAATGAACGGACGCGTATTTTCAGCAAGTGAAGTAAAGAAGAATACCGAGACAGGTCGGTTCGATGGGTGAAGATTTTTTCGAGAATTCTGGGGGCGGCGACCCGGTTGCTATCCAACACTTGATATGGGTTTTAGGCCATCCTAAGACGTGGCTGACGCTCTTCCTTTGGATTACGCTCTTAACCGCCATAGTGAAAATTGCGAAGCGATTATGGACTCATGGGAAATGGTTTTGGCTCATGCTTTTCTTTGTCATAGTCAGCGCCGCTCTTACCTATTATATTTGGCTCTCTCAGAATGCTTTTGACCTTTATGTTCAAGGCAGAGGACATGAATTTATCGCCTTACGTTATGCGAAGCGTGGCGTTTTGATTTTATCTATCTTGTCTCTGATTTGGATTATCGCTGATTGGCTTAAATCGAAACAATCAAGCTAAGGCCTCAAAATATAGGCGTGTCTCTTCATCGGCAGGGAAGAATAATTCCACACGCCTTTCACTCATCGTAACATCTTGGACCGTGCTAAATTCAGCGAGCATAGTGAGCATACTAAGAACCTTATTGTTCACTTTTATCTGGGTCGTGAGAACAGGACCAAGTTCTGAAAATGAAGCTGTATCCGCCTGTTTAAGACGTGAATCATTGGCAAGGCGTTGATAAGTTTCGAATGCGGGACTTTGCCGCCCCGCTTGAGACACTTCGGCTTGTAGCCTTAACAGTGTCCAAGTCGCGACAATATCCCAGTTCAAAATGATGGGGTTATCAGGATCATCGTTTAATATTGAGTCCACGATACAAGGCGTATCGGCCATGGGCAGGAACTGCATTAAATGCATGGCGGACGGATTACTCCCAACGATATTCCACGCCGCATCAATGACGATGGCAGGCATTGGCATATGGTTTTCTAATATAGTCTCAATCGCACCCATAGCAGGCGCAAGGTCGGAGTCATCCAAAGCAAGTGCTGGGTATTCAGGGGCAAAACCAGCAGCAAGTAGAGCTTCATTCGTTGCAGACCGTGGCATTCCGAGAACCCGCGCCAAGGTCAGAACACTACCTCGACTTGGTTTTGACCGTCCTGTCTCTAGGAAACTTATATGCCTGCTCGAGAGACCTGATTCTACACTCAATGATAATTGACTAAAGCGTCTTACACTCCGCCAATCTCTAATTAAATCTCCAAATGTAGCGCTCATGGAAAAACAATAACATAAATAAAATCAAATGCACTTACCTGAGAGGTAATTGGTTTCAGATATTCTTTGAGGTAGGCCAATTTAGAAATTGGAGAGCAAGATGACTGTACTACAAATTTTACCAATCCTCGCCGCTGGCTTATTTTTGCTTATAACGATTGGCGCCTTATTGAAGAGAACGCATTCAACCTCTCAAAATTGGCAATTACCCGCTCTGCTCTTTCTCGCCTTCACAGGCTTCTCCCTCTACACAGTGGCAGTAGATGGCCTGATTGGTTTCTGGAATAATCATACGCAAAATGCGTCGGGCAATCAGGTCTGGTTTGATTTATTATTAGCGATAGGCGTCGCTTGGGTTTTAATGCTTCCAAGGGCGCGCGCTCAAAATATGCGCCTTCCTCTTTGGCTGCTCTTCATTTGTTGTTCTGGCTGTGTTGGCGTTTTAGCCATGTTCTCAAGACTTCTCTGGCTTGAAAACCAATCCACTAAACACGCATAGTGCTAGTGAAGAATATCTCAATCCTTATCGACAAACGGTAAGGGTTGGCTTAGTAAATATCCAATTGTGCTAAATTGGATATTCTCATGACTCTTTCTTTGAAAACTCTGGCTTTCAAACCTGCGGCGTTTTTTGTTGCGCCACTCGCTCTCATAGCTTGCGACAATACGCAAAGCATTGCCCCAAGTGACAACAGTCTTCCAACGCTGGAATTTGAAAAAATAACCTTAGATAATGGTTTGGACGTCACCTTTCATGTAGATCGCTCAGACCCTCTTGTCGCGATTAATCTTGCCGTCCATGTCGGGTCAGCGCGTGAGAAGACTGGTAAGACTGGTTTTGCACATTTATTTGAGCACTTGCTTTTCTTGGACTCAGAAAATTTGGGTTATGGCGGTCTTGATGAGATGAATACCCGGATTGGCGGCGAAGGCACGAATGGCTTCACAACCAATGACATGACACAATATTTCCAAGCTGTTCCGAAAGATGGACTGGAAAAAATCATTTGGGCAGAAGCCGATAAGCTTGGCTGGTTTATCAACACGGTCAATCAGAATGTCATCGACCGTGAAAAGCAAGTCGTAAAAAATGAGAAACGTCAACGCGTTGATAACCAACCTTACGGACATAATCTCTATGTCATCAGTAAGGCCATTTATCCCGAAGGCCATCCTTATAATCACCAAGTCATCGGCTCTCTCGAAGATTTGGAAAATGCGACATTGGAGGATACGAAAGAATTCTTCGCTAAGTGGTATCGCCCCGATAATGTGACCGTCACTATCGCCGGTGATTTCGATGTAGCTGAAGCCAAAGCGATGGTTGAAAAATACTTCGGCGAAATTCCGGCGGGTGCAGAACCAACACCTAAAACACAGGCGGAACCCGTTAGCTTAGATACGACGAAAAAATTCAATCACGAAGATAATTTCGCGACGGTCCCGCAACTCACACTCGTTTGGCCCACTGTGCCTGAATACCATCCAGACTCTTATGCCTTAAATATTTTGCTGAACTATCTGACTGATGGCAAGCGCGCGCCCATGAATGAGGTCCTCGTTGATGAAGAGCAGCTCACAACAAACGTCGCCGGGTTTAATTACAATAAAGAATTGGCAGGAGAAATTTATTTCTTCATCAATCCAAAAGCCGGAGAAGATACAGATGACCTCCTGCCCGCCACATGGAAAGCGTTTGAGCGTTTTGAAGAAAACGGTATTCCGCAAGACGCGTTAGAGCGAATCAAAACAACCGCTGAAGTTGGTGTTTATGATGAAATCCAGTCTGCTCTGGGCAAAGCCATTGCTCTCGGCGAATATAATGTTTTCAAAAACAATCCGGGCTTTTTCACAACAGACATAGAACGATTGCGAGCTGTCACAGCCGCTGATGTCCTTAATGTTTACAATAAGTACATCAAAGATAAACCTTATGTTGCGACGAGTTTTGTGCCCAAAGGGGCTTTAGAGCTTGGTCTTGAAGGAGCTGAAACAGCGCAAGTTGTTGAAGAAGTCGTTGTTCAAGGCGCGGAAAAAGATGTACCTTACGATCCATCGGCCCGTATTTTTGAACGTTCACCGTCATCTTTTGACCGCAAGGTAGAACCACCCTTTGGCGACGCCTATGATTTGCCGACGCCACAGATTTGGCGAGCCGAAGGCGACAATGGTTTAACCATGGTCGGCATACAATCGGATGAAGTGCCACTTATCGAATTTTCACTCGATTTCGACGCCGGTAAAAAGCGCTCTCCGATGGCAACACCGGGTCTTGCTGCTCTTGCTGGTGACATGCTTGTCAAAGGCGCAGGGGAACTGGATACAGCCGCGTTTCAAGAAGCCCTTGGCGCTATGGGATCCACACTCTCCGTGAATACTAACAATCAATTCACGACAATTCGAGGCAAAACGCTCGCACGTAATTTGGATAAAACAGTCGCAATATTGAGCGACATGATAAATGCGCCGCAATTTGACGAAAAAGAGTTTGAAACTCTGCGCGAAACTTATGCTCAAAATGCAGTATCACAGCTCGCTAATCCTAACTTTATCGCGGGTCGAGAAGTTGCCAAACTGAGCTATGCTGAACCAACGCCGCTGGCCATTGCAGGTGCGGGCACAGAAGAACAAGTCCGGGCAATAACGCTTGAAGCTGTTAAAAATTTTCACGCTAACCACTTTGACCTTTCAACAGCGACGTTAAACATCGTTGGTGATTTTGATGAAAACCAAGTGAAAAGCATTTTTGGTAACCTGACGGACCCCGTAGAAACTCCGCTTCCAGAAAAAGCCATGCCAGCTCTCGCTTCAGTCGATAAAACGCAAATCTATTTCTATGATATTCCGGATGCCAAGCAGTCTGTCTTGCGATTGCGCCGTCCGGCCCTGCCTGTCACAGATGCTGACTTTGCAAAATTGGATGCATTGAACTTTCCTCTTGGCGGAATTTATACGTCAAAGCTTATGACGACACTCCGTGTTGATAAAGGTTACACTTATGGCATCGGGTCCTTTGCCTTTGGGGACGCGCAACAAGGCCAGTTTGGTGTGAACACATCAGTGCGAACCAATGCAACAAAAGAAAGCTTAGGCCTTATCACAGAGATTTTAGACTCTCATGCCAAAGAGATGGGCGAAGAAGAGCTCGCTGAGACGAAGGATGCTCTATTGCGTGGTCAGGCTCTGAAGAATGAAACCTTGGGTGACAAGTTACGTCTGGTTCAAGATATCAGCCGAAATGGCCTGCCTGATGATACGCAGTCAAAAGGCATGTCCCGCGTTCAATCTATGGATCTCGCATCCGCAAAAGCCTTAATGGCGTCGCATATTCGCCCAGATACCATGCGCATTGTCGTCGTCGGGGATGCGGCCTCTCAACTGGATCGTTTAAGCGATCTTGGATTTGGAGACCCCATTCTCTTGAACGAATAAAGGCAAAATATGAAACGCGCACTTATTGGATTAGCCGCTCTCGCAGTCATCGGCTGTGAGGGTGCACAAAATTATGAAATGGCAGAATATGGCGCGGCACCTCCACCTGCACCCGTTGCTATGGCCGATAGTTTCCAAGAAAAACGCACGGCTCCAGCCCCTGAGCCAAGTTCATCCAATAATCCAACAGCGCAGTCTTTTTTAGCCTATCGCTATAATTACGGCTTTGAGCTTCCAGCGAAAGCTGTCGCGGGAACAGCAAAATCTCATGCCGATATTTGTATTCAAGCAGGGGCCAATAAATGCCAGCTCCTGTCATCTTCAACCAATGACAACAACGCGGATTTCGTCACGGCTCGTCTGGCTTTCCGAGCGGAACCTGAATGGTTGGAGACATTTTTAGGTGATATTCAAGAGTCTGTTTCTTCTGCCCAAGGACGGATGACGTCTAACTCTATTTCTGCCGAAGACTTAACACGGTCCATTTTAGATACGGATGCGCGTTTGAAAGCCCAGACGACCTTACGCGATCGTTTACAGGGTTTGTTAGCAACACGCGACGCAAAACTGCCAGACCTCCTCGCTTTGGAACGCGAGCTTGCCCGCGTCCAAGGGGAAATTGAGAGTGCAACATCCACGCTTGCCGCCCTCCGCCAACGGGTCTCAATGTCTCGCGTTGATGTGAATTATACCAGCAAACAAGTTGCTGTGAGCCAGAGCTCTGTCTCGCCTGTTGTTCGGGCTCTAAAAGGCTTTGTTGGCGATTTGTCTTACGGGCTTGCCGGCGTGATTTCTTTCTTTGCCGCCATTTTGCCGTGGTTGATATTAGTCATCCTCCCTAGCCTATGGCTTTTACGCTGGTTCTGGCGTAAGCGGAAAAAAGCCTAAACGAATTACTTCGCTTCGGCTTCGACAGCTTCCATAACGCGAAGCAAATTACCGCCCCAAATTTTGGCAATATCTTCTTCAGAATAGCCGCGACGGATAAGTTCGACGGTGACATTTTCTGTTTCTGAAGCATCTTGCCAGCTCACAATACCGCCGCCGCCATCAAAATCAGAGGCAATACCGACGTGATCTATGCCCGCCACTTTTACTGCGTGGTCAATGTGATCGACGAAATCAGAGAGATTGGCTTCACGCGCCATTGCCGTGATTTCTCTGCGGCGCTCGACATAAAGATCACGTTTGGCTTGGTCCCAAGTACTGCGATCGCCAAACTCTGCATCGAGGGCCGCACGCGCCTCTTGCTGCTCAGGCGTTGGTAATTTCACATAAGCGCCCAGCGCCACCATTTGAGCCACACCATTCACCTCTGCGATTTTACGAAGTTGTTCGTCATCTAGGTTTCGCGCGCTATCGGCGACCGCTTTTACACCACTATGAGACGCGATAATGGGCGTTCGGGACAAATTAGCTGCCTGCATCATGGTCTCTTTACCCGTATGAGAGACATCAACCATAATACCATTATCATTCAGCGTCTTCACAAGATCTCTGCCCAAGGGTGAAAGACCATTCCATTTCGGTCCGTCATCTCTGACAAAATTGGGGTTAGAACTGTCCCCAAATTGGTTATGACCGAAATGCGTTAGGCCGACATAGCGGACACCTCGTTCTGCCCACATGGGCACTGACTCAACGCTTTCGCCTAAGGGATAGGCGTTTTCCATACCGACTAAGACTGCATTCTTATTTTCGTCAACAATACGGCGAACATCAGCCGCTGTTTTCGCAAGCTC
>CAYTAJ010000026.1:23821-30638 GCA_964435725.1 uncultured Algimonas sp.
CGGAGATTTCGAAGGCTCAGCCGCACATGCGGATAATAATAGGGCCGTTGAAACAATAAGGATTGATTTAAGTGTCATGAGCGAGTTTCCTGTGCCTCGAAGTCATCAGAAGTAGATTTAGAAAATAGGATTTTTTGATAGCTTCGTCCAATGACAATCAAAATGAGACCGAGCACGACGAAAGAGAGCGCACGAAGAACGCCTTCTAATTCCGCCATATCAATGAAGAAGGCTTTCAAGATTGTCAGTGTAATCAAGACCGCCGATGCCATTCGTAAATCCAGCCTATTCTTCTTAACCCCAACAACAAGAAGTGCGATACCAAAGAGCAGCCAAGCGGCGCTAATTGCATAAAGCTCTATCCCTTCTGGCGATCTTTCGAAAATTGAAATCATCTCTCCTGAAAAAACGAAGCGTATCAGACTGGTTATAAAGAGTATGAGAGAGAGCAGTGCTAATCCCCCTATCACTTGTATATATTTTTCAGGGCGACGATTACGAAGTCTCACAGCTATGAGACTGAGCAATATTGTTGGCACGAAGTATGCGAGCGTCAAAGAGTTAAGCACAAAATTTCCGTTCACCGTTTCTGACGCGTTAAACAAAGGAGATTTACCGAGACAGACACCAAGAAGAAAAATCACCAAAGAAACCGAGGATATGGCCATCGCCAAAGTCGGAAGTAATTGAGTTTCAACACTGGCTTTAGGATCCCAATCTTGGCCTGAGAGTTTTGTTGCCCCAAGCGAGAAGCTAAGCCCTGTAACGACCTGTAAGGCCAATTCATCAAAGCTCAATCGCGGAGCCAATACATTTCCGCCATTCATAATATGACGAATTTGGAAGACGATGAATAAGACACTAAACGTCAGAGACAGGGCTTTTAAAGCTTCAGACCAAATATCTGTTTTATTTCGCGATAAGAGCCAAGCGCCACCCGCGCATATCAGGGCAGGAAAGGCGAAATAAAGCCATAATTCATTAAATATGAAGCGTTCTAATACAGCCTCGTCCATACCGATACGCATTATCAAACTATGGGCCGCGCTGATGAGCGCGAACACAACGGCAATAATCCTCGGAATAAGAGCCTTCCAGTACCACGCCGCAAGCCCAAAGAGGATAATCCCACCCATCAACCCCAGTGTTTCAGCGTGACCATCGAACCCAATCATGACGGCAAAGAAATAACCAATAGCGGACCCTACACCCAAGACTTGAGAAGGAACAGGCGGTGCGCTCTCATCTTTCCGCAAATAAAGCGCAAGCCCAGCCATTGTCAGAGACGTTATGCCAAACGCGCCTGCAAAGAGTGTATTATGCTCTGTGAAGTTTTCACCATAAAGCAAGAGTAATATGACAAGTGGATATGCGGTAGAAATTGCTATCCAAGTCAAAGGTAAGGCGGGCACTAAAGAGGTTGCATTTTTTAATATTCGTAAAACTGTAAACGCCATTAATCCAACACTAAAGGCTCCTAAAATTATGAGGCTCTGCCACACAGGGTATGTTTCATGCGTCAATACAATCAACGAAAACGCCAGAGCTACACTGACAAACATGTACCAGATTTGTTTTTTGAATACCCAAGACGCGGCCATTAGTAATCCAGCAGACACAAGCCCGGCACTATAGAGCCAGTTAACAAGCCCTGTTTTAGAGACAGTGGCATCAACCATATTTATGATGATAAAGAGCGTCGCAATAATGGCCCAGAATGTTGCCGTAAGTGTATTATGATCTGCACTCTCCAAGGTCATTCTTTGGATCAACGCATCCTTTGACTGATTAGCTATGTAGCAACTGAGCCCAAAACCCAAGCCCAAGAAAGCAAACCAAACCGGCGCGGTTGAAAGCGTTTGCCCTGCCTTTAGACTTAGGCCTGACCACATAAGCAGACCAAATAGTGTCGCTAGATTTAACCATCCCCAGTTTCGGATTCGAGCGATCAATAGGGCAGCTGCCCCAATAACAACCAGATAACCATAAAGCATATAGACATTCGGTGTATCCGTTTGCACCAGCAATGGTGTTACCAAAGACCCCGCCAAGCCAACCGCCGCCAAGACGGGGCCGTGCCGAAAAGAGAGCGCCAAGGCCCCCAGAGATATAAGGCCTAAAAGACTAAAAGCAGGAATCGCATCGATGAAATCATAAAGCGCATAGGCGGCATAAGTTGTGCCATATAATGTAAAAACGCCAATCGCCGTCAATAATGTCGGAATATAGGCTTTTTCAGAAATACCTTCCGCAAGCGCGGCCGCCTTGCCTTTTGCAAATCGTTTTAAGTCTCCACGGTGAAGCCATTCGCCTACCCCTAGCAAGGCAACACCAAATAAAGCCGCCATCGTTACCCGCATCGCCGGTGTAAAGACGCCTGCCTCGATAGAATATCTCAGTAAGAAAATAGCCCCAAATAAAAGCGCAACACCGCCCACCCACACCGACCATTGCGCACCAATTAATTCTTCAAGAGACTTCTTGGGTGCAGCAACTTTAACCGGTTGCGCCGTAATCTTCTTTGCTTGATGCCAAGGCTCTTTTGGCGTTTTTTTGGATTGCAAGGCGGCTTCACCTGCCTGAAGTGAAGTCTTTTCGAGTAATACAGCCTGCTTTTGCTTCGTCGCTATTTCAGCAGATTTAAGTGGTGTTGGTACGAAAGGTGTTTCCGCCTTTTCGTCTGATTTTTCAGGGCTTGGCAGTCGCTCTCCGCGCTCCAAGCGCCGTTCCAGAGACCAGATGTGTTTTTGTAAAAACTCGACCTTACCTTTGAGTGTATTCAGCTGAATAAAACTAGCAATCGCCAGCCCCAAAGCGAATAAGGCAAATACAAACGTCATGTATTCAGCCTAAGCTTGAAATAATCTGACGCAAGGCAAAAATAAGCAAAGAAAAAGCCGCCTCGAGGGCGGCTTGATTTTACTGATCCAGGAAGCTCCGGAGTTTTCGGCTTCGGCTTGGATGTTTCAACTTCCGCAGAGCTTTCGCTTCAATTTGACGAATACGTTCGCGTGTAACCGAAAATTGCTGTCCGACCTCTTCGAGGGTGTGGTCCGTATTCATGCCAATCCCGAAACGCATACGCAGGACACGTTCTTCACGCGGCGTGAGCGACGCCAAAACGCGCGTCGTTGTTTCACGCAAGTTAGACTGAATAGCGGCCTCAATCGGAAGGATTGCGTTGCTGTCCTCGATAAAATCACCGAGTTGGCTGTCTTCCTCATCCCCAATTGGGGTTTCAAGAGAGATAGGCTCTTTAGCGATTTTCATAACCTTGCGCACTTTTTCAAGTGGCATAGATAATTTCGCCGCCAGTTCTTCCGGTGTCGGCTCACGCCCAATTTCATGCAAGATTTGACGCGACGTACGAACAATTTTGTTAATTGTCTCGATCATATGAACCGGAATACGGATTGTGCGGGCTTGGTCCGCAATAGAACGCGTAATCGCCTGACGGATCCACCATGTTGCATAAGTCGAAAATTTATAACCGCGGCGATATTCGAATTTATCAACCGCTTTCATCAAGCCGATATTACCTTCTTGAATAAGGTCAAGGAATTGCAGACCGCGGTTCGTGTATTTCTTAGCAATCGAAATCACGAGACGGAGGTTAGCTTCAACCATTTCTTTCTTGGCTTGACGCGCTTCGCGCTCACCTTTTTGAACCGTTTGAACAATGCGGCGGAACTCATCGACAGGCACGCCTGTTTCTTGCGCCAAACCACCAATCTCAGCACGGAGTTTTTCAATCGACGTTTTTTCACGTTTCAAGAATCGATCCCAAGCTTCAGATTTTCCGCTCAGCTCATCCACCCAATTTGGATTAAGCTCTGATCCTAGATAAGCCTGTAAGAATTCTTGACGCGGCACACCATTGCCATCGGCAAGGCGCATCAGACGGCCTTCCAAACTGATGAAACGCTTATTGATGGCATAAAGTTGATCAATCAGGGCTTCGATACGAGCGTTGTTAAGTTGAAGGGATTTAATCTCTTCAATGATTTTCTCTTGAATGGCGTCATATTCTTCGGCTTGCGGCTTGCGCATTTTCTTACCCGTCAGACGAGCACGAATAAGCATGCCTTGTAATTTCTGGAATCGATTGAAGTCTTCGGAAATCCGATCCAACTTTTCCATGATATCATCGCGAAGTGCCGCTTCCATTGATGCCATGGAGAGGTTTGTCTTATCCTCTTCTTCCTCCTCATCATCATCAACGGTTTTCTCACCCGGCGCATAATTTCGTTCAACAGGTTTGACACGTGGCGGATGAACCGGTTGTGACAGATCATCTTCTTCTGTTGCTTCAATCTCGCCTTTTTCGATTTTCTCACGACGTACAGCGGCTTGCGATCGGTCTTCCTGAATATTACCGATGGATTGGTTATACATCCCGTCCAAATCGATGATGTCACGCAGGAGGATATGCCCTTCGGCGAGTTCCTCACGCCAAATCATAATCGCTTCAAAGGTTAGAGCACTTTCACAAAGACCTTTGATCATCGTATCGCGACCAGCTTCGATACGCTTAGCGATCGCAATCTCGCCCTCGCGAGAGAGCAACTCAACGACACCCATTTCACGCAGATACATGCGAACGGGGTCATCTGTACGGTCTAGCTCTTCTTTCGAGTTACCGCCTTTGACCGTCGTGGTTTCTGCACGGGCAAGTGTCTTGGAGCCAATCGTCGGTTCCTCGGTATCGTCATAGACAGAAACGCCAAGATCGGAGAGCGCTGCCAGAACAACTTCAATCTCATCAGCAGAGATACCGTCCATATCAATATGCTTGCGAAGTTCATCAATCGCGAGAAGACCAGAATTTGTCTTGGCTTTCGCAATCATGCGTTTCACCTCGATATTATCCATATCAAGGCGCTTGCCGGGTTTCTTAGGGGTTTGATTTTCGTTTTCGGATTTTACCTCTTCAACAGGGGCTTCATCCTTATTCGGGGTGGCTGTGCCGGCCATAAAGGCACCTTTCCAATGTCAAAAGACAGGGTTCAAACCAATCGGGTTAAACTCTGACCTTTAATATAGTCTTAGCCGCCCGTTAAACCTAACGACCGGCCAATTGTTCCTGTTCACACCCTGCTCAGTCCTCGTCAGACTTTGCAGCGCGCATCAAGCGCCTAAGCGCTTCCGAATTGTCATCACGAATAGTGTCAGCCATTCGTAATCGCGTACCATGAGTTTCGTCGGTTGTTTGGTGTTGCTCGATCAAAGCGTCAGCCTCGGCTTGCCAGAGTGCTGTTCGTGTATCCAAATCTAAAGACGTCCCACCCATGGCTGCTGTTATTAACATGCGGTCCCGGAGAAGGTCTTTACCTAAACTCTCCAATCCCTCAGACTGTATATGCGTATTAAGCGCGTTGATTTCAACCGCTTTTGTGACTCGCCAGTAAGACAAAAAGCTGCGCTGAAGCCGAGCACAGTCCGCATTCGCAAATGGCAACTCAAAAAGTGTCTCATCCACACGCGATAAAAGCTCTGGAAACAGCAATATTGCCCCGATTAACGCACGCTCGCGACGTAAATTCTTGACCAGTGACGCCGCATCACGCTTCATGACTTGCTTATTGGCTTTCAGTTCTTGTTTTTGGGATCTACGCCGTCCGGCTTGCCAACCATAATTGGCGTCAAAACGCGCCAGCAACTCTGTCTTATACAAAGCCTGTACGTCTTTATGCTCTATTTCATTGAGGGCCGCATAGAGACGGGATTTCAGACCCGCTTTTTGCTCTGGGGTATCCAGAGGTTCTTTTTCCTGTTCTCGACGCCACAGCATATCAATTAAAGGCACAGCGCCGTCCAAGACTGCCTGCATAGCGGGGGGGCCATCTGCACGAATAAGGTCATCCGGATCCTGTCCATCCGGCAAGAGCGCAAAGCGTAATGAATAACCCGGTTTCAAGAGAGGCAAGGCCCGTTCAATCGACCGAAACGCCGCCCGTAATCCCGCTTTATCTCCATCAAAACATAATATGGGTTCAGGTCCGGAACGCCATAACAGCTCTAATTGCTCTTCTGTCAGGGCTGTCCCCATAGGGGCCACAGCATGCTCAAACCCTGCCCGCGCCAAGGCAATCACATCCATATACCCTTCGGCAACGATCATGCCGCGCGCGCCGTTTTTAGGGTTGGATAGCGCTTTGCGTGCACGGTGATAATTGTAGAGTAATTTGGATTTAGAGAAAACAGGTGTTTCCGGCGAATTTAAATATTTAGCCTTAGCGTCTTTATCCATGGCCCGACCGCCAAAGGCGACGAGCCGCCCCCGACTGTCATGAATCGGGAACATAATACGATCCCGAAAGCGATCCCAACTCTCGCGTGAGCGGTCCTCTGACTCAATAATAAGCCCGGCTTCAACGAGTTGTTTTTCAGTTGCCCCCTGCTGAAGCAGCTCTGATTTCAGTGCAGAAAAATCATTCGGCGCGAACCCCATTCCAAAATATTGCGCGGCTGTTTTAGATAAGCCGCGTCCTGTCAGATAATCACGCGCAGCTTGCCCGACTTGACGGTAGAGGCATTTTTCAAAAAATTCTTGCGCCCGTTCCATCCATGAAATTGTTTCTTTATTGCGCGCAGCGCGCGCCTCGGCTTGAGGGTCCGCTTTAGGCATCTCCAAACCTGCCATATCCGCGAGTTTCTCAACCGCTTCCGGAAAGCTAAGCCCCTCTACTTCCATCAAGAAGGAAATCGCATCGCCATGCTTGCCAGATGAAAAACAATGATAGAACCCTTTCTCATCATTGACGAAGAAGCTTGGCGTTTTCTCATTCGTAAAAGGGGACAGTCCCGCAAATTCACG
>CAYTAJ010000027.1:0-30389 GCA_964435725.1 uncultured Algimonas sp.
GTAATTACGCTAGACATAGGTTTTTTCCTTTTTCACCTAAAGGTTATTTTTGTTTGTTCCTGTCGGAACACCTAAGTCATCCTTGACACTGCTATATTATATAAATTTGCAGTAACTCTCCTGAGTTGTTATTTATATTACACACCATTTTATAAGCTCCCGTAAAATTCTATGGTTACTGATTACTAAATAAAAAAGGCCCCGATTGGGGCCTTTAAAAATCCTATGATATAAAAGAAATCTACTGGAAGAGCTGCAGCAAGGCTTGTGGTGCTTGATTGGCAATTGAGAGGGACTGTGTCCCTAATTGCTGCTGAACCTGCAGTGATTGCAAACGGGCTGATGCTTCTTCAAGGTTAGCATCTGTCATTGCACCAACACCTGTTTTCAAACTATTAGTCAGAGTAATGATAAATTCGTTCTGGTTATCAATCCGTTTCTGTTTAGAACCAAAATCGGCTGTCGCATCAATGGCAGTTTGCAAAAGAGCATCAATACCGGAAAGAGCCGCTTCCGCCCCTTCAACCGTCGTGATGTCGATGTCTGATAATCCATTTAATCCACCCGCCGGTTCATAGCCTGCGCTCACTGTGGGCTGTGTGAGCGTCACGTCACCTGCTCCAGGCGCTGCAGAATTTGTGAGTGTAATAACCGCATCAGTTCCACTCGTATCCACAGCACTCGCTGCAAACGTCCCACTAATATCACCATTTGAATTCGGATCCGTTGCAGTTGCCGCAATCGCGGTGTTGATTGCAGTTCTTAAACCTTCAGCGATGGCATCTTGGTCAAGACCGGCAGTGGCTATGTAATCCACTTCAACGCCACCAATAGTAAAATTATATCGCGTATCTTCTGTCGTTGTTCCGGCAACAATCGTAAGGTCTGTTGTTCCGTCAGCTGAGCCATCATTGTCAGCAACTGTTGTGGATGCAAAAGATGCGAAGGTCGCCCCTGACGCAACGTTGGTTCCTGGAACCTCAGCAGAAGCAGATAAATTTTGTCTGTTTACGGTAATGCGTCCGGCCGTAACAGTACCATCATCTTGACGGTTCAACGAAGACAGAACTTGAACACTTCCTGTTCCTTTAAGAAGGTTTTGTCCGTTAAACGATGCCGCATCAACAATATTATTTATTGTCTGCCTTAGCTCATCAATGTCTGTTTGGTATTTCTGTCGGTCATCATCAGTCACCGAGGCGTCATTTGCCGCAACAATAAGCGCTTTGGCATCCTGAAGAAGGTTTGTGACTTGATTGGATGCAGATTGTGCAACGCCGACTGTGGCTGAGCCTAGGTTCAAACTATCTGTGATTTGCGCAAAACTATTTACATCAGACTCCATAACAGTCGCGATAGACCAAATCGCAGCGTTATCTGTCGATGTTGAAATTTTCTTACCTGTTGAAATCTGACTCTGCACATCCGCGAGATTTTTATTAATTCCGCGAAGTGTCTCTAGAGCGATCATCGCCCCTTTATTGGTGAGTACACTAGACATAGGCTTTTTCCTTTTCGAGGCTTCCTGCTTCTTTAAAAGGTGTTGTGTTTGGAATCCTTCTCCAAATTAAACACTTTATTTTATACCAGTTTCGTTTTCAGGCCTGGCAAATCCTGTATGTAAATGGTGTTGCCGAAACGATTATACGCTCCGACTTTTTTCTCTGTGTTTCGAATTGAGGCGATTTGTTTATAAGCGGCTTTCACACTATTAATGGCCGTGCGCATCAGGCGGTCATTCTCTTTTAATAACCTCTGCAGATCATTTAACTCTCCTGCCAGCAGTCTTTTATGATTGGCCTGTTGCAAACGCTGAGCGAAGCTGTCCATCTCCATTAAGAGTGTCTGTTTGACAGTGACTGTATCTTGCAGGGCCGTATAAACACCCCGACGGAGTTGTTCGTTCTCAGAACGTACGACATGGCGGAGTTTATTTATGATGGACTTAAGATCTGACATCTAAAACTCTTTCCAATGCATCACCCTGTTTTGCGGCTAATTTGTCGTAAAATTTATCGGCAAGACCAAACCCGCCTTTTTCAACAATTTTCTCAGCATAATTCTCTATGTAGAAGTCCGTAAAAGCGCTGACGTCTTCGCCGCCACCTTTTGTCAGGGCTTCTCCCAAACCGCTGAATTTCAGCATTTGGGAAATAAAGGCCGCTTCGAAATCTTCAGCGGCTTGCCTTAGTTCAGGGTCATTCCTTCCATTCTTAATCTCATCCATTGCCAAGTTTTGGTTTGGCTCCGAACGCGTCTTTATCGTATTCAATATTTGAAATGAATCGCTCATAAAGACCTCCTTAACCATGTTTAATCGTAAACTCGTAAATGGTTGGTTAATATATTTTACTTATTATTTGGTGTATGAAGGATTCATTATTTCTCCAGCCCCTCAACGGGTCTGGGCCATTACAATCATCAAAACGCCCCGGCACTGTTCCTGAAACAGACTCTGACGCTGACACTGCACGCCATCAAGACGCGGCTGCGGAATTTTCAAAAGAGTACGATACGCAGAAATTACCTGCGAATGACACAACAGCGGAAGCCGGCACAGTCGCAAATGACACCCCGGAAGAAAATCCTGAATCAACAGGACGCGCCCCTCTCAATCCGAATACGGAGGCTATTGAGTCAGGCATTTATCGTTTTCCTGTTGGTGAAAATCCTTTTGAAGAGGCGCTGCAAATACGCGCAGAACAATCTTCATCCGAGAGTAATCTCGAAGCAGAAATTATTCAAAGCGAGGCCAATGCGCCCCTCTCTACGATTAAGGCAGAGGACGCTCCAAACACGGCGGCGGGAATACCCGACATTCAAGAGCTGATAGTCGAAACAACAAATGCGTCCATTAATTTCACGGAACAAACCCCATCAGACGCGCTTACACAGGACGCCCTCCAAACGATTAAATTAAGTGAAGCTGAAACATCCATCGCACAAGATGATGTCGTGATGGCGCAGTCTAACCAGAGGAGCCTTTTCGGTGCCGTCGAGGACACCCTAAATCCTTCGCCCACACGAACGAATAGACAAAGCGCTGATAATGAAGCGGTATCAAACGCAGATTTACCAACGCTTGGACTGGAAGATATAGATATCGACGGTATTGAGGCTGAAGGCGCCATTGATCTCGTGGATATTGAGAGCCAATTGGCAAAACGCATGGATAACCTCTCCCAACAGAGTATTTTTCCAAATGTCACTCAAAACAATGTCGCTCAATCGCTTATAGGTTTAGGCGGTGAGTTAGCTGCGCCGACCGTATTAAGCGGTACGTCATCTGTTTCTGCGGCCCCTCAGATCAATGCGACTGTTCCATCCCCTATCGCCAATGCGATTGTATCAACTGTCGCTGACGCCATTCTCACGGCGAAAGAAACGCCCAAAGGCGTTATGGTACAACTCGATCCGCCTGAAATGGGACGCGTCTATATAGATTTCATGTTTGATGCCGATAACCGCGTCAAT
This sequence comes from uncultured Algimonas sp., assembly GCA_964435725.1. Classification (GTDB taxonomy): domain Bacteria; phylum Pseudomonadota; class Alphaproteobacteria; order Caulobacterales; family Maricaulaceae; genus Litorimonas. Next base: position 3,475 of record CAYTAJ010000027.1, read on the forward strand.
GTTGTTGTAAAGGCTGATAATATTGACAGCTATAATATCTTGCGAGAACGCAGTCAGGATTTCCTGCAAATGCTTGGCGAAAATGGCTTTGCCAATATTGATTTGAGTTTTGAACAGCAGGGATCAAATAACGGATCATCCGAGGATAATGAAAAGTCTCAATCTTATGGTGTCTCCTATGCAGAGGCCGCAGAGGATACGCTGGAAGCCTCCTATCGAACACCGATTTACCGCATGAACGAAGAACAGCTTCGCCTTGATCTTAGACTCTAATCATACACAGGATCTATTATGGACATTCAAACTTTAGTTGGACTTACCACGCAAAAAAAGCCCTCTGATTATCTCGCAAAATCTATTCCGTCTGAGCCGCTCGCTGGTTTAACAAATCAAATCAATAAAACAGACGCGTCGGCAGAAGACGGAAGTGAAACGACGGCCATTAGTACGACAAACACTTCATCAACATCCTCTGAAAGTTCGACAGATGCCAGCGAAGAATTTGATACATTCCTGACATTGTTAACCGCACAAATCAGAAATCAGGACCCCCTCGCTCCATTGGACTCAACACAATTTGTGGAGCAGTTAGCGACATTTTCAAATTTGGAATTACAAGCTGAAGGCAATCAGACACTGGAAAGTATTGCCCGAATGATGGAACAAAGCCTGCTCAATCAAAATCAAACAGGCTCTTAATTTAAACAGCTATGCGGATTTAGGCATCACGCTTAGCAATATCCAAAATTAGGACATCATTTACGCCGTCATTTAAAATACGGCGTGAAGATCCAAGAAGGGTCTCCCGTATCTCTTCATAACTTTCCGGTGACGTCAAATCATCGCTGAAGACACCTTCATTTGAGAGCATAAGAAGGTCTTTCATAAAAGCATCGCGCAGTTTGGGTTCAAGTGAAAAACTATTAGACGGTGCATCCTCATTTAATTCCAGATTGAAATTCATGATAACAAGACTTTTGATTTTCTTGTCGCCCATGACAGGTATCACAAATTGACGTTTGAATTTCTGGTAACGAACTTCACCACCTTCAGATTTACTGTCTCCATCTTTTTTATCAGATTTTTTGTCTTTGCTATGAGAGTCTTTTTTATCCGCTTTCGCGTGAGCCTCATTTCCTGATGCCGCCGCGTCACCGGACGACATATCTTTGTATATACTGCCGCCTACACCGCCACCAACAACAGCAATCATCAATATAGCCGTTTTCAAAACAGATTTAATCATGGCGAGCTCTAAAACGGTAAAAGTGTTTGAAGGACTTTATTGCCTAAGCGCGGTTTCACAGCATCTGACACCTGGCCTTTGCCACCATAATAAATTCTGGCATCGGCCATTTTGTCATAGGTGATAACGTTCTGGCGTGAAATATCTTGGGTACGAATGAGCCCGCTCACTTGGAGATGACGGATTTCATTATTCACCATAATTTTTTGCTGACCGGCTAATTGTAAATAGCCATTTGGGAGAACATCAATAACTTGGACAGCAAGACGCAGTGTTATTCTTTCGCCACGTCTAATCGTACCGTCTCCTGAAATATTGCGTGTTCGATTAAGATCGACGGCGGGCGACGTAGAAGCTCCTGCGGGTAAAATACCATTGAGCGTTTCCGGCAAACCAAAGAAAGCATTCATACCGAAATTTTCGGTGTTTTGACGATCTTGCGTCACAGAATTATTGATTTCTGCTTCATCATCAATCTCAACTAATACCGTCAAGATATCACCTGCTTGGCTGGCCCGACGATCTCCGAATAATGATTTAGGACTGCTGGACCAAAGAGACGTTTCACGGGCATTTAATTTACCCTGCGTATTATCAATTAAAGGAACAGAGCTTCTAACGCCATTTTGCGCGTAACTCACCATGGGTTGGGCTTTGTTAAACTCTTCCGCATTGGGCATGCCCCCGGTTGTTTTGCAGGCCGATAATAAAGCGGCACTGGCAATCGCAACACATAATAGTCTTTTACTTATCATGGCATCATCTCCACTGTTCCCATGCCTGTCACGCGACCTTCAACAGACTGTCTGGATTCCATATTCATAACGGGAATAATGTCGCCTTCCCGTCCTTGCGCCATGGCGCGACCTGTTGCGGTAATTTCCAATCGGCCGACTTTATAAATCATTTTGACACGACTATTACGACGCACTTGAATGGGGGCGGCGATGTCACGATCTCGAATGACGGCGCCATTTGCAATTGTGCGTGTCACCGCCATGCCAACATATTTTTGTTTCAGCGCTTCATATTCACCAGCATCATCAGTTTTAATGTCAATATCACTCGCCGTAATTTGTGTGCCGCGCGTCAATGTTGAGTTTGCAGTAACCGATGCAGCGAAGGCGGGTGTGGCGAGTAAGACTACGGAAACGCCCAATATAGCTTTTAAAATACGTTGCTTCATCTTATCGGATCCGTGTAGTCGCCGCATACATTTCATCGGCGGCTGAAATAATCTTTGAATTTAATTCATAGCCGCGTTGGGCCTCAATTAACTCTGATATTTCTTCAACCACATCGACACCGGAGTCTTCCAAGAATCCTTGGCGCATCGTTCCGACACCCTCAGTTCCGGGTTCGGATACGATCGGCGCGCCGGAGGCTGCCGTCTCTCGGAAGAGGTTCCCGCCCATCGCCTCGAGGCCTTTTGTATTTGCGAAAACCGTCATTGATATAACACCAATTTGCTGACCTTCTGGCGCATTATCAAAAAAGGCTGTAACTTCGCCGTCCAAGCTAATTGAGATTTGACGCGCATCATTTGGGATGGTGATATTATCGGCCAAGGCGTAACCATCAGAATTTACAATGAGACCTTCAGAATCCCGATAAAATTTGCCATCTCTGGTATAAGCGGACTCTCCACTGGGCAGCGTAATCTCAAAGAAACCGCGCCCTTCAATCGCGAGGTCCAGATCACCGCCTGTTGCACTCAATGCGCCTTGCACGACTTCGATTGACACAGTGGACGGACGCACGCCCATGCCGAGTTGAATGCCCGCTGGGACAATAGTTCCCGTTTGAGAGGTTACTGATCCGGGAGTCAAATGTTGTTGATACAGCAAGTCTGCAAATTCGGCGACGCGCGGTTGATAAGCCGTGGTGCTCATATTGGCGATGTTGTTGGAAATAACATCAACGCGGGTTTGCTGGGCGGCCATGCCTGTGGCGGCTATTTTAAGAGCGTTCATCCTGAACTTCCTCCATTTTGTTTAGTCTAATGGTCTATGAAATCTGCCTGATGGTCGTGATTACTTGCTTGATGCGGCTATCTTCCATTTCGAGAATTTTCTGTCCGGCGTCATAAAAACGCTGAACCTCAATCATGCGGGCAATTTCTGAAACCGGTTCAACATTACTGTCTTCCAGAAACCCTTGAAGCACGCGGGCTTCTTCAAGGGGTTCAAACCCGTTTTCAGCAACCCAATTATTATTACCTTGTCGAGACAGTGTATTGGGATCCGCCGTTACAACGCCCAATCGGCCTAACTCAACGCCATTCCCGCTAAGCGTACCGTCCAAGGCAATTGAAAGCTCACCCGCCTCGAGTGGGATTTGGATTTCGCCTTCGGCATTGTCCAATACGGCATTACCATCGACTGTAATGAGACGACCATTTTCATCCGTCATAAAGTTACCGGCACGCGTCAATTGCGTTTGGCCATTCACATCGACCAAGAAAAAACCATCTCCTTCAATCGCAACATCCATTGACCCTCCGGTCATACGCAGACTGCCTGTATCGAAATTACTCGCATGCGCCGCGAGACGCCCAATGGATAGGCTATGACGGGGTGAGGACGCCTCACCATTGGCACTGGCGGCCGCTATATATTCTGAAAAAATGGCGCCTTCGCGTTTGTATCCGACTGTGTCAGCATTCGCCATATTATTGGCGATTGTTGTCAGTTCTTTCATCAAGCCCGACTGACGGGAAAGGGAGATGTAATTCGCATTATCCATTTTTCAAATAGTCCTGCGTGTGTTGGAGCGTTGTCTCGATAGAAGAGAGTTTTTCCGGAAGCTTTTTAACCCACTGACGATCATCTGCGGAAATGGCTTGAGATGTTGGATTTGTCAGCACTTGAACAATGTCGTCGCTTTTTTTCATTGTGTCGGACCAACGACCCTCAATCCAAGCAATGTTTTGAAGAAGGTCTTGGCGTTCATTATTATCGGACATCTTTGCTGCCATGGAGCGAGCTAAGTTAAGATTGTTTTCGGCTAAGGCCTGCTCACCCGTTTTTTGTGCGAGAGTATTACTTAAGCTAACGCTTCGAATTGTTTCGGGCTCATCTTGAGTCTTGCCACTCTTTAGGTTTGCAAAAAATCGCGCTTGTTTTAGGAGCGGTTTTGCGTCCTTCGGAACATCCTCTTCAGATACAAAAATCTTTTCATGGAGTTCAGGCAAGTTCGACAAAAGCGCCGCATTTAAAGCCTGCGTTTTCAAACCATCTGTATCACCACCTTCTTCAAAAAAAGCCGTGTCGAACAGGTAATCATTCAAACCCACTATACGCTTTAGATTACTCTCGCTTTGAAGGCGCGTTTGAACCAATTCCGTTATTTGCAAAACGCTTTGGCGAAACTCTGCATCAGTGGGGTTGAAATATTTCTTGGTTGCCGTGATGGCATCAATGGCGCGACCGACATGAATACGATTTTTAACCAGCTCCAAGGCTGCAAGCTGGCTCTCTGATCCATTGGAAAAGGTCTGGCTGACCTCAACAAGGTCGTCTTCTAACGTCGTATTTATCTTCGCGGTCGAAGACCGGTTCTCTTTGGATAATTGCGTCAAAGCCGTAAGGCGAAACTCCCCTTCCCGTTCAGATAAATAATTTAAAACAGAGATATAGAAATCAGGGTCGCTATCCTTATTCAATAATCCGTTCAGGTATAGATAGTCGTGCTTGTCCAGCTTTTCGTCCGGAAGGCGCGTACCGTTTTCCCGCGCTTCAGTATCCATTTTCGCCCATAAGGCTCTTGCTAGATTTATCTCGCCAGTCTCAGCGGCTTTAATGCCGAGATTGACAGAAATCGTTTCGCGCAAAAATTTTGGAAACACTGCGACTTCATTAACAATTTTGCGGCGATTTTCTGCCGAAATTGGTTCCCTGAAATATTCGGGATTTTCCAGCATGGCCCATATTTTCGTTTGTGTATTACAATGGGCGAAAGCTTCAATAATCGGCGCATCAATATCGAAATGTGGATGCGTTAAAAGGCCCGCTGCACGCACAAGAAGATCAGCTTCAATCGTTTCGTAAGGGGCTAGGGTCGCTTTGGCTTCAGTATTTAGACCCAAGCTCAACTGAACACGAGCTAAGTGCAAGGCCCCGTAAACATCATTCATTTCGTCACGAACCGATTTGGCCATGGTCAAATCTTCATAAGTCTCTATCGGTTGTAATGAGGTGAATTTGAGTATTTCACCAATGTCGCAATTAACGGCAGGTGTCTCGTTTGAAGCCTCAGTTGTTTGTGTTGTTTTTTTGGCTTGCACCAATCCTTTTTCTTTGGCGCTTCTCAAAATACGCGACAGATTTTCTGCTGCATCGGACAAGCCATTTTCATTCACAACATTAGCCGCCTCATCTGTCGTTTGAGCTGCCGCATGAATAGATGTGAATGACACAGATGACAAAAAAGCCAGCACCAAAGACAATTTTGGAGACCGGCTTAATTTATTGCGCTTACGCGTATGAGACTTTTGACCCGACATCCTCATCAAGCCGCACTCTTTAAATCTTTGAGCGCTTGCTCCATATCCGCAAAGCTCGGGCGTTGATGCTCAGGTGCACTTCGGCGCGCCACCTCAATACAAATTTGCGTCTCGTTTTTATGCAGACTTGAAACAAGGACCTCACGGATGAGAGCGTAAAAATAATGCTCCTGCTCACGCGTGCCTTTGACTTTGTTTGCCATCGGACCTACAAAACCATAGGCGAGGAACACGCCCAGAAATGTACCCACCAAGGCACCACCAATCATGCCGCCCAAAATTTCCGGCGGCTTATCAATTGAGGCCATGGTTTTAATAACACCCAAAACCGCCGCCACGATACCAAGCGCAGGCAAGGCATCCGCCACAGTCTGTAGGGCATGAGACCCATGAAGGGCTTCTTCTTTCATACTGTCGAGTTGCTTATCCAAGAGTTCTTCGACCTGATAAACATCATCAAAATTCATCAGCATTGAACGGATCGTATCGCAAATCAGCTCAACGAAATGGGTAGACTCAAGGATACGTGGATATTTCTGAAATAAGGAAGATTCCTCAGGGTTTTCGATATGCGCTTCAACCTCAACAGGACTTTCACGGGATATCCGCACGAGTTCATGCATCAAACATAACAAGTCCGTATAATCTTCTTTTTTCCATTTAGGCCCCTTGAAAACAGCAACAATATCTTTGCCTGTGGTCTTAATGGTGTGCATGTCATTACCGCAGAGGAAAGCGCCAACTGCGGCACCAACAATCATAGTCGTTTCATAAGGCAGTGAATGGAGTATGATATCCATTTTACCGCCTGCCCAGAGATACCCACCGAACACACAAACGATCGTTACAACTATACCAAGTATGGAATTCATAACATCCAGATACCTACCAGATGTTACTTATTCTTTAATAATACACTAATTTGGTGTTATGTTTTTAGAAAGCGTAACTGTACTTTCTACGGGCTTCTATTCCAACACGGAGGCTAAGTCTTTATCGATAAAGCTTGGAGCAACATCTTCCACCAATTGAACAGCTCTGCGTGTTTTGTGAATCCCCAAAGCGCCCTTCGCAATACAAACGCGATTATCTGTCAATTCGGCTTCGATATTGAGTGACTGCAAAGAAACACCCGGCAGGGGAATGACCTGACCAATGGTCAAACGGGTACAATCCGCAACGGTCATCTCACAACTCTCCAGGACGGCTCGCAGAGATGTAACACTTTTATCGATATGACGCGTTAGTGTTTCCGCAGTTTCGTCAAAATCGAGTGTTTCAGACACTATATCAATTTTAGGCTCACGTTTCATGTGAACGTCAAAATCAGCTTGGGAGATTAAAAGAGTAAAATCGAATGGAACATCTTCTGACTTTGGACCAAGACTCACTTCAAAATGGAAATCCAATCTCACCCAATCAAGACAGTCCGCGGTAATAGGAACATTTGAAAACTCTGTATAATCTACACGTTCCTTTGAACTTTGAGCATTAAGCATACTTTTCGCAACGGAAAGAAGTCCTTCTAATAAAAGGATATCAAATTTAGAAATTGGATGTTTATCCAGTTTCTTCATGTCCGAGATTTCGCCCTGAAACCCAAAACGTGAAACCAAGGCCGCAAGTTTGATATCAATCAAGACCAAGTTCTGTGTTTCTTTCTCAGTCTCTCCCCAAGTGGAAAAGAGGCCGTTTTTAGGGAATGATTTTATAATTGCTTTTGGATCAAGTTGTTTGACGGACATGCCTTTTGATTTCCACATCAAGCTTTCAATCATAGCCTCGAAGGAGTCTAACAACGTATTTTGAAAACCTTCCCAATGCAGGGATACCAAGTCATTATCCAAAGGCTTTGCTGCGGCTGCATCCTCAATTTTTTTGCGTAAAACGCTCATGATCATCCTGATGTATATTACAAATACACTTATTTAGTGTTCATAGCTCATGTGGCGTAAAAGATTTAAGTGTTCCTTAACCGTGTTTGTTTTCTGAATACTCACCATTTTACGCAATTATGTGGTGTATCAACAATTATGGACACCAGAAATGAGCGACGCCGTTCGACCCATTATTATTCGCCGAAAAAAAGTCGTGGCAGGCGACGGACATCACGGAGGCGCGTGGAAAGTCGCTTATGCTGACTTCGTAACCGCGATGATGGCCTTCTTCCTTTTGATGTGGCTTTTGAATGCGACAACTGAAGAACAACGCAAAGGAATTGCTGACTATTTTAATCCCAATATCCCACTGGCTGCGGTTTCAGGTGGCGGGGCGGATGCCTTAAAAGGGAGTTCTCTTTACACACAAGACACGCTTGCCAAAGATGGCTCTGGCGCCGAGGGTGATAAAGACTTTGGTCAAGGCGAAGGGTTAGATGGCAGTTCAGTTAATCAAGATGCAGAATTGCAAGAGAAAGTCGACGCGATGAACGCTACGCTTGCGTCTGTCGATGAAACTCTCTCAGAGCACCTTATTCTTAAAATGAGCCCCGAGGGTTTAGTCATTGAGTTAATCGATCAAGCCGATAGCGCGCTCTTTTCTATGGGCAGTGCTCAGCCCTCCCCTATTTTGAAAGAGCTCACACAAATTGTCGCCACATCCTTTGAGACCATTGCGAATGACATTAAAATTGTGGGTCATACAGATAATCATGCCTTTGTCGGCAATGGGAATTACTCAAATTGGGAATTATCTTCAGATCGCGCCAATACAGCCCGACGTTTGCTCACACAGATGGGTTTCCCTGCCTCTCAAGTCACAGAGGTTTCGGGTAAAGCGTCGACAGAACCCCTCTCTGATGACCCTTATGATCCGCAAAATCGCCGCATATCTATTACGATTTTGAAGGAGTAATCGGAGGACACCCCTGTAAACACTATAATAGTGTTTTTATAAATACACACTTTATTAAGAATAAGTCGCTTATCCTTGTATACATACATTAAATTCAAGGATTGAACTAATGACTATCTCCTCTTCCCTCAATGCAGGGGTCATGGGCCTAAATGTAAACGCCACGCGCTTGGCAACAATTTCAGATAACATCGCGAACAGCGCTACCTATGGCTATAAACGCAGTGATGTCGATTTTTCCAGTATGGTTATTAGTCAGCGTCCGAGTATTTACTCAGCAGGCGGCGTTCGGGCAACGGCGTTTAAAGATATTACCAGCACAGGCTCTCTTATTTCGACGGGTCGATCTACTGACATCGCAATAAATGGGCAGGGCATGATACCTGTAACTGATTTTTCTGGTGTGAGTGCCGCTCCGGAAGACCGGTCCTTCATGATGGTGCCAACTGGCGGTTTTGAGGCAGACCAAGACGGTTATTTAAGAACAACAAGTGGCCTTTTCTTACTGGGGTGGCCAACTGACTCCGCAGGTGACGCGGGCTCACCCAGCCGTAGCAGCACAACCAGCCTCGTCCCTGTGAATACAAATATTGCGCAGTTCAGCGCCGAACCGACACAGAATATTCAATTGGGTGTTAATCTTCCGGCGAATGATCCAAGCCCGTTAGACCCTTATATCTTGCCAATTGATTATTACGACTCGCTGGGTCTTGCTCAAACCATGACCTTTACCTTCACACCCACAGGTACAGCCAATGAGTGGACAGTCGATGTCGTTGACAATGCCGGTGACCCCACAGTTCCTGTGGCCTCTTTTGGCATGACGTTTAATGCAACAACCAATGGCGGCTCGCTCGCAACCCTCACACCCGGTGCCGGCGCTGCTTATGACCCGCTCACAGGCGAGCTTTCTTTTTCTGTTGCCAGCGGCCCGATGACGGCTTTCATTGGACGTTTCAATGAAACAACAGGCTTTTCACAAATTGGCACCGAGTTTTCGCCTTATAGCGTAACCAAAGACGGCTCACCGGTCGGTGACCTTCAAACCGTTGAAATTAATGAACAAGGCTTCTTGGAAGCGATTTATAATACAGGGTTTCGTCGCACATTATATCAAATTCCAGTGGCCGAAGTTCCAAATGCGAACGGCTTGAATGCCGTGGATAATCAAGCGTTCACAATTTCAAATAAATCCGGCGATGTTTATCTTTGGGATGCCGGCGATGGTCCAACAGGCGGATATACAGGTTATTCTCTGATGGAGTCGAATACGGATATCGCCTCAGAGCTCACCAGCCTGATTGAGACACAACGCGCTTATTCATCCAATGCAAAAATCATCCAAACGGTGGATGAGATGCTGCAAGAAACAACCAATTTAAAACGATAAATCTAACACCCGCTTTCTGATCGGAAGCGATTAGGACAACCCTATGTCACTCACCCGCGCTTTATCAAATGCTAATTCCGGTCTTGCGACCAGTAGCTTACGCGCAGATGTGGCTGCCAATAATATCTCTAATGCCTCTACGCCGGGCTATGTCCGGCGCGAAGTTGTATCAGAGGAACGCGTTACGGATGGCTCCGGTAATGGCGTAAAAGTTTCGAGCGTACAACGCGCCCAAGACTTCGCCCTCTCCCGTCTAAGACGTGACGCCGATGCCGCTGCGGGGCGGAGCGAAATCGTCGCCAATGCCTATCAAGCGCTCAATACAGAGATTGGATTACCCGGCAGCGGATATGGATTATTTGCCAGCATTGAGAGCCTTGAGGCCAGTTTTAAAACGCTTCAAGCCACGCCGGAGTCGGCAGCTTTTCAAAGTGCGGTTGTCGCGGCGGCGAATGAAACAACGCAGCAATTTAATGCACTGTCCCACATGTCGCTCTCTATGCGCGAAACCGCAGATGCCAATATCGCTCGTAGCGTCCAAACGGTGAATGATGCCCTGAAACGGATTCAGTCGATTAATGGTGAGATCAGTGGCCTAAACGAAGTGTCCGGCAATACGGCCGCTTTAGAAGACGAGCGTCAAAGTCTGATTGATACTATTTCGAGCATTGTTCCGGTCAAAGATATTCGTCGCGATAATAGCCAAGTCGATATTATTACAACGAGCGGCGTTTATTTATTATCTGGTTCTGTACGAGAATTGTCCTTCACACGCACCCCGGTCATGACCGATGATATGCGCTATAATGACGGAACGAGCCCGCTCTCCGGCCTCTTTGTCGGTGACCAAGATATTACGCCGGGCACGGATAGTCGCTTGAGCCTACAAACAGGCAGCTTGGCCGGTGAATTTGCCATTCGGGATGAAATCGCAACAAGCTTTACAGACTCCCTAGACAGTCTGGCTGCTGACCTCGTCTCACGTTTTTCCGATGATAATTTGGACCCTACAAAAACTCCTGGCACGCAGGGCCTGTTTACAGATGCCGCTCTGCTGGCAGATCCGACGAATATTACAGGCTCAGCCTCACGCATCTCTATCAATAATTTGGTGAACCCCAATGTCGGTGGCGAAGTTTATCGTATTCGCGATGGGCTTGGCGCGGTGACGCCCGGTAATAGCGGCAATACGGAAATTATAACGAATTTGCTCTCGGCGATGACTGACTCCCAACCCGCCCCGACAAATTCAGGGTTACAAGGCAATTACAGTGTCATTGGCGCGGCTGCGGGGTTAACCTCTCTCATTGGAGAGCAATCGCTTCGCTTTGACTCAATCAATGCCAGTACGATCGCCAGACGTGATATTTTGAATGACGCAGAAATTCAAACATCGGCTGTCGATACAGATGCAGAATTGCAAACCCTTTTGGTCATTGAGCAAGCTTATGCTGCGAATGCGCGGGTCATCCAAACGGTGGGTGACATGATTGACAGACTTCTTTCGATATAGGTGAGATTATGCAGGTATCTACATATCCGGATCTTCTGGCCTATTCCCGACGTAACCGAACCACAGCGCAAATTCGTGACCAAATCCAGACTGTTTCCCAAGAAGCGGTCACAGGTCTCAAGGCTGATCTGAAATCTGCCACAAATGGGGATGTCGGTCGCGCCCATCTCTTACAAAAGGCGCAAAGCGACCTCCTGCAAGCGCAAGAGGTCAATACACTCTCTGAAACGCGGCTTAGCTTTATGTCTCGCGCTGTATCCGGGGCCCGTACGACATTGAACTCTATTGATACGCGTGGCTTTATCGCCTTGAATAGCGGAACGCCAAACGGCGTCGAGGCCATAGCGGATGAAGCAGAAAACAGCATTGCCCTGATAATGAATGCCCTAAGCACGTCACATGGCGAACGGAATTTGTTTTCAGGCGACCGTACAAATGTCACGCCCTTCGCCGGGGCTGAAGCCTTGCTCGAAGATGTTCGCAATATTATTGCAACAGCCCCCGATGCAGCATCCGCCAAAATTGCGATTGATGATTATTTTGACACGCCGGGCGGTGGTTTTGATACCAATATTTATCAAGGGGGTGATGGTAATCCACCTGCCCTGCCCATTGGCAATGGCCAAAGCCTTGAGGTGCCCGTTAAAGGCAATAATCAAGAGATCAAGGATACCCTAAAAGGCTTAGCCCTCATGGCAACCGCGCGGGAGTCGCTTCCACCAACAGATGACGTCGGTTTCGCTTTTCTCTTTGAAGAAGGCACCAAAGCCGCAGCAAAAGGCGGCTCCGGTCTTATCAAATTAGAAACGGAACTGGGTACGCTCGGTGAAACAATCGAAAAAACGATAGCCCAAAATGATAGTGAGCGTGCGGCTTTGACGACAACTTTTCAAAATCTGTTTGGCCGTGACCAATTCGAAGCCGCCGCAGAGCTACAATCCTTACAAGTTCAATTAGAGGCCTCTTACACGATTACATCGCGGCTCTCTAATCTCACCCTGACGAATTTCTTACGGTAAATTATGCGTCCCTTATTTCTTTGGCTGAGTTTATTCTTCGCAAGTTTTCTCTTGCTGTTCCCGGCTGCTGCGCAAGCCAATGTCAAAATTAAAGACATTGTCGATATTGAAGGCGTACGCGGCAATGACCTGGTAGGTTATGGCCTCGTTATCGGTTTGGACGGTACGGGTGACACCATTCGTAACTCGCCTTACACCGAAGAAGCCCTGTCTAATTTGTTGGAACGATTAGGCGTCAATATTCAAGGCAGTGATTTCCGCCCCAATAATGTGGCCGCAGTCCTCGTGACAGCGTCGCTTCGCCCTTTTGCCCGTGTGGGCTCTCGGATTGATGTGAATGTCTCATCTATTGGTGATGCGCAAAGTCTGGCCGGAGGAACGCTCGTGATGACGCCGCTTAATGCCGCAGACGGCGAAGTTTATGCTCTGGCCCAAGGCAGTGTTCTTGTGAGTGGTTTCCAAGCCGAAGGCGATGGCGCCTCAATTACTGAAGGCGTTCCGACATCCGGAACAATTCCAAATGGGGCCCGTATTGAGCGCGAAATTAATTTCGATTTCCAAAAAATGCAACGTATTCGCCTTGCGCTTCGCGCGCCTGATTTCACCACAGCGGAACGCATAGAAGCCAAAATAAATGCAGGGCTTGGCGGACGTTATGCCTCTTTATTGGATGCAGGCACCGTAGAACTCGACCTCACACGCCTATCTCAATCCCCGGCGCATGTCATAGGCAAAGTCGAAAACTATACGCTGACACCCGCTCAGAAAGCCCGTGTGGTGGTTGATCAACGCTCAGGTACGATTGTCCTGGGTCAGAACGTCAAAGTCTCTTCTGTGGCCATTGCACAAGGTAATCTATCTATTAAAATTACAGAAGACCCGGTCGTCTATCAACCTAACCCTTTCGGATTTGGAGAGCCTATCGCCGTGCCGAGAACGGGCATCAGGGTTCAAGATGGCGAACCCGGAAACATCGCTATCTTAGAGGATAGCGTAACACTTCCAGACTTGGTTGCAGGCCTAAATGCTTTAGGTGTTTCGCCACGCGAAATGATTGATATTCTAAAGGCGATAAAAACGGCGGGCGCGTTACATGCAGAGCTCGTCTTACAATAACCGCTAACAATATAGGCCAAAAATTAAGGCCGCTCTAAGCGGCCTTTTTTCTATTGTAAATAAGTCTAACCTAAATCAGGCAGGACGGGATCAGCTTTCTTATTTAAAGTGATACGCCCGTCTTTCTGAAGTTGCCCAATATAGCTCATGAAAACAGACAGTGTCTTATCGGCTTTCTTCTCATCCATTTCTTCCATAGCATCGACCTCTTCACGAATTTGATCCGCCATACGCTGGGAGATATTCGAATAAAGAAACTCAGTCACCATTTGAGACCCAAGGGCTCCGGCTTTTAGCATCTCTCTGAGTTTAACTTTATTATATTCACGGAAAATGATTTGTATCGCTGTCGGCGGCAAGCGCTCTGGCAAATCATCAAATGTCAGCATTTCATTCCGAATTTTCCGTGATCGCTCCTCATCATCCTTTTCTATTTCTTCCAGAATACCCTCGCGTCGATCGCGGGGTAGAACAGAGAGAAGGTCTGCAACATAGGTAATCGCTTCACTATTAGAGCCTTCCTCCTCAACGCTCAGGAACTCAGCACGAATGAATTTCTCTATGGCTTTCTCAACAAAAGGCGCAACAGCCGCATCATCGGAAAGACGTTTAACAAATTCAACAGACTCTTTTTCCGGTAACTCGGTCACAATTTCACTGACAATTTCTTTTTCAAGCTTAGATAAAATATAGACAGCAATTTCCGGTTTTTGCTGCAGTAGAAATTCTGCGATTGCTTTTGCAGAACGCTGTTCCATTTCGCCCCAAATACCTTCGCGTTGGGGGCCTTGCGCATCAGAGATTGACGCATCCATTGTCAGACGCGCAAAACGATCATCATCCAAAACGCTGCGCGCCATTTCCATCGCTCGGTCTGGGCCCGCTTTGAAAATGCCTTGGCGGCTATTAATATTGACGATGAAATCGGCGATCACGCCCAATATCTTTTCGCGAGGGACTTCTTGCAATTGCTGCAACGCCCGCAAGAAACGCTCAATATGTTCATCGGTCAGCTTCTCGATAATAGGTGCCGCTTTCTCCGCCCCTAAAGTCACAAGGATAATCGCGGCCTTTTGCGGCGGTGTCAGATCCTCAATAGAAACATCAGGAGAAGCAACAGCATTATTCATCGGACTATTTATCAATCCATTGTCGAAATTATTATCCAAGATTTCGCCTTCAAGCATCACGCCACCCCATAACCGCGCAGCAGCGCTTCAGTGATTTTCAACCACCCATCAGCCATCACAAAAAATGCGAGTTTAAACGGGAGCGAGACCACCGCCGGCGGCACCATCATCATACCCATTGCCATCAAGATTGACGCGACAATCAAATCAATAATCAAGAACGGCATAAAAATAACAAAGCCAATTTGGAAAGCGCGTTTTATTTCAGACAGCATAAATGACGTGATTAGAAGCGGCATTGGGGTTTCTTCGGACAGGTCATAATTTCTCTCCGGCATTGTATCCGCCAAGCGTTGAATCGTTTCAGGTTCAACACGGGCTTCCATAAATACGCGGAATGGGGTGAGAGTCCGGTCTATCGCCTGTTCCTCTGTTATCATCCCGTCCATGTAAGGCGAAAGACCTTCATCCCACGATTGAGTGAAAACAGGTTCCATGACGAAAAATGTCAGGAACATAGCCAAACCCATAATCATCATATTGGGTGGTGTTTGTTGCAGTCCCATGGCTTGTCGGAGGAAAGAGAAAACGATGAGCATAAAGGGCAAACACGTAATCATCATCGCCAAACCCGGCGCTAAGCTTAGCACGGTCACAACAAGGAAGAGTTGAATGACGCGCGCGTCTAGACCGACATCACCCTCTTCATTTTCTGGTAAAACTTGATCGAGGGTATTTTCCAAGCTTTCTTCCAACTGAGTGGCTTGGTCAGCCACTTGCGCAAACGCTGGGTCGCTAAAGCAGAAAAAGCCCATTGTGATAATCACAATGAGCGCTGCTAAGACGCGAAGCTTATGTCGCAAGAGGAGCGTCATTAAGAGAGCATATCCTCTGAGATATCGACGATTTCCGTAATCTTGAGACCGATTTCACCCGTCGCAACATCCGTCTCAACGAGTTCACCCCGCGCAATCACGCGATTATCAATGCACACATCAACCGGATCACTAATCAGCTTATCCATCTCCAGCACAGAACCCGCTTTAAGACGCAATAACTCTGCAATTGTCGGACGCGCTGTGCCCACAACCATTTGCACCGTCACGGGTAAGGCATAGATGGAACGCTTATAAGTCGCCCCTGTCTGGCCATCACGGCGTTCCGTCAAAGGGGGTTCAGGCATGTCCATCGTATTGGCATCCGCTAGATCCGGTGGGCTCATTTCAGCAAAATCTGTTTCCTCTTGGCTCACAATATGTCTCCTTCTTCTAGGATTTGCGGGGCTTGCGGGATTTGTTGGGCTTCTGGGATTTGTGTGGCAAAGTCTGATGTCTCATCGGCAGTCTCAGCATGGGCCGGGCTTGGTATCGCTTGCGATAAAATTGCCAAGCATTGTCTGGCATTAGCCTGCGGATTGATCTCAACGCGCGAGACATCCCAGGAAAAATTGACGGCTGTTTCTGATTGTTCCGATACTTCTTGGATTTCCAAGTTCGCAGATGCGCTGGCCCTTAAGAATGACTTGGCCGTTTCATTGCTTGGGTGAATTTGCGCTGTCAAAACGCCTTGTGTTTCCTGAAACGCCGCTTGTGCAATAACCTTTTGCATATCTGTTAAGAGGCTGCGCTCAGCCAAGGCAGGCAAGACCGCCTCAAGTGACTGGAGAATGACCCGTCCATGGCTTTGCTCAATCTCGTTGATTTGAGACGCTAATGTGGATTTTAATTGTTCGAGCGACTCTTCCATCACTTTTATCGTCGCCTCATAAACAGACGCGGCTTCGGCTTTCCCGGCTTCTACGCCTGCGAGGTAATCTTCACTTTCAGACCCAAAATTTTCAGACCCTGCGTTTTCAGGATCCAAATTTTCAGTTTCAACAAAATGCGCGCTATTATTCGGTCTGTCATGGAAGACAGCGAAATCCGCCATAATCACACGCCCCTCCAAATCAGCCTTTGGTAAAGGGGCCAAGGCGGTTTGTGATATGAAGTGAGGGTTTTCCATTAGCTCGCCGCCTTCGCATCAGCACTGAGCCAATTTGCGAGCAACTCGGCCGCATCATCTACCTGCTCGCTCGCCTTATTATTGAGCATATCCATCGGATCGGAACTGTCTGCGACAGGGCCTTCTATACCGAGCGGAACCATGCCTTGTTCAATCGTATTACCCCCAAAGGCATCTTCTTCGCTCATTGTGCCAAAACCACTATTGAGGTCCATCGGTAAGAGGTCAGGCATAGCGGACATATCCGTCAAATTACCGGCGCTACCCTCGCCCTTCTGCGTCAACAGAGGACGGACCACGAACAATCCAAGGATCAAGGCGACAGCCGCCAAAATGAGCGCCTGCACTGTACTCCAGAGATATTGCTCCATAAATTGCTGGGTCACACTCGGCTTGACAACGAAATCTGTTTCGGCGGGTTGATTGAAGCTCAAAGACCGGACTGTCAGCGTATCACCACGTTCTTCATCCAGACCGGAAGCAGAGGCCATGAGTTCGGTTAAGACCTCTAATTCTTCTGCGCTTCGCGCTTCGCGCGTGATGGTTCCATCCTCAGCAATTATTTGCTGGTCATCAACCAAGACTGCAATAGTCATGCGTTTGATGGCACCCGGCATAATTTCTGTAGACCGCAGAATCTCAGAAATCTCATACGTCACAGTTTCAGAGGTTTCGGTTCTGTCAGATGTGTTATTCCCGCCAGCACCAGCGCCTTCGGGCAGGTTGCTGGCCACAGTCACAGCGGCGTTCTGACCTGCGCTACTATCAGACATATCACTTGTCTGTTGCGTTTTTAAAACACGTCCTTCCGGGTCGTAACGGCGCTCTGTCAGGCTTTCACGTGTGCGGTCGAGATCAAGAGAGACGCTGACCCGCGCATTGCCCGGACCAACACGGGCTTCGAGAATTGAAAGCAAGTTTTCTTTCAACTTGGCCGCTCGCTCAATATCCGTCTCGCCGCCCATTTCCGGTGGCATGTTCAGACCCGGTCCGACAATCAAACCTCGAACGGTGTCGATGACGGCCACATCTTCGGGCTTCAGACCCACAACCGATAAGGCTGTGAGATATTGAACGGCTTTTGCTTGTTCTGTGTTCAAACCTGCCGATGTAGACAATGTAACCGAGGCTGAGGTGGCTTTAGGCCCTTTACTAAATCCGGCGGCCTTTTGTGTTCCAAGATGAACACGTGCGGCGCGTATATTCGGCATCGCCAAAATCGTGCGGGCGAGTTCGCCTTCTTTCGCCCGCCAATAGGTGGCATCAAACATTTCGGAGGACATGGCGAAGCTGTTCACATCATCGAATAATTCATAGCCCACAATACTTTGTTTGGGCAGGCCTTCGCGAGCCAGTTCCAGTCTGAGCGAGTCACGGCGATTTATATCGGTATAAATAGCGTTTCCGCGGACATCATAATTTACGCCTAGACCATCAAGACGTGCGATGACGTCCCCAGCCGTCGCAGAGTCAAGCCCCGCATAGAGCAGACCCATTTTTGGTTTCATGGTGACAGTCGCCAATAAAAAGATGAACGCCAAAGTGCCGATGGCACTCGCGACTGATAAAATTCGTTTTTGTAGCGGCAAAGCCAACCACACGTTTAAAATGTTCATCCTATTGCCTTGGAAAAAATCCTATTTACCGGAAAGGCACACTATTTCAGTGTATTTGTGATTAACGCGCCAAATGTTAACAGACGGTTTACTACTATGTGTTTTTTAATAAACACCAAATAATAGTATTCGGAAGTATTCTGTCGCTATGGCTAAAAAAAAGAAAAAGGATAAAGGCAATCCCGAAGCTGCCGGTGAGGCAGAAGAAGGCAAGCCGAAAAAAGGCGGTCTCATTGGCGCTATATTAACGCCAATCCTGTTAGCTGCCGCCTCCTTTGGAACCGTATATTCTTTACCAGGGCAAGAGGTCGTGATTGCGTCTGATGATCACGCCGAAGAAGACACCTACAAAGCTGAAGAGCACTTGGACTTCACTCCAAAAAATCTTGAGATTGTAGAGCTGAATGAATTTGTCGTCTCATTACGACAAGACCGCCAAGTCTTGCGCATATTACTCGCTTTAGAAGCACCAAGTGGTTCAGTTTCTTCTATCGATCCGAATGACTTACGGCTTCGCGACGCCTTTATGAGCTACCTTCGCGCGATTGAAGTGGAACAACTCGAAGACGTTGCCTTTATGCCGCAATTACGCGCTCAGCTCTTACGGCGCGCCAAGCTTGTGCTGGGCGATGAAAATGTCTCAGGCGTCCTCATCACTGATTTTCTGATACGATAATGGAAAACTTTATGTCCCTTCCCATCGACTTTGCCTTGGTTCAAGATGTTGTACTTTTACTCATCTCGGGCCTTGCCTGTCTTTACTGCGCCTTACTGAATCGCCGTCTCAAAGGGCTGAGCAGTTTGAAAACAGGCGTTGGTGCCTCTATCGTCTCTTTGACCAACGCTATTAAAGAAACGCACCAAGCCGCCAAATCCACGCAAGCGACAACAGTGGAGTCTATTGAAACGCTAAAAGATTTATTGGCACAAGCCAGTGCCGCGTCAGCAAAACTAGAGGCCGAAACCATTACGCTTCAACGAAAAATTCATGAAGCCACACAGTTGGAAACACAGCTAGATGAAAAAATAGAGGGTACGCTTCCGCAAACCATCCAGAAGGCGCAAAATACAGCTTCTAATTTGTTAAAAGTCGTCACGGATATTGAAAAATATCGCGTCTCTGTCGCCAGTGATGTTTCACAGACGATTAAAGAGCAATCCACCCAAGAGAGGACAAAAGTAGAAGCTGACGTGGAAGCGGAATCAGAACTCGAAAGCCCCGCTGAAAAATCAATTCCACACCTCACTGTTGTTGAGTCAGAGCCAACTCAGCAATCCACAGAGTCGGACGAACTAGAAATCCCGGCGCCACAAGGCAATACGAAAGACCCAATCGACGAATTATTTGACGATATTGACACCCTTGTAAAACGCAAAGGCGTGCGCAAACGTCTCGGTTTTTTAAAATCTCGTGAATATTATAAATCATGAAAAGTCGTGTCCTTCCCATCATCGCCGGTAGTTTCGGACTTGTCTGCGTCTTGCAACTGACAACGCTTTCGCTCGCAAATGCAGGTGAAGACGTCGCCATAGCTGACGAGACGACGATCAAAGACGTTCAACCTGAAAATACGGACTATTCGACCGCGACGACCCCACAGATAGACGATGAGAATGTCTGCGTAAGTAGTGCCCTCGCTGATGCCCTCTTATTGGAACAGATTAGATTGGATGAAAAAGGGTTGAAAATCGCCAAGCGTGAGAAAGCTCTCACCGCTCTTGAGGCCAAGCTGGACGAACAATTGGCGAGCTTGAATGAAACGAAGGATGTCGTCCAATCGCAACTTGACCGCATTGAACAGATTGCGTCCTCAGATCTTGAACACCTCATTTCGATGTATGAAACAATGAAACCCAAAAAGGCGGCGGAGATTTTCGACAGCATGGCCCCGGGTTTCGCAGCGGGCTTTCTCCGTGATATGAACAGCGCCAATGCGGGACTCATTATGTCAGAAATGGATGCGAAAAAGTCCTATGAGATCAGCCTCGTCATCGCCAATAGAAACGCGGCCCTTAGAACCCCGCAATAAATCGCTCAACGGTTTGTACGACTTATTGAAATAACCCACATTAATCGTTACCGTTTTCATTATAAAAAACTTAATTTTCTTTCAAATTGGCTCAACACTCGCTAAACGTGATCCTGATTGTGTGGGATGATTCGGTTAGGCTGGGCGAACAACACATGTTAATACCCAAAAGTGAGACAATAAATAACGATAATTCGCTCAAAGTATCTGAGGATGTTTTTGATGCCATCAGCAATGTCGTGACATTTGATGAACTATGGGATGTTCTCCAACATCATGTTTCAACATTCGGGTTAACAACCTTCACTTATTACCACATGCCACCTGCGGGCTCACGCGATTATGATGCAAATTACCATGCTTCACGCGGCAAAAATCCAAGCCTTATCGCCGCACAAAAGTCTGCTATTTTTGATCCCAAAGTTTCGTTTATCCACATTGCGCGTCGGTGCAATAATTTGACTATATTTGATGGCAAATCGACTTTTGATTTCCTAACGGACGAGCAGGAAAGCCTGTTTAAAACACTTCATATGGCCGATATCACCAAAGGCTTCGTTATTCCTGTACACTGCGCCAAGGGACGAAGCGGTTGTTTTGTCCTCGAAACGGATAAGGAAGACGTTAGTTTTCCAACACACATAATCAGGCAACTCAAATGGATCTGTGAGGCGACACATACAAAATACTGCGAAATTAAACTCCAACAATCCAAAACCATTAAACAGTTGACCGCACGCGAGCGGCAAATTTTAAGTTGGGTCGCCCGCGGTAAAAGTAATTCAGTGATTGCCGATATCATTGGTATTTCTCAACACACCGTGAACGGTTACTTGCGCAGTATCTATCTAAAAACGGGCACCTCTGATCGCACAACAGCCGCACTACGCGGAATTGGTGAGGCACTCATCGATTTATAGCCTTTGTGATCTGTACCAAATTGGTACGGTTTGTTTGATTTACGCCACTTATAGGCGTTTTTTTCAGTCCACACTTACTTATTAACGTTAAGACTCAACCCGTGAGTTAAACACGTTCTCTATTTTCCTGCCCGCCTTTATTGAGTGTTGATAATAGACTTATCAGCATTGAAACATGGCAAATAAAGCAGATACATTAAGCGAATTACTTCGAAAAGAAGTCGAAATTTATGACACATTACAATCTGTCATAGCTGACACCGCTATGGAAGACAGTGATGTCGATGCCTTATCTTTGCGTTACGAAAATTGCATCAGGGCCATACTGAGTTTTCAATCAAAGACAATTATCGACATACAGCAAAAATGCGACTTCATCTTTATGATAATTGGCCGGTCTTATAATGAAGGTGAATTATTAGCGGCCATGCAAGAGAGCCTCAAAAAAGACATTGAGGCGCTTGTTACTCAGTAATCAATCATGGCTCAGTCGCCATGGCCTGGCAAAGCTTTATCATCAAGGCGCGCTTAGAACTATCGTCAATCTTTTTGAACGCCAACATCAATTTCATATCTTGTGAGGTCGCGAGACTGTTTGGGATAAGAGGGGCCGCCTTCTTAGCGCCTTGCTCGTCCGATAAAATATCTTCGAAAAGGAAGTTAGGCGAAATTTCAAAAATCTCACAGACTTGCCATAAACGACTGACGGAAATTTTATTTAAACCGTTCTCGTATTTTTGGACTTGCTGATAGGTAATACCCATCTTCTTTGCGAGTTCTTTTTGAGAGATTTTTCGCGACAGTCGTAATAATTTTATTTGCTTGCCAATATGATTTTCAATTTCGCTTAAGTTCATTTTGTACCCCAAAATACTTTATCCATGCTATTTCAAGAGACTGACAGTCATCAGCCCGAAACAGCGTCACATCCTAAGAACCAATTTGATTCACTCAGGTATATTGGTGTATAAATACTTAATAAAAAATAAAAATACACCCCTTGGTTGCCGCTAAAAATAGGAAATATTAAGCAACTTTTTGTGAGTGTTCACTGGGGAGCATCAAAACAGACCATTGATAAGCCTGCAAACTTGACAGGGCTTCTTTCAAACTCTCTTTTGCGTCTGCTTTTACGATATAGCCTTCCACATTTCTGCGATAGGAAGCGACAATATCCCGATCATCATCAGATGTGGTCAAAACAAAGACAATCGATGATTTCAATACATCATCTTCTCTGATGACATCTAGAAATTCTATGCCGGTCATCTTGGGCATATTCAGATCAAGTAAGATTATAAAAGGGGCCTCGATTTTGTCTTGATTATTATCACCACGAAGAAGGTCCAGAGCTTCAACTCCGTTGTGAGCGCGAACTGTCGGGTTCGCCACTTTTAGTGACTTCAAGGCTCTTGTAACATCGTGGAAATCAATATCGTCATCTTCGACAATCAGTATTGTCGCTGGATTATTATTTTCGATCATGTCAATTTTCATAACGTTTAGTTCCGTCACAACCCTTTTCAAATCGTTAACAAAAGGTGAAATTAGCTCATTTTTTCTAACAAACCGGCCGATCTGTTCTGTAAATCAATCAAAGATAGAATTAAGCGATCTCTTTCTGTTTCCGACAACAGTAATGGAGACATCTCATTTTTTTCTTCAACCATTTGATCGATATAGCTCTCATATTTTTGCGCTATTGCTTGACCCTGCGCTGTCAGATGAATGACTTTGTCTTGACTATTCGTTTTAGAAAGGGTCGACGTCACATATTCCAACCCGATTAGCCGAACCAGAGCTCTAGACAAACGACCAGAGTCGAGCCGCATGAGAGCCGCAATATCTTCTGCGGACAGAGGCTCTTCAGATTGATGAATTTCAACAAGGACCCGAAAAGCCAATAGATTGATGGGGGAGTCCTGTGCATCATTCAGGCCACTAATTTTTTCAAGCAAAGACTTGTAATCAGAGGCTATTCGGTCAGCGAGGGATAGAAATTCAAGATCGGCGTATTTATTCACAGTACTCAATACTCATATAATTTGGGACGGAATAGCCTAAGTTGAATCCACCTGTCGATAAAAATTTTCACGTTTATATGAGTGTTTAATATAAAATACACCATTTTATATCAATTTTACGTTATGACACGGATTTTATTGATTGATGATGACAGCTTAGAGGAAGAAATCCTCAGAAGATGCGTCAAAAAATTCGCCCCGGACCATGATGTAACCATACATCATGTTTTCAAATGTAGCGGAGCCATCGACCATCTTTTAAATCATAACTACGACCTCGTCATTCTCGATAACCTTCTGGCAGCATCGATTTCGGGTAAGTTTTCTGTCCCTGTTATAAAGCAATATCTTGGGGCTTGTCCGCTTATTATCGCGTCATCCAATATCGACGTAGACTATTTACAAGACCCAAAAACGCTAGGGGTTGACGCTATTATCGATAAACAAGACTTGGATGTTTTCATGCTCAAATTCCTGAAGTCGCGGACGGAAGCTGACACAAAAATTAAAGACGTAATTTCTTCATCCATAAATGCCGCGTAATCCGTATATTAATAAGTGAAGGCTGTTCAATTATGATAATTGAAAATATTCTAGGTCGATTTTCTATCCGCATTGCCGAAAATGGCTTGAGTGCTTTATCCTATCATCAACTAACCCCGCTCATGATGATGGATGAAACAGATTGTGGAATCAGCTTCGCCGCAGGGACAAACGCAACCCCCGAGAATGAACTCGATTATAGTGAATTAGCAGTCGCTTATTATAAAAAATGTTTCCCCAACCTTCACCCACTTCTCTGCACTGTAAAAGGTCAAAAAAACATAGAACGCGCTTTATCTCAGAGTACGCCCCTCACCTTAACGTCCAAGCTTGACGAAAAACAAGACACGCTTCTTATCCCAACATTCTCACCTTTAAACTGCGTTGGTATTTTTACCTTGAATATAGAACACGCTCAGGCTCAGCTTAAATCTCCTGCCCAAGCTCCTGGGTTGCTCGGCCAAGTCTTAATGCAAGCACAGGCCTGCCACGTCGAAATATGTCGGGCTCAAGCGGAGGAAAATGCGGATGCTGTAAAACTGACAGATAGAGAACGTGAAATCCTTCACTGGGTTGCCAGAGGAAAAAGCAACGGTGTCATTGCTCAGATATTAGGAATCTCATTACATACCGTAACAGGTTACCTCAGAAATATTTACCTTAAAACGGAAACCAATGATCGCACATCCGCCGCGATTTTCGCTATCCAACAGGGCCTCTTACATATGCAAACGGCGTCAAATCATGACGCCGCTTTTGATATCGCTGTTTAGAAGGCTTAGCGATAGTAATTAAACATTGCCTTAATCTCGTGACGGATAAACACCCACCAAAGCGATGCATGTCTTCATAACCAAATAAGGCTGCATATTATTATGCGGCTGAGTACCACCTGTTGGTTCTACATAAATATTTTCAGGGTTCATGAAGCGTGCCGGATTGCCAGGCGTCGACGGGAATGGGTTAGGATCTGTCCCTGTATGAAAAGCATTGCCTCGGTAAACCGGGAACGCCGCTCCTACCGGAGAAGGCGTGTTAGGCGCTTCATTGACCGTTTTAATCGCAGCCCTATGAGTATGATTAGGTATCTGGCTTTGAAGTAAAGTTACTGTTTCAGAGCCGGCTTTTGACCCTATAACTCGCGGTGATAGTCCAGGTCCATTTCCGGTATGTACAGGGGCGCGGCCGCGAAAATCGGGCAGGCCAAAAGTTGTCCGTCCATCGCCGCCATAAAAAGTCCCATAAAGTGAAAACAGCGCCGTATTTGAAGAGATGGGCAGTAACTGACCATCTGCTTCCGCCCACCCCCTTGGGCAGAAATTGAAACCCACTGTCATGATATCGCCAATAAAGGGATTAACGTCAGCAGAGCTTGGCGTTGCAACAGACAAGCTCGCCGCTAATAAAACCGAACTAAGAAGAAGTTTCTTTATCATACCCGCCTCCTAATTCCGTGACGGGAAAACGCCTTGCGTCGCCACACAATAATTTACGACCTGATAGGGTTGCATATTATTATGAGCCTGATTGCCCCCTGTAGGCTCTACATAAATATTTTCGGGATTCATAAACCGTGCAGGGTTTCCGGGAGTAGATGGAAATGGGTTCGGATTGGTTCCTGTATGGTAAGCATCCCGAGCTTGGCGCGTGAAAGCAGCACCCACGGGTGATGGCGTGTTAGGGGACTCTACCACAGTTTTAATCGCCGCGCGATGAGAATGACTAGGAATTTGGTTGGCTATTAAAGTTTCGTTTTCTGTCCCGCTTCTTGATCCCTGAGGCCTATTGGTTAGCCCAGGTCCTTGTCCTTCGTGTATCGGAACACGCCCTCTTAAATCCGGGAGCGCAAATGTCGTGCGGCCATCCCCACCATAAATAGTGCCAAAAAGAGAGAACAGAGCTGAATTGCTACTAATTGCTAACAACTGTCCATCTGCAGCCGCCCATCCTCGTGGACAAAAGTTAAAACCGACGGCTTGTATTTGCCCAAGTAGGGGGTCCGCCGAACTGTGAGCCGGTGTAGACATAGAGAGTCCTGCCGCCACAACAGATGCTGATAAGAGTAGATGTTTTACATTCATGATGCGCCCCTTTGCGTTATTGCGATATCGCAATTTTAGTTTAGTGTTCTTGGCTAAAGCGAACACAGCTTTGACTAGTCGAGGATGACCTCAATACTATATCCTCCGTCCTTCTTAGGAATGGCAGTGAGAAAAACTTTACCGGCTCCTAAGGCGTGATGAAAAGCATCAACTGCTTGCCCACCTGATTTTGCTAACCATTCGGCATCAGCGTTAGACGCTGAAAAAACAGCAATAGCACTTTGCTTCCTAGGCAGGAATTCCGGTCGGTTTGGGTCCTTGCGCCCTGGTACAACTTCAATCAGCCTCAAATTTATCGATTGATTATCCGATGTAATAATCGAGACGTTATCACCCATTAATGATTTTAACGCAGAAGGGTCAATATTCCCCCAAGTCTGCCCTGCTTGATAGAACTGACTTATCACGCCGCGATTATTATGCTCGTCAGAAGCAACACTTTGTGGCGTCATCGCCAAACACAAAGCCCCGGAAACTATACCCAGAATGGATTTCATACGAATATTCATGATGTGCCCCGATTATTGCGCCCCGTTAGTTATTGTCACGACAAACTAAATTGTCTTTTGACATAACTGCAAAATTCTTAAGTCATTAATGGGTTAAAATATCTTCTATGTAAAGGTGAATCCCAAAAGAGTTTTTGAGACACACCCACTTTGTAACTTCCAGCTAGATTTAAAGTATTTTACAACTCAATAGATTGTACACACCTAAAACCCCTCATATCTGACCTGAACTTTCCCGGTGGCCTGTTCGCCACCAAGACCGACAGAGCCACCAAAGCTCCAATTATCATCCCCGCGAATAGCAATCGTGCCACCAAAGCCGACCTTATCACCATAGGCGGCAAAGCCTCCGGCGGCGGACCATTTCGCATTGGGCGAGAGATACATATCCGGCAG
>CAYTAJ010000028.1:0-8978 GCA_964435725.1 uncultured Algimonas sp.
GCCGCAATGGCTTGCGTGGCCTCATTAATCTTTTTTTCTGCATCAGAGCCCAACCCATCCGCAGCAATAAGGGTAATATCTGTAATGCCAATAAAGTTTAGGGCGTGACGCAAATAGGGCGTTGCAAAATCACCGTCGCTTCCCATAGGCGTTCCGCCTGATGCGACCAAAACAATGGCGCGTTTATCCTTCAATAGACCCTCGGGCCCGTTTTCCGTATAACGAAAGGTAAGTCGCGCCCTCGCGATGAGGTCAACCCACGCCTTAAGCGCGGCGGGTATGCCAAAGTTATAAACGGGTAAACCAATGACCAAACTATCGGCCATTTTGATTTCTTCGACCAAACTATCTGACAAAGATAATTTGGCTTTCTGGTCTTCCGTTCTCTGATCCGCAGGGGTGAAATTCGCGCCTACCCATGCTTCATCAATGAAAGGCAGTGTCTGAGTAAGATCGCGGGTCACCACGCGCACAGCAGAGTGTGAAGCGAGCTGATCAATCGTTTTTGATGCCAAATCACGCGTCACGGACCCTTCCATACGCGCACTGGCATCAATCCTGAGAATATTATTAATCGTTTTCATAATGAACTCCTGTCTGTTTCAGCCTATGTAGAGCGTTGCATCAAGATTGATTAGAGCCTTGCGAACCAAATCTTTGTTGCGTAAAACGAAACAATGAGCCGCTATGAAGAAATTGAAGCCTTTGTCCGAACCATAGAGGCCGGGTCTTTTACGCAAGCCGCGAAACAATTAGGTGTAACGAAATCCGCCATGAGCCGTCGACTGTCTGATCTGGAAACGCGACTAGGAACACAATTAGTGTTGCGCACAACGCGGTCGCTTTCATTAACAGAGTCCGGGGAGGCTTTGTTTCAACGCGCGGTCAATCTATTATCAGACTGGGAGGAAGCTGAGGCGGTGAGTACATCATCAACGCGGGCCTTATCCGGGCGTATCAGATTGGCAGCACCGCTCTCCTTTGGCGTGACCTATTTAAGTCTCGCTTTAACTGATTTTCTAAAAATCAATCCTGATATTGATTTTGATATTGATTTTAGTGACCGACAGGTCGACCTCATCTCTGAAGGAATTGATCTGACTATTCGGATTGGACAGCTCACAGACTCCGGTCTTATTGCCAGAAGGATAGCGCCTGTCCGCATGATCGCCGTAGCGAGTCCAGCTTACCTCCAAGCCAATGGCACACCTGCAACGCCAGAGGATTTAAAAAGTCATCAGGAGCTTCGCTATACCAACCGCTCAAGAAAGGGTTGGGATTACGTTGCGCCAGATGGGGCTAAAGGCAGTCTGGAGATGCAGCTCAGGCTCCAGGCCAATAATGGGGACTTTTTGACGGCAGCCGCAATCGCCGGCGAAGGTATTGTGATTCAACCCACTTTTATTATGTGCAACGCCATACGTGCGGGCGAGCTCCAAGTCATTTTACCGGACTATAAATGGACAGATATATCTGCTTATGCCGTTTATCCGCCGACGCGACATTTGTCTTTGCGTGTCAGGACCTTTGTCGATTTCTTAGTACAACGCTTTTCAGGTACGCCACCATGGGATGTCGATATCCCATAATTCATTTGCGAATTTAAGTTGGACAGGTCATTCCTATCGCATGGAGAATGAACCCCTTAAGCCTATCCTTGAAAGCAAGAATCCGAAAAAGCGTGTTCCACGTGGACGGCTTGCCGATCTTGTCGCGGCCTATTTGGCAGTCTTAGCCGCCCTTCTCGCCATCTCCGCAGCTATTTTATTCTTTGTTGGATTTGTCGCGAATGACGCTGTTGGAGGCGAGCTTGTTTCAGCCTTGCTCTTTTCCATATTACTGAGTGCTTTTGCTATTATTCCGGCGCTTCTCATCGCAAGATTAGCCATAAAGGGCTATAAAGACGGACTAACCAGACGCGCAGCGGCTTGGTCAATATTCTTGAGCCTGCCATGGGTGTTTCTGTCTTTGACGGTGCTAACCCAAGCGCCTTTATCTCCTTATATCGCTGCTATTGCACTGGTTTTAGCGTCCTTACTTTGTCTTTGGGCAATTATTTCTCTTGTTATGCCGCCCTCACCAAAGGTTCTCACCTCACATGCAAGTGAAGACGTGTAACGGGCTGTCGCATTGTAAAACTTTACATTTTCGCCTATATTTTCACCCAGCGTTCAGGGACGGGATGCTATAAACGCGATAATGCGATGTCGACTCTATATAGGAGACCCCCATGACAACATTCCGAAACCTTCTTATTTGTGCCGCTTCCGCCGCTATTTTAACGGCTTGCGCAACGGCTACGCCCTATCAGCCTGCTTCACAGCCTGGCGGGTTTGATGGCTTTTCTCAGACAATGATTGAAAATGACCGCGCGCGTATAACGTTTGGCGGAAATTCATTGACCAAGCGCGATACAGTTGAAAACTCACTGCTTTACCGCTCTGCTGAAATGGCGCTTGAGCGTGGCTTTGATCACTTCACTCTCGTGGAACGTGATGTGGAAGAAAACAAACGTGTCCGTGTGATAGACAATGGGTTTTATGACCCCTATTTCGATTACAGCTTCTTCCGTCCCCGCTATGGCTGGAGCAGAGGCTATCGCTACTCTCGTTTTGGCGGTTTCTATCGCGGGCGCGGATTTGGCCGCCGTGGATTTTATGATCCGTTCAGAGACCCGTTCTTCAATGATATTGATGTAAGAGAAATCACAAAATACCGTGCCACTGCAGAAGTGAAGTTCGGCAAAGGCGCAACACCTGATTTAGACAACGCTTTTAATGCGCGCGAGGTATTAGAAAACCTTTCCGGCGTCATTCAATTCCCGGAAGAAGACGCATAGTCACACACTCATAATCTAAAAGCCGTTTGATGAACTTTGCCTCTTAGCCTCGTTCGTCAGGCGGCTTTTTTATGCCACACCCAAAAATCTCAGCCTCATAATTTGCCCTGTATCAATAAAGATGCAGAAAAACGCCTCTTAAGAATGATTTGCAGTTGCGTGCTGTAAAAAACATCCCTATAGGCTTATCCGTTATTGCGAACCATTCGCAACTGAGGGACGGATGATATTACAAACGAAATCAGAAACACTTGCTGCTCTTATGGCCACAGATGGCGGGAAATGTCCGCATCTGAAATCCGTACGGGACGCTATTCTGATGGCAAGAGCCGAGGCGGAACTACCTGTCATTCCCGAAGATGTTGTGAATGATCGCACCACGCTTAAGCATCAAAAACAGAAATAATCACATTATGAAACTTCTCAGAACGAGCGGCTCAGCCGCCCTTTTATTGGCCATGACCGGGACAGCTGTGGCCAATGACGTTACAAATACCATTGATGACGAAATTGTCGTTACAGGTCGTTATCTTTATGCTGACCAGGTCAATGCTCTAAAGTCTCCAACGCCTATCATCGATGTACCACAAAGCCTCTCTATTATGACGGCAGATGAGATTACGCAGCGCGGCTTTACCTCTGTTGGTCAGATCATTGACTATACGCCGGGTGTGAACACTTCCCAAGGCGAAGGCCATCGTGACGCGGTTGTCTTTCGCGGTGTGCGCTCAACAGCCGACTTTTTCATTGATGGCGTAAGAGACGATGTTCAATATTATCGTCCGCTTTATAATCTCGAGCAGGTTGAAATCCTTCGCGGCCCTAATGCCCTTCTTTTTGGACGCGGCGGTACAGGCGGTATCTTGAACCGCGTCACGAAAAAAGGCGTGATCGGAGAAGACTTCACTGGCTTTTTGGCCGGTGTGAACACCTTTGGCGCGTTTGATGTGCAACTCGATAGCAATTTTGCGGTGAATGACGCGACAGCGCTGCGCGTCAATGCCATGTATGAAAGCCTCAATAACCATCGTGATTTTTATGATGGAGAGCGTATCGGTTTCAATCCGACAGCGCGTTTTGAACTCAGCCCGCAAACAACCGTCGACTTGTCTTATGAATATATCGACCACGAGCGTTTCATTGACCGCGGTATTCCCACAGGATCAGATGGACGCCCTGTCGAAGCATTCCAAGATATTGTTTTTGGCGACCCAGAAAACAACACAACCACGTTACAAGCCAATTTATTCCGCGCCAATGTGCAGCATCAATTCTCAGATGTTTTGAAAGGGAATTTCAGCGCCTTTTATGGTGATTATGATAAGCTTTATGAGAATTTTTACGCGTCATCCTATGATCAAGCAAACACGCCTGATGAGGTCACCTTGGATGGATATATTGATACAACACAACGTCAAAACCTCATTCTTTCGGGCAACCTTATCGGGGAATTTGAAACAGGGTCTTTTGGGCATACGCTTGTCATGGGCGCAGAATATATCGATACGGCCTCGGACCAAGACCGGTTTAATCCTGTCTTTTCTACCAATGGCGATGATACAGAAATCTTTGCTATTGCACGGCCTTTAAACTTCTCCGGTCTTCAAGGCGTTTTGGCGGATGGAACATCAACTTCAGCCACATTCTCTGATCTAAATGATGACACGGAAGTCGATATCAACGTTTTCTCCGCTTATATCCAAGACGAAATCGCCATCAGCGATATGTTCGATATTATCCTTGGTGCACGGTTTGACAGTTTTGACATCGAAGCCTTCAATGTCCCAGCCAATGAAACCAGAACCCGTAAGGATGAAGAAATTTCGCCACGTCTGGGTCTTGTTTTCAAACCAGAAGAAAATATCTCTCTTTATGGTAGCTATAGTGAGAGCTTCTTACCCCGTTCCGGCGAGCAATTTGCCAATATCAATGGGGATAATAATCGTCTCGACCCAAACACGTTCACCAATCTTGAAGCCGGTGTGAAGTGGGATTTTGTACAAGGCCTGAGCTTTACTGCCGCTGTCTTTGAAATCGAACAGGAAACACCTGTTGTGTCCGACATAGACGCCAGCACTTTTGACATTATCGAGTCAACGATTTCAGGTTTCGAAGCCCAATTACAAGGACAAGTCACAGACGCTTGGTTCGTCTCCGCCGGTTATAGTTATCTTGATGGTGAACAGGCCGATAGTGACTTGCGTCCAAGAGAATTACCGAAGCACACGGTCTCACTTTGGAATAGTTATCAGGTCACAGATCAATTTGGCCTTGGGCTTGGCCTGACCCATCAAGGCGAGAGTTTTATTAATAATAGTAACTCGGCTGTCTTACCCAGCTATACGCGTTTTGATGCGGCCGCCTATTATGATGTGCGTGAAGATCTTCGCCTTCAAGTCAATGTCGAGAACTTAACGGATACACTATATTTCCCGAATTCTCACAGCACGCATCAAGCCACAGTGGGCGCACCGTTGAATGCCCGTTTCTCGGTCAGCGGACGCTTCTAAAAGGCGCTTAAGCTTTTAGCAGGATTGCCCTTGATTTTTAGGGCAATCCCGTCGATATAGCGCGCAAATTCGAATTTCCCGTAATTTGTAAAATTATATTTAGACGAGATACCATCCCCTATGAGCTTCCCCGGACAGCAAAATTTCAACGACCGCCTTAAGGCGCAACGTGAAGCCAAGTTAGCCATGCTTGAGCGTGCAAAGAAAAAACAACTCGACCCCGCCGAAAAAGAACGTTTGATGAAAGAGCGTGCCGAACGCAATGCGCGTCGTGACGCCCGTGAAGCGAAAAAAGAGGCGGAGCGCAAAGAGCGCGAACGTATTTTAGCCGAGGAAAAGGCTGAGAAAGAACGTAAAGCAAAGCTCGCCAAAGAAGCGGCTATCAAAGCCCAAGAAGAGTTAAAGCGCGCACAAAAGGCGCGCCGCGATGCGAAATATGCGGCCCGTAAAAATCGTCGTTAAGTATTTTCAAATCTAAGTCTATCGAACCCGCTTATTCAAAGCGGGTTTTTTATTGCTTATGTTTGCCCCTTACGCCTGACGTTTCGCCCGATGGCGTCTCTGCCATTTCAAGAAACCCAGATAGGCCAACATGGTGAGTTGCCGAATAATCGGCACACGGAACAAAAAAGCAAAATGCCGAAACCCGGGCAACACTTTCCAAATCCGTGCAAAAGCATCAACGCCGACCGACCACATATCATCCTCTTGACCGATATCGCGAACATGAAATTTGCCTAAGAGCTCTTCTTTCGTTTTTGATGACGGCAGGTCGTCTTCGCTTAGAGCTTCAATGTCGGTCCAGCGAATGCGCTTTGCTTTATCAAAACGATCATAGAGATCGATTTCCCACTGACAAATCGGGCAACCGCCATCATAATAAACTTCGATATCCGGTGATGTCGCCATACTCACGGGGCTTCGGTTTTAGGCCTGAATCGACAAATCTCTTTCACGGCGCAATTATAGCATTTCGGTTTCCGTGCCACGCAAGTGTAACGACCATGCAGAATAAGCCAGTGATGCGCGCCCAGTGCAAACTCATCGGGCGTCACACGCAGCAGATTGAGCTCAACCTCATACGGGTCTTTACCCGGCGCCATCCCTGTTCGATTAGCGACACGGAATATATGCGTGTCCACCGCCATGGTCGGGTGACCAAAGGCTTCATTCATTACGACATTGGCCGTCTTTCGACCCACCCCGGGAAGCTTAATGAGTTCTTCGCGGTCTTCCGGGACAACAGACCCATAATCATCAATCAACATTTGTGAGAGTTTGATGACGTTTTTCGCTTTGTTTTTATAAAGGCCGATTGTTTTTATATGGTCACGGACCACGTCTTCACCCAGTGCAACCATTTTCTCGGGCGTGTCAGCTTTCTCAAACAGCGCTTTCGTCGCTTTATTCACGCCAACATCCGTCGACTGTGCAGACAGCGCAACCGCAACAACCAAGGTATAAGGATTAGAGTAATTCAGTTCTGTTTTGGGGTTGGGGTCTAGGCGCTGAAGATGCGCGTAAATTTCAGAGATTTGCGCCCGATTGAGTTTGGGGCGCGGGAGGTTTTTATAGAGTTTTTCTTTTTTCGCGATGGCCACGGAACATTATGCCTTTTGTGCGATACGCTTAAGCATGGCGGCAATCAGTTTATCTGCGAGAGTGGAGGATGGCTCCGCAATCAAGTGACCTTTTTTATCAAAAGCCTTGGACGCGTTTCCAACACCGACTTGCGTGGGAAGAACTTCGGCGCCGACCCGCATCAAAATGTAATTAATCTGACGCATGCACATAATTCCGCTCATCGGGCCGGGTGTGCATGATGCAATACCGTAAACAGGGCCTGTGAAATGATCCGTGCTACAGGTCGATGTCCAATCAATCATGTTTTTCAACAGAGGGGGTAAGCCGCCATTATATTCGGGGCTGACAATGATAATGCCGTCTAGCTTTTTGAGGCGGTTGACAAGTTTTTTCACATCAGAAGGATAATCAATATCGCCATGATAAAGTGGCAAATCATATTTTGCGAGATCAACAACAGAGGTCGATGCGCCTACCGCTTTAACACGCTTTCGCAATGCCGTTTCTAATCTCTTATTAATTGAGCCTTCGCGTAGTGAGCCGCAAATAAAACCAATTTTCGGTGCTGACATGGATAACTTTCCGGATGAATAAGACGGCCTGACTTATACAGGCTTTCGCAGGAGTTCAAATACATGATTTATGCGTATAACGGCCTCTAAAGGTTTGGTATGTCTTGCGATTTAAAATCCGCCAACCCATATAACAAATCATGTTTTTGCCTAGTGGACTATCCTTTAACTGGTTTATCGCCAGCATCGTCGTGATAATTGCCTTTTATGGCATTCGCGCCTTTCTGGGCTATCGTTCCGTCGCGCGGGATGCCGAAGCAGATTATATATATAAGACTCAAAACGGCATGGATAACCCTCGCCTTTCCAAGGAAGGCTACATACGAGCCTATAAGCGATTTTATAATCCTCGTGGCTCACTCTATATTGCGGCAACATTGACAGCGATGATGGTTGTATTACCTGTCACGCTCACGATTATTCAGTTTTTGTTAGAACAGCTTTATCAATTGACAGGCCGTTCGCGTGTTGTTGAACCCGGCTTTCTTGTTTGGCAATTCTTTATCTATTTTCTCTTACTCATGAGTTTTGCCGGCATCGCCTATGTGGGGGCGCGACTCTATCATAAGCGCGCGCCGGGTACGCTTAATCAGGAAATGGAATCAGAATCTGAAACAGATATTGAGTTCGATTGAGCTTTTAACTTAAAGGCCCAAAACGTCTTTCATATCATATCGGCCTGCCGATTGCTTAACGGCCCACTCAGCCGCACTCACTGCGCCCTGCGCAAACACAGAACGGTCAAAAGCTGAATGAGACAGAGTGAGCATTTCAAGCTCAGACGCTATCATAACAGAATGTTCGCCAATCACCCCCCCGCCGCGCAAAGTCGCAAAACCAATTTCACCTTCGTGGCGCGCACCGGTCTGACCTTCGCGCGATAGTTTTTGAACTTGCGAGAGTGGTACATCGCGTCCTCTCGCGGCCGCCTCTCCCAACATCAAGGCGGTGCCCGAAGGCGCATCGACCTTATGACGGTGATGCATTTCTAACACATCAATATCCCAGCCCTCTCTGAGCTTATCCGCCGCGAGCTCAATTAAAGCCTCAAGCATATTCACGCCCAATGAAAAGTTTCCGGACTGCAAAAGCGTCAAACCTTCACAGAGTCGGTGAAAGTCTCTTGTTTGATCGGCGGTAAAGCCGGTCGTCCCTGACACTATGGCTTTGACAGAACTGCCCTTTACAGTATCGGCAAGTTGAAGAGCGGCCTGCGGAGCCGAAAAATCGATAATGACGTTACAGTTTTTGGCCTGAGCCATGTCATCGGTAAACAAAACCTCAGGGCCTTTTACGTCAGCCAAGACCATCGCATCCGCACCCAGATGCGGACTCTTTTCGTGTGTCAAAGCACATCCAAGCGCGAGATTATCTTTCGACGCCATCGCCTTTATGACCGCACGGCCCATACGCCCATCTGCACCCAGCACACCAATATTAAGAGTCTCTGTCATGAAAACGCCTTAGCCGAGC
>CAYTAJ010000028.1:9078-28621 GCA_964435725.1 uncultured Algimonas sp.
ACGCGCTTAATTAAATTTTATCGCTCTTTGTGTATCGACTTGTCACAGGTTGGATCGGTTATATCGGTTTGACGGGACAGGTCAGAATTGGGTATCAAAGGATATGTCAGAGACAAATCCGATAGAACAAACCCCAAAGAAAATTCTGAGCCCCGCCGCTAAGCGCGCTTTGGCAGAAGCTGAAGAACGTCGTAAAGCAAGTGAGGCAAAAGAGACCGCCCGCCCAAACGAGAAAGCCGGACCAAAAGGTGTGGAGCCCACACGCTACGGCGATTGGGAACGCGGCGGTATCGCCTATGACTTCTAGCTCATAGGACATCGTTTCATCCGCACAAAAAGTTTTAAGCGGGTGAGAAAGGCAAAGACCTTCCCATCCAAACGTGAGAAAAATGGGAGAGGCATATGCCTATCAAATCAATTTTGGCCGCAGCAAGCGCGCTGAGTATCTTAAGCCTAGCCGGAGCCGCACAAGCGGGTCACTGTGGTGGGAACAATTGTTCAATTGGGGTCGATTATATTCCAAGTCCTGCTCCTGTCTTTGGCCCTATGACAGTCGCTGATGCTCATCCAATGGGGCATTTACGGTCTGTGAATTTCCAACGCGCCCCTCATGTGTCCATTATGCGTGTTCACAGCATGATGCCAACAGCAGGTCTCTCTGACGCGCCAACTGGCTTCACGTCAGGCTGTCACCCGCAATCCACACAATATTGCCGTCAGGACGCAGGCGTTCCGGTTAATGTTGAAGTGTTTCAGCCAAGTGTTCAACAGGCACCTGCTGTACCCGTCGCACCAGTCATACGCACTGGCAGCGGATATGACGCCTCAAAATTTGCACCACGCCAATATGGCGAGAACGTCTTCACGCCCGGCATTGCGCATATTCCAACCTCTATCGTTGATCGTAGCGTTGAAAATGCAGACCGCGCCTTGAACTCAGGCCGCACTGTGCCGCAGCCTGTCGCGAATGGCGGTTTTGCGCCGCGTCCTTCCATGATGGGAGCTTCGCAAGGTTACACAGGTACGGTTACCTTACCGACAAATTACGCGCCGCGCATGCAAATGATGGCACCCGCCCCTGTTATGCCGGCACCTATCATGCCGACAATGGGTCATGTCGCTATGCCAGCGCCTAGCTTTGGTCGTCCGGCAGGTGCGCCTGTTCTACAACCAAACGGCACATATGGCTCCACAGTGGGATCAGATGGAACCTATTGGGAAAAAGTGTCCGGCCCAACCTTTATGGGGGATACATTGGCCACACAGGTTATTTGTAAGCGTAAAGTTGAAACACAGGTTGTGAACCCAGTCATCGGCGTTCCTGTACCTGTGCCAACACCGCTACCAACTGGATGTGCAGCGCCACAGCCGCATCAGCCAGTCGGGCATAATGCGCGCTATGGCCAAGATATGGCGGGTTGGACTTACTAATCTTAATCCATATTTGACTAAGAAAGCGCTCTTGAGGGGCGCTTTTTTTATGTCTGTTAAAAATCTGATCTTTTCGCCTGAGAGGGGAAAGCTTTTGTTTTGACGCCGTCAAACCTACAAATTTGGTCTTAAGTTTAATCATGACAGACTTTGTGGGACATCGCCAAAACCACGCAAATTATTTTAGCTTATGGTTTGGCACAAGACTTGCTCCGTTCTCACAAATTGTATCAAAACGAAAGGCCGTCACCGTGTCACGTATTTTAAAAACAGCCCTTATCAGCTTGGCCGGTTTGGCCGTGTCAACAGCCGCCAGTGCGGGTTGCTCTGACGGAACTTACTGTACAAGCAACACATCAACGCTTGCACCGCTCGGTAGCTGGACAGCCTCTTCAGGTGAGTCCTATACAATGGGATCAAACTATAGTTCTGGCTCAACACGCTATGTTTCGACACAAAGCTACCCTACGGGCTCCATCAGCAATAGCTATACTGACAGCTCGGTTCAGACTTATGGTTTTCACGGCTCAACAACAGGCCTTTCCGGACTTGGCACAAATGAAAGCCTTCAGGCGACGAACTGCCCAACAAATGTCTATAATCCTGAGGGCGGAAAAGTTTTAGGTTGCTATAATGTTGTGAAGCCTGTGGCTCAAACCAGCTATTACCGCATTGTCCGCCCGATTGTTTATGTGCGTTATCCAGTGCCAGTTGCCGTGCCTTATTATAGCGGTTGCACGGTCGTCACACATGTTTCCCGTTACGGAGATTTTGGCCATAATCGCTATGGCCAAGGACATTATGGTCGTCGCTGCGGCTAGACCGGCCTTCAAATAAAACTTCCACACCGGGCCTCTTATCTCTTTTCGGGATAAGGGGCTTTTTTTTGGCGTCTATTTAATAGTGAGCCCTCATTTATACGGGCAAATGTCTGTGAGGGACAACGCAACTCCGCAACCAGAATTGAATAATATTTTCGATGATTTGGTCTGTTGCCTTTATGCCATTCGGCTTAACCACATAGCCATTGGCGTGGTTCTCGTAACAATAGGTGATGTCGTTTTTATCAGAGGATGTAGACGTCATAACAACGGGAATTTTTTTAAGGTGTGGGTCCGTTTTAATTTCACGTAAGGCCTCACGACCGTCCAAGACAGGCATGCGTATATCCATAAGGATAAGGTCAATCATAGAGTCTTGTTGTAATATATCTAAAGCCTCTTTGCCATTATGCGCGCGAATAAGGGTGGCTTCCGGATAGGCACGACGAAAAGACCGCTCGACAGCCATTGCATCAATATCGTCATCTTCTACGACTAAGACTTTGTGAGGGTCGTTCACCATGGCTATGTTCTCACTTTCTTAAAGCGTAAATTTAAAACGGGCGCCCGACACGTAGTCCGGATCTAACCACAATTGACCCTGATGGGCTTCGATGACATTTTTTACCAATGCCAGACCAATACCGACACCTTGATAGTCTGAACTGTGACTATGCAGTCTTTGGAGTGGCAAGAAAATCTTGTCCACATATTGGGAGTCTATACCAATTCCGTTATCGGTAAAGCTAAATTCCCATGCGCCATTTACGCGTTCGGCGTTAATTTCGATTTCAGGAGACGGTTCTTTTTCTGAATATTTTATCGCATTATCGAGAAGGTTTTCAAAAACATGGTGCATCAGAGTTCTATCAACATTTAAGGAAGGTAGATCACCCAGTTTCACATTTGCCCCCGCCTCTCTAATTTGCGGCTGCATTTCCTTAATCACAGATTCAGCGAGTTCACCCAAATCCGTCATGGAGCGGTGAAGTTCAACATTCGATGTCTTTGCAAGGGCCAGCAGACTTGTTACCAAGGCATTCATACGATTAGCCGAGTTTTGAATATTTTCTGCATGCGATTTTACCTCATCCGGGTTTTCGGCATCTTCTTTAATCAAATCCGCAAAAAGCTTTACATGTCGGATAGGGGACCGAAGGTCATGCGAGGCCGCGCCAGCAAATTGATTCAAAGCGATATTCGCCTTTTCCGTTTTGTCCAAAGTCACGGAGAGATCATTATTGAGAGTTTGCAATTCTGCACGATGGTTGGAGATACGACTTAAGAGTAACGCGAAAAAGATGATAAACATTGACGCGGTAATCGTGGCAATTGTTTGAATCAAGCTTAATCGTTGCAAGTCAGCCAGCTCTTCTTCGATATCCGTATTTATTGTTTCTACAAAGTCATAAATTTCAATCAAAGCGCCAGTGTCATCATATCTAATTTTGTTATCTATATGCTTCACCGGAACGCTATGAGAGTTTAATGATTTAACAATTTCAAGACTAGAGCCATAACTCTCAATCATTAAGCGCGTCTGTGGCAAGCGTATATCAAGGTTATGAATTTTAGCTTCAGCCTCTAAAGATTGTAATTTCGTAAGAGCCTGATCAGCATTTTTTTTTGCCGCATTATAATACCGCTCTTCGCCACGCAGTAGGTAGTTTTTAAAGTTATGGATCAAGCCGCCATAGCCCAATTCTTCATGAAGTGATATCGCTTGCGATGTTGTGTTGTGGTGCTCAAGCTCAAGGATATTAATGCGCTTTGATAAGTCAAAATTCAGCAACGCATAAACAGCTATAAGCACAAGAACGATTGGCAAAATGACATACCATTGTATCGGCCTAGGCTTAGATGTGAATTTAGAAAACAGCGTCTAACCCTTCATATTGTCAATGACAGCCATAGCCGCCTGTTGCGGATCGGGCGCCGCAGAAATAGGGCGGCCCACAACAATATGCGACGCGCCATTTTTCAAAGCATCCCCCGGTGTCGCCACACGCTTTTGGTCCCCCAAATCACCCCCTGGCATGCGTACGCCTGGTGTGACTACCAGAAAACCCTCTGGAGTTATAGAGCGAATTTTAGCTGCCTCCAGCGGACTGGAAACGACGCCGTCCATGCCGGCCTCTATGGCTTGCTCAACACGACGCATCACAAGGTCCTCTGCGCCGTCCTGATAGCCAATCGCCTCAAGAGCGTCTTTGTCCAACGATGTAAGGACTGTAACACCCAGAATTTTAAGATGGCTATCCCCTCGCCCCCCAACGGCGCTTTTCATCACGTCAGGACGCGCATGTACCGTTAAAAGGTCTGCCCCCAAGCCGGCAATAGAGCGCGTCGCTTTTTCAACCGTCGCACCGATGTCGTGGAGTTTAAAATCATAGAAAACATTTTTTCCGGCGGCCTTAAGCCTCTGCCCAAATTCTACGCCACCTATTGGTAAAAGCTGTAAGCCTATCTTATAACTCTGAACACTTTCGCCTAATGCCTCAACTAAAGCGTCCGCTTCAGCGACACTCGGCAGATCGAGCGCGACATATAAACGGTCATCAGATATTTTAGGTGTCGACATTACGAAACTTCTCTGAGTTTTTGGCCATTAATTTTTGGGTCACGGTCATCGGTAAAATGCGCCCCAACAAAGCGATAAAGCGGTTCACGCGCCCTGTGATATAAACGGCACGGTTGCGCTCCAGCGCTTCAAAAGCCAGTTCCGCACACTCATCTGCGTCCATCATCATATAATCCGGCAGGTTATTCATGGCTTCACGCGTGCCGTTAACATCATGAAATTCTGTCATGGTAAAACCGGGGCAAAGCGCACACACATGTACGCCCGTACCGTCCAATTCCATGTTCAAGCTTTCGGAGAATTTAATCAGAAAGGCTTTCACCGCCGCATAAAGTGTATGCCCGCGAGAACCCGGCATATGTCCGGCGAGCGAGGCCACATTCATAATGCGGCCAAAACCGCGCTTCACCATATCCGGTGACAATTTTCTGGCCAGTTCACAAGGCACGGTCGCCATAAGCTGAATAAAAGCCTCATGCTCACCCCACTCACTCTCAAGGTATTTGCCTGGATGCCCATAGCCTGCATTATTAATCAGCCCGTCAATCTGAAGGCCTTCTGACTTTATTTTCGTAATAAGCTTATCCACGGCGTGGGGCTCAAACAAATCAGCTTCGAATATATGTGACGTGGTCTTATAAGCTTCGTTCAACTCCTCTGCCAAAGCCTGCATAGGAGCTTTCCGGCGCGCACATAAAACCAAGTCCCAGCCTTGTGAGGCATATTCTCGGGCAAAAGCGGCACCTAAGCCTGCGGATGCGCCGGTTATAAGGATAAGAGGTTTGGACATAATATGACTGATTTGTGAGTTTACGAAAACGCAACTCATGTTACCTTAACTCACTGTAAAAGCCATAGTAAACGTAACCCATCAGGACGCTATTTTGTTATTATCCTCTAAATTTTCGATCTCTCTTATTATTGCAACAAGCTTGGCTGGCCTCTCCCTCAGCGGTTGCAATACAGTCGACAAAAAAGCCTACGCAAATGCGTCCTGCGGGGAGCTAAAAGCTTTGGCGCAGTCTTTTGACAGTACAGCTTCGGCACCAGCCGCTTTGTTGAACGAAAGAGACAGCTTATCCCGCCGAGATGAAACGGATCAGGAGCGCCTCCTAAACTCAAGACGCTCATCGCCATTTAAACAAAAAGCCGCAATCCGCGCCGCCTATGAAAAGAATGGCTGCTAGGCATTGAACGACACAGATCTCATAAGGCTAAGTGTGTTTCTTGGCGCACTCGTGCTGTTTTCTTGTTTGGAAGCCCTCTTTCCCCGGCGTGAACGCGTGCAATCCCGTTGGCGACGATGGGCGACGAATTTAGGCATGGTTATCACAGGCAGTGTCAGCCTCATGATTTTAGGCCCGCTTATTGCTGTGGGCGTTGCCGCGTGGGCGACATTGAATGGTTGGGGTTTATTCAACCTCATTGAGGCTCCGTTCTGGATGGAATTCGCTATCGCCTTTGTCGTGTTGGACTTTGCAATTTGGTTTCAACATGTCCTGTCACACAAAGTCCCTATTCTTTGGCGGCTCCATAAGGTCCATCATGCCGATCGTGATTTGGATGCCAGCTCCGGTGTCCGCTTCCATCCTCTCGAGATTTTGTTCTCCATGCTTTATAAATGCGGAGTGGTTATTTTGCTCGGCCCGGCAGTCTTTACCGTTGTAATTTTCGAAATCGTCTTAAATGGAACGGCTATTTTCAATCATGCCAATATGCGCCTGCCTAAAGGGTTGGACCATGTTTTGCGCAAAGTCATTGTGACACCGGATATGCACCGTGTGCACCACTCTGTTGTTTTATCCGAAAGTCAGAAAAACTATGGCTTTAATTTTTCGATTTGGGACAAACTCTTCCGAACCTATCAAGCCGAACCTGTAAAAGGGCAAATCGGCATGACAATCGGGTTGAATGAAGCCCAGAATAAAGGGCCACAAAATCTGATTTGGAGCCTTTTGCTCCCCTTTAAGACAAACACTTAATTCGCTTGAGAAGAAAAGCCTATCCCTTTAGCCTGTAAGTCCAAAGGGAGGACACTATGCTGCTTTGGATTGGCTTAGGGGTTTTGGCGCTGCTACTCATTGGGATTGCGCTTATTTTTAACCAGCTCGTGCAAGCACGGCAGATGGTCAATAATGGCTGGGCCGATATTGCGGTTCAGCTCAAGCGACGCGCAGACCTCATTCCGCGTCTGGTGGAAACAGTCAAAGGTTACGCCAATCACGAAAGACAGCTTTTCAGCGATGTGATTGAGAGACGCAATGCCGCTGTCTCAGCCGGTGATGATCCGGAAGCGCGTGGTCGTGCAGAAGGCGCACTCAAACAACCCATCACCCGCCTCTTTGCCGTGGCTGAGGACTATCCCGACCTGAAAGCTTCCGGCAGCTTCTTAGAATTACAAGAAGAGCTGACAGCAACAGAAGATAAAATTGAAATGGCCCGGCGTTTTTACAATGGGGCCGTCCGGCAATTAAATACCAAAGTCGAATCTGTACCGAGCAATTTTGTGGCCCGACCGTTTGGATTTAAAAAAGCGCTCTATTTTGAAATAATGGAAGAAGATTACGCCGTGCCAGAAATAGATTTGAATGGGGTAGATTCATAATGCGTGCCCTGCTGACCCTCTTAATTTGGAGTGTATTGTCCTTCAGTGCTTTCGCCCAAAACACAACGTCTCCTGAGCCTGAAGACGTTATTGAAGAGACGCTCAAATCACTCAGAGCGAACCCGAATAATACGTCTGAGAGAAATGCTGAGCTAGACGCACTTCTCGCGCAACATCAGCGCCTGCAACGTCAAGCCCCTCCGACTATAATACCTACGGCATCCAATGAACCGGAGCGCATCACATCCTTTGATGTCCTTATCGAAGTCGAGGAAAGTGGCGCTTTAATTGTCACTGAAACGATAGATATCATCGCGAGTGGTCAAGACATTCGCCGCGGTATTTTCCGTGAACTCCCGCGCTATTATGACTTTATGGGCGTGCGCTTGGAAAATGATTATCAGTTTTTATCAATCAAGCGAAATGCTGAAAATGAACCACGGTCCATTTTTACAGAAGGCAATGCCACCACAGTTCGCATAGGAAGTGGGAGTGTCTTTCTCCCCAATGGTCCGCATCAATATGAAATTCGATATCGTATTCCTGAACAAGTTCGCCGTCACCGTGATGATAATTCAGGCGGTGATAGGGACGAGGTTTATTGGAACGCGACGGGTACCTATTGGACATTCCCTATTGAGCGCGCCACGGCGACAGTCATCTTTCCCGAAGGGGCACAAATCATCGATGAATCGGCCTATATAGGTCGCTTCGGAACAAATGACCAAAGCTATCAAGCACGCATTGATGGAAACCGCGTGACTTTTGAGACGACGCGCCCCCTCAATAGGCGCGAGGGCCTCTCAATCTCCGCCACTATAAACCCGGGCCTTATTGAACCCATGAGCGCAGCCAGAGTGCGTGAACTCGCGTGGATTAGAACCGGAGGGCCAATTCTCTTAGGCCTAGGCGGTCTCGGGCTGTTCATCTATTATTTTATGATGTGGAGCCGCGTGGGGCGTGACCCGGTTAAACCACCGGTCTTTCCAAGATATGCGCCACCCAAGGGCTATTCCCCAGCCGCTGTGCATTACATCCATCATAAAGGCTTTCACAAGATGGATGCCCTTACCGCCACCTTGATGAACCTCTCGATGAAGGATGCTTTGG
Source organism: uncultured Algimonas sp. (assembly GCA_964435725.1). Lineage (GTDB taxonomy): Bacteria > Pseudomonadota > Alphaproteobacteria > Caulobacterales > Maricaulaceae > Litorimonas. Next base: position 17,627 of record CAYTAJ010000028.1, read on the forward strand.
ATATTCACGCAGAGAAGAAAAAAACGACGCTCACCTATACGCTAGCCAATCGCAATAACCCTGAGCTTCTAAAAGATGAAAGAAAACTATTGGACCTGTTTTTCCCAAACCATAGGGGGAAAATCGTCATGGATAAAAAAACAAATACGAGTTTCTATCAGAAAGTAAAAAGTTTCACCCGTTATATCTCTGAACATTACGGGCGGAATTATCACCGCTCAAATGCAGGATGGGGTATTCTGGGCATTGTTTTGAGTATCATTATTCTGATCATTGTTTTTAATCAGCCCGTTTCCAGAAGCGGTCCGCTTTTTGCCGGGATTATTCTGGCGATTGCCGCGATGAACATTCTCTTCTTTGTGCTTTTAAGAGCGCCCACAAAGAAAGGTGCACAAATTAGTTCTGAAATTGACGGACTCAAACTCTATCTCGAAACGGCCGAAAAAGTCCGTATCGACACAGCCAACCCTATCGGTGAACGCCCGCCCTTGATGACAGTTGAACTTTATGAACGCTTCATGCCTTATGCGGTAGCTCTCGGTGTTGAAAAACCTTGGACAAAGCAATTTGAAAATACGCTACCAAGAGAAGCGAAAGAGTATCAACCGAGCTACGCCCATGGCTCGCTTATCGACAGCAAAGGCGGCGTGCCTTGGAAAATGAGCGATGCTTTGGCCACGGCCATGACAGCGGGTGTGGCAGCCGCAGCGCCTGTCAGCCAGTCTTCCAGCTCCGGTGGGTTTTCATCCGGTGGAGGCGGAGGCGGTTTCTCCGGCGGCGGCGGCGGTGGAGGCGGTGGCGGCGGCTGGTAATCAGCCTAGTGCTAATTTAAGGCACATCCGCATCATCGCCTTGCGGGCTTAAGCTCTGGAAATCGAACATATCCGTATCGAGCAAATGTGACGGGCGGATATGCGAGAGCGCCCGCATCATGCTGGCCTTTGTTCCCGGGGATTTAGCTTCCCAGTCGCGCAATTTTTGTCCCATCAATTGACGTTGCAATCCGTCTTGCGAGCCGCATAAATTACAAGGAATAATCGGGCAGCCCAAGGCGGCCGTATATTTAGCCAAATCACTTTCTTCGGTTTCGATTAAAGGGCGAATAACCGTGACGTCCCCCGCATCATTTAAAAGCTTCCCCGGCATGGCCGCCAGTCGTCCGCCGCGCGTCAAATTCATCATAAATGTCGCGAGCGAGTCATCGCGGTGATGGCCGAGCACAATCGCTTCGCAACCCTCTTCTCGCGCAACACGGTAAAGAATACCGCGACGCAAACGTGAACAGAGAGAACAATAGGTTTTATTTTCCGGAACTTTTTCAGTGACAATGGAATAAGTATCTTTCGTCTCAATCCGATAAGGCACACCCAAATCGTCAAACCAATTCGGCAAAATATCGGCAGGAAAACCCGGTTGTTTTTGATCTAAATTGCAGGCCAATAAATCCACGGGCAGATCGCCATGCGCTTTCAGGTCCAGCAGGATTGCCAAAAGCGCATAGCTGTCTTTCCCGCCCGACAAACAGACAAGCCATCTTGGATTATCGGATTGTCCCAACATCCCATAACGGCGAATAGCATCCCCGGCTTGGCGTTTCAGCCGCTTACGCAGGCGATTAAAATTTGTTGTGCCAGGTGCACGAGAAAAGAATTTTCGTGCAATCGCCTCATAATCAACGGTTTTTGAAATCGGCTGAATATGTGTTGCTGAGGCTGTCATTTATTTAAGCGTCTGCACAACACGCTGCGGAAGCGGCATTTTAATTTTATGTTTCTTAAGCGTACGCCAAACAATGAAATTCAAATCAGAAGTGAATTTATTGGGGCCATCATCAATACCTGAACACCAAAATTCGATAGCAAACTTGATACCGTTATCGCCAAACTCCCTTAATTCTAAATCGGGCTCTTCAGGCTCTTGTAAAACACTGGGATGTTCAGAAATGGCCGGAATTAAAATATCTTCTAGTTTATCAATATCCGTATCAAATGAGACCGTGAAATAAACTTCATAACGCTGCCTTGGGTCTTTATGCGTCCAGTTCTCATAAGCGTTTTCTGTCCAAACCGTATTGGGCACCATTATATCTTTACCGTCTGTGGTTTCGACGGTCGTGGAACGCATATTAATGGCTTCGACAAACCCTTCTTGTCCGTCGGGAAGCACAACAAAATCTCCAACCTTAACACTGCGATCGAAGAGAATGATAAGACCAGAGATAAAGTTTGCCGCGATAGGCTGAAGACCAAATCCAATTCCCAAACCAACGGCGGAAAAGATAACCACTAAGCCCGATAGAGGAATGCCGGCAAAAGACAGAACCAACACGATTAAAATAATGAAAAGCAAAATCTGGAAAAGCTTGGCAACGATTTCCCGCACGCCAATATCCAATCCCTCTTGAGACCGAATGGCGTCTTGTCCTTTGGTATTAGACAAATTTCCAAGCCAGAAAAATAAGCCGCCAAAAATCGCCAAACGCACAAGCGTCATAATGGTGATGGGCGTATCCCCCATCTGCATAATTGTCGTGCCGTTTAGTGCGGCGATGAAATCATCATAATATCCGAACACAGCCAAGAGAGCGAGCGGGACAAAAACCCAGACAGCAATCTTGCTGAAAAGAGGGTTGGATATAAACTCTTTGATGGCAGAGAAAAGTAAGAAGACAACGGCCAAACCTTGAACCAGTTTTACAAGCCAGTCTTGCCCCGCCATTGGGATGGCTTTTAAAATAATCGCAAAGAGAGCGAGTAAGCCGACTAAGAATATTGGCCGCAATAAATTCCGCGCGCGATAAATATAGTCACGAACAATTTTTACCTTAATGCCTTCTCCAGGAGGGTCTCTGAAAAGAAAAACACGTTTGCGAATTGTCTTAGCGAGAAGAGGCGCAAGAAAATAAGCCAATATAATCGCGCCAAGTTGAGCTAAGAATGTCGGACTCGTGAGCCAACCCACAATCTTATCAAGCCACTCTTGCCCCAGAGCTTTTAAGTTATCAGGGTCAATCAACGGCGTCTCATTCGTCTCACCTTCGCTTGTGGTAGACACTTCAGGGGTTTGTTCTGCCTCTTGTTGGGCGCGAACAGCATCGGCAATTGCCCGGTCCGCTTTTTCCCGCGCTTCAAGCGCTTCAACAAGGGCGGGGTCTGAGAGATCTATTTTAGGCGCGTCCACATCAGAGGTTATGACAGGCGCTTCAGTCTCTGCAGTTAGAGGCGTTTCAATAACGTCTACCGTCTCTGTTGCCTGCGTATCTTCGCTTGTTTGCGCCATAGCAATGCCCGCAAAAAGCATCACGCTTGCCAATGACAAAACGAAACTTCGCATGATATTTAAGATTGTCACGGTTTTGACTCCACATATGCCCCTAGCAAGATGAGGCGTGTTAATCCAATCGACTCTATTTTGTAAACAGTTATGGCTTTTGTTAGTGATTTTAGGCTATGGGACGCGCAAATCAAAAGCGGACCCCGTGTTTTACGAATGAGTTTATAAATGAGTGCACCAAAGAAAGTTGTTCTGGCCTATTCCGGCGGGTTGGACACCTCCATCATTTTGAAATGGTTACAAGAAGAAAAAGGCTGCGAGGTTGTCACCTTCACGGCTGACCTAGGTCAGGGTGAAGAATTAGAACCCGCACGCCGCAAAGCTGAAGCCCAAGGCGTCAAAGAAATTTTCATTGATGACCTGCGCGAAGAATTTGTCCGTGATTTTGTCTTCCCGATGATGCGCGCCAATGCCGTTTATGAAGGACTTTATCTGTTGGGCACATCCATCGCTCGCCCGCTTATTTCAAAGCGCCAAATTGAAATTGCCCATATGGTCGGGGCCGATGCCGTTTGTCATGGCGCAACCGGCAAGGGCAATGACCAAGTTCGATTTGAATTGGGTTATTATGCGTTAGATCCCGACATTAAAGTGATCGCCCCATGGCGGGAATGGGATTTGAACTCTCGAACTAAGCTAATTGAATATGCCGAAAAGCATGGCATTGAAATTGCGAAAGATAAGCGCGGCGAAGCGCCTTTCTCTGTCGATGCGAATCTTCTTCACACCTCATCCGAAGGTAAAGCTCTGGAAGATCCGAATGAGGAAGCGCCGGAATTTGTTTATCAACGCACGGTCGCACCGGAAGACGCACCTGATAAACCAACCTACATCACCATCGGGTTTGAAAAAGGGGACGCTGTCTCTATCGATGGGGAAGAGATGTCCCCTGCCACACTACTGACGAAGCTCAACGAACTTGGCGGAGCAAACGGTATTGGCCGTTTGGACCTCTTGGAAAATCGCTTTGTCGGCATGAAATCACGCGGGATTTATGAAACACCAGGAGGAACCATTCTTTTAATGGCCCATCGCGGTATTGAACAAATTACTCTGGATAAAGGGGCCGCTCACTTAAAAGATGAGCTTATGCCAAAATATGCTGAGCTGATTTATAACGGATATTGGTTCAGTCCGGAACGCGAAATGCTTCAAGCGGCCATTGATCAAAGCCAAGAATTGGTCACGGGCACTGTGCGCTTGAAGCTCTATAAAGGCAGTGTCGATATTGTCGGCCGTGACAGCCCTTATTCGCTTTACTCGCAAGAGCATGTCACATTTGAAGAAGACGATGTTTACGATCAAGCAGATGCGGGCGGATTTATCAAAATCAATGCGCTACGATTACGCCTCTTAAAAGCCCGTGACCGCAAAGCCGGTAAAAACGACTAAATCTGACACTTTAAGCCGCAATAAATTATTAACTGCCCTAATTAGGACTCATTTAAAGAAATAAACACTATTCTGATACATAAACTTGGGCCGGGGGTAGGGTCATATTTATGCGTCACATATTATTATCAAGTGTTGTCTTTTTAGCCGGCTTTGGATTGGCCGCCTGTGGTGGCGGTTCGTCAGGCGGAAGCTCTGGAGGTTCAGTCGGGGGTGGCCAAGGGTCATCACCGCCACCGCCTCCTCCGCCACCGGCTCAAACGAAAATTGACTCCACAGAAGAGGCTTCACGTTTTATAAATGTGGCCGCTTTCGGTGATGATAAAGCCGACCTAGACAGGCTTGTTAACCAAAATGCCGAAAGCTGGGTGCGTCAACAGATGAACATGACGCATCAACCTTACTTACGTCAAACCCTCGACCGCCTCGCCGCCATGAACGGAGAAGGCCCGCAAAACAGCGCTCACAACATCGTCTTTTGGAAACGCATGATTTCGAATGACGACCAATTACGTCATCGTATGACCTATGCGCTCTCTCAAATCATTGTCGTCTCGGACCGTACCATCAGCAATACGAAAGCCATGGCTTACTACATGGATATTCTCGGCGAAAACGCTTTCGGGAATTACAAAGATATCTTGATGGATATTACATATTCGCCCGCCATGTCCGATTATTTGACTTATAGAAATAATAAAAAGGCCGACCCGGAAACAGGGCGAATGCCCGATGAAAACTATGCCCGAGAAATCTTACAGCTTTTCACCATTGGTCTGAATGAGCTGAGTATGGATGGGACAGAAAAATTGGATGGCAGCGGCAATCCTATCCCAACCTTTACAAATGATGACATCGGCGGACTGGCGCGAGTTTTCACTGGACTGGTCCTGGATAACTCTGCCGCGGAAGAGTGGAATGATCGGTTCATGTTTCCACTCACTCTTGAGGAAAGAGATCATTCCGAGTTGGAAAAAACATTTTTAGGGGGCACGATTGCCCCTAACACACCGGCTGCTGCCTCAATTGAGCAAGCTATTGATATTATTTTTGAACACCCCAATGTGGCTCCGTTTATATCACGCCAATTAATTCAGCGCTTCACAGCGTCAAACCCAGAGCCTGCTTACGTTCAGCGTGTGGCTGAGGCCTTTGAAACAGGTCGTTTTACAGGGCCTGACGGTACGAGTTTTGGCTCAACAGGGCGCGGCGATCTTGAAGCCACATTGGCCGCGATTCTTTTGGATGAATCACAATTTGATAATAGCCATGAAAATCCCGGCAGTGGTGATCTCACGGATATCGGTAAGGTAAGAGAACCTGTTCTTAATTTTGTTCACTGGGCCCGCGCTTTTGATGTTTCTCCCGTGTCAACAGAAATTGAAGGGAAGCTTTTCTGGGGAACCGCTGAAGACCTAGGCCAAGCTCCATTTGGTAGCTTGAGTGTTTTCAATTTCTATCGTCCCGGTTTTGTGCCGGGAGGCACTATGGCCGGAGAACAAGGCTTAACAGTACCCGAAATGCAGTTGGTGAGTGCCACAGCCCGAAATAACTATATCGAGTTTATGACTGATTTCATCATGGACCGGACTTACACAATTTCTGACAATGAGAATGTCGTCAGCTTCAAACCGGATTACTCCGAGCTCATTCGTCTTTGGAACGATGTTCCGGCCATGATTGACCATCTTGATGAGCTTTTGACCTTTGGCAGAATGACTGATGCAACAAAGACAAATATCACAGATTTGATGGCCGAAATCGAGGTGCGTTCTGACACCACCGAAAATGCAGAAGACGACAAATTACTCCGTGCAGAACTGGCTGTCTTACTGGTTGTGACCAGCCCTGAATATATGACGCAGCAATAGAGGATACGACACATGACTTATTACAATCGACGCCGTTTTCTCAAAACCACTGCAGCCCTGGGCTTTGCAGGAAGCACAGGTTTGCTCTCTGCTTTAACCGCCCAATCTGCAAATGCTATGGACGTATCAGGGTATAAAGCTTTGGTCTGCGTCTTTTTCAAAGGCGGAATTGATGGATATGACACTGTCCTGCCTTATGACCAGGACTCTTATAATGCGCTTAAAAACATAAGGCCTGACCTAATGGCCTTACATGATTCTGATAATCCAGAGTCGAGTCGTTATCGTGAAAACTTACTCTCCATTGGTAGCACTACTGGAGACACAAGTCGGACATTTGCCTTGCCGGTAGACATGACGGAATTGAAGGCGCTCTATGATGCCGGAGATATGGCTGTTGTTGGTAATGTTGGCCCCTTGATAGAACCGTCAACACGCTCAAGCTTTGAGAACTTTGGATCAAGATTACCGAAAAACCTATTTTCTCATAATGACCAACAATCCACATGGATGTCCATGGCGATTGAGGGCCGTAATGATGGTTGGGGCGCAAAATTTGCCAAAGTTGCGGCGGATGCAGACCCAACAATGAACAGAGCCTTTTCTGCCATTACAACATCATCAAGCGATATATTTCTTCGCGGCCGTGATGTTTCTCAATTCAAAACTAAAGCGGGTGGAACAGCGGAAGCCTCTATCATAAGCCAAAGATGGAAGTTGCGTTCTGCAAAGAACTCAGAAACCGCCCGAAATATTCTAAGACGTCATTTCGGCAGTGAAAACCACATCAGTGCGAGCGTGTTACAATCAGACCTCGCCACCGCCAATCAACGCGGGCAGGAAACATTGGCTCAATATATGACAGCCGCTGAAAATACGTCGCCTATTACAACCGAATTTCCAAACACGGGATTGGGACGACAGCTACAGGCCGTCGCTGAAGCTATTTCTTTGCGCGGGGCTCTAAATGTAAGTCGGCAAGTCTTTTTTACTGAAATCGGTGGATTTGACTCCCATGACAATCAAGCCATTTCCTTGCCCAATAAACAAAGAGAAATTTCGCAAGCCATTGCAGCCTTCCAACAAGCCATGTCCGAACTTGGAACTCTGAATGATGTCACAACATTTACGGCGTCAGATTTCGGACGGACGATGGTCTCCAATGGCGATGGTACAGATCATGGTTGGGGCAATCATCACTTTGTTGTCGGCGGTGCTGTGAGAGGCCAACGTATTTTAGGGGATATTCCGGGATATGATTTGGGGCTTCAAAACTACACAGAAACGCGTGGACGCCTGATTCCAACGACCTCCGTTGATGAATATGCGGCGACGCTTGGGCGTTGGTTCGGTCTGAATGACACGGATCTTGCGACAGTTCTTCCATATTGGAGCAATTTCGACCGTAATTACTTAGACTTATTCTAAATATCCGGCCAAATCCGCAAATAAATTATCGCGATTTGACAGAAAAAGACTGTTTCTTTCTGTCAAATTAGCGTAGCGGGGGGTAATTGTTCAAAATTACAGGCAGGGTCATGGCACAGTCATCCTCCAAAGAACTTAACTTCCGCCAAAGTGTTGATTTGATGTTCAACAGGGCGGCGAGCTTTGTTGATATCTCCCCTAAAATGATCGAGAAAATTCGTGTTTGTAACGCGACTTATACCGTTCGCTTTGGCGTAAAACTGCGCGGCGAAGTCCATACATTTGTCGGATATCGCGCCGTTCACTCTGAACATAAAGAACCCGTCAAAGGCGGTATTCGTTATTCGCTCGCAGTCAATCAGGATGAGGTCGAGGCCCTCGCCGCTTTGATGACCTATAAAACAGCGCTCGTTGATGTGCCCTTTGGCGGGTCAAAAGGCGGGTTATGTATCAATCCAAAAGATTGGACCGAAGAAGAATTAGAGCGCATTACGCGCCGTTTTACATTTGAATTATCACGTCGCGATCTTATTCACCCATCCCTAAACGTCCCCGCCCCTGACATGGGCACGGGCGAACGTGAAATGGCCTGGATGATGGATGAATATCGCCGTCTCCATAATCAGAATATTGACGCCATTGCGTGTGTCACCGGCAAACCCGTTCACTTAGGCGGAATTGAAGGTCGCGTCGAAGCAACCGGGCGCGGCGTGCAATATGCGCTCCGTGAATTTTTCCGCCACGCTGACGATGTAAAGTCAGCCAATATGCGCGGTGATTTGGACGGCAAAAAAATCATTGTCCAAGGCCTAGGTAATGTGGGCTATCACGCGGCCCTTTTCTTGGCCGAAGAAGACGGCGCTAAGATTATTTCTGTTATCGAGCGCGGTGGCATTATTCGCAATCCTAAAGGCATAAACATCCGCAAATTACGCGAACATATGATGAGTGGTGAAGACCTGTCTAAATTTGATGGCGGAGAATTTAGCGAGCCTGATGCGGCGGCGATTTGCGAAAAATGCGACATCCTTATTCCGGCGGCCCTCGAAGGCGTTATCAATGTTGATAATGCCCATAACGTCAAAGCCAAATTAATTATCGAAGCCGCGAATGGCCCAGTCACAGGTATGGCCGATAAAATTTTGCGCGATAAAGGCGTGTTCATTATTCCCGATATGTATGCCAATGCGGGCGGTGTGACAGTGTCATATTTTGAGTGGGTGAAAAACGTCAACCACATCCGCTTTGGCCGTTTGCAGCGCCGCAATGAAGAACGCAAATATAACATCCTGATTGATGCGCTCGAAAGCCAAGGCATGACATTCTCCAAGGGTTTCAAGCAGGAATATCTCGAAGGCGCAGGAGAATTAGAACTCGTCCGCGCCGGTCTGGATGACACCATGCGCACCGCCTATCAGAACATCAAAACCGCGCTCGACAACAAACCGGAATTAGAAGACTTCCGAACCGCAGCCTTCTATAGCGTCATTGAAGATATCGCCCTGCATTACCGCAGTATCGGCCTCTAACTTTCTGCACGACCCGCTAACCAAGCTTTATAACGCTTGATTTGTTTCGCTTGTGTGAGTTGCTGTTTGATTGACGCGAGGAGCGGGCGCTGTTTTGGCTTCACGGGAAGACCGGACCCCATCCGGTTTAATTGCTCTTTCGTTAGAGCCATTTGCGCCAAGCCTTTCAGCGCTTTGTTTTTCCAAGTCACAACGGGTAAAGTTGTCACCAAATTTTCTCCTGCTTTCCAATCGGCAGGCAAGTTCGGATTATAAGCCATGGCCCGCGCGACCCCGACAATATCAACCCCCTCAGTCAGCGCCATTTCAGCTGTCTCTCGACGCGTGACCCCGCCCGTGACCATAAGGGGCATAGTCGCGACCGCCCCAATGTCTTTGGCAAAATCAATGAAATACATTTCACGGTCTTTCGTACTTTGCGCACGCCCATCAGAGGCCATGCCCATCATCGCCGCGCTCTCATAGCTCCCGCCCGAAAGCTCGACAAAATCAATGGCTTCGCCGCCAAGCCAATCGACAACCTGTCGCGCATCGCCCACATCAAACCCGCCCTTTTGAAAATCTGCGGAGTTGAGTTTCACCGCCACAATAAAATCTGGCTCCACGCGCTCTCGTACCGCCCGGACAGTTTCGAGTAAAAATCGCGCGCGGTTTTCTAAGGACCCGCCCCATTCATCCTCCCGCAGATTGGTGAGCGGCGAAAGAAATTGCGCCACCAAATAACCATGGGCGGCATGAATCTGAACCCCATCAAAACCGGCACGTTCCGCTTGATGCGCTGTATCGGCAAAGCGTTTAATCAAGCCCCGAATTTCATCCGCCGTCAAAGCGCGGGCCGGGGCGAACATATTATCCGCCGGGCCTTCCAAGGTGACTTTCGTCTCAGAAGCCGAAACCGCTTGCGTCCCCATACTGGCATAGACTTGCCGCCCGGGATGGGAGATTTGCATGACGAGTTTCGCCCCGCCTGCTTTTCCGGCTTTCGCCCAGCGCTCAAATCTTTCGCGGGTTTCGTCTTCTGCGAGACTGCCTTGTTCCAGCACAACGCCGCCCGGCCCCGTCATGGCGGTCGGGTCTATCATCACATTACCCGTCAGGATGAGCCCCGCCCCGCCTTTGGCCCAAGCCGAATAGAGATTAAATAAACGCTCCCCCGGCACTTGACCGGGATCAGCCAAGTTTTCTTCCATCGCCGCTTTGGCCAAACGGTTAGGCAAAACAGAACCGCTGCTGAGTGTGAGGGGGGAAAATAAATCGGCCATTCTGTGTCTCTTTTTTGAAAACAGCCTTATTGTTATCAAACACGCAACGTCAACATCATTCTATTCCCAGCGCCCATAACCACCTGCCACGAGGGCAGATGGTGCTTCACTCAAACCTACAGTCTCACAAGGCGGCGCCCGCGCCGTTTTGGTCTTAATCCTCGGCTGCGCGAGTAACCC